>NZ_PDHT01000030.1:0-57255 GCF_002917135.1 Methylobacterium sp. V23
CCCGGACCCTTCCGCTACCTCCTCTACAAGGACGTCAACCGACACCCCGCGCTCGCCCCCATCCGGGCCCGCCGATGAACGACCGCCGGATCGTCGCCGCACCGCTGACGGCGGAGGCCTTCGCCCCGTTCGGCACCGTGATCGACAAGGACGCCGTCGCGCCGCGCTCCATGAATGCCGGCAAGGCCCGCCGCTTCCACGACCTCGCACAGGTGCGGGTGGCGGGCGAGGATGGGCATGTGGTGATCGGCTACGTGGAGGCCGAACCCTACGGGCTGCCCCTCGCCGTGAGCCTCGTGGAGCGCCACCCGCTCGGAGCACAGACCTTCCTGCCCCTGGATGCCGCGCCGTTCCTCGTGGTGGTCTGCCCCGACGAGGGCGGTCGCCCCGGCCGGCCGCACGCCTTCGTCACGGCGCCGGGGCAGGGCGTCTGCTACGGCATCGGGACATGGCACGGGGTGCTGACCCCCTTCGGCGCGCCCCAGGACTTTCTCGTGATCGACCGCGGCGGGCTCGGCACGAACCTGGAGGAATACGTGTTCGACCAGCCCTGGACGATCGAGGCCCCCGCAGCGCCCTGAGCGGCTGCGCGCCTCTGGAACGCACAGGCAGCAGGCGTGCGCCCGCTCGTCAGCGCGCCTTTGCGGCGGGGGAGGCGAGGCGGGGCGACAGGACGATCATGAGCGGCACGACGGCCAGCGCCGTCGCGGCGGCGGCCAGCATCGCGACGCGGGGTCCGGCAGCATCGCCCAACCGTCCGTAAAGCAGGGGGGCTGCCAGGGCGCTTCCGCCCAGGGTCCAGGTGTAGAAGACCGCGAAGGCCTTCTCGACCTGCCCCCCGGGCGCCAGGTCCGGCACCGTGCCGTAGAGCACGGAGGAAGTCCCGTTCAGCATGATGCCGAGGACCGGCAGGAGCGCCAGGGCCGGCCAGAGCGGGAGCACCACCACGGCCAGGATCGCCAGCGCCGTGCCGGCCTCCGTCAGGATGACAGTCCGGGTCACGCCGAACCGCTCGCCGAACCGCCCGCAGACGGCTTTGCCGAGAGCGCCCCCGATGAACACCGCCGAGAGGGCGAAGCCCACCGTGGTCAGGCCGGCGCCCTTCTCCTGAAGCAGGAACGGCAGGTAGAGCAGGAAAGCCGGGCGGGCGGCATTGTCGAGGGTGCCGATCGCCACGAGCAGCCGGAAGCCGGCGCCTCCGGTCCCGTCGGGCGTCAGGGGTCGCGGCGTCCTGGCCGGGCTCCCGTCCCGTGATGCCGGGTCACGCGGCAGCAGGCGCAGGAGGCCGAGTGCCACCGCGAGGCCCAGGGCGGCGATGAGCCAGAGCGCCGAGCGCCAGTCCATCAGCGACAGCAGCAGGCCGAGGAGGGGTGGTACGCTGGCTTTCCCGAGATCGCCCGTGAAGTTGTAGGTGCCGAGCGGCCCGCGGGCCGACCGGCCGTAGGCGCGGGTGATCACCGCCGAGGCCAGGGGATGCTGGGTGCTGCTGCCGATGCCCCCGAGCGTCAGGGCAAGGCAGAGGCCGGCGAGGCTCCCAGAGAGGCCGGCCAGCGCATAGCCCCCGGCGCTCAGCAGCGTCCCGAACACCAGCACCTGCCGCGCGCCGAAGCGCGCCGCGAGCCTGGCCGACGGCATCTGCAGGGCGGCGAGGGCCCCATTGTACAGGCTGCGCAACAGGGCGAGGGCGGCGTAGCCGAGGGCGAACTCCGCCTGCCAGACCGGCAGAAGCACGTAGATCAGGTCCGTATAGCCATCGTGCAGGGCGTGGTTCAGGCCAACGGCCGCCAGCGTCCGCTGCGCCTCCGGATGAGGCAGGGCGTCGGCGGCGGGCGCTCGACATAAGGCGCTCAGGTCCTGGGCGGACGACATGCGGGAATGATCCTCGTTTTCCGACGCAGGATCGCCCGCTCGTCCACGGCTGACAAACGTCTTATGCTGACGCTCGCGTGAGGAAACCTGACCTGTGCTGCGTCGTCTGCCGCCCCTGAATGCGCTGAAGGCCTTCGAGGCCGCCGGGCGCCATGCCAGCTTCACCCGGGCTGCCGAGGAGTTGCGCGTCACGCACGGGGCGGTGAGCCGGCACGTCCAGGCCCTGGAAGCCTGGCTCGGCCAGCCGCTGTTCGAGCGTCACAACCGTCGCGTGGTCCTGACGGAGGCGGGCGCGAGCTACCTCGCCGAGGTCGGCGCCGCCCTGGACCGCATCGCCCTGGCAACGACGCGACAGCTGGAGCGCGGACGGCCACGCTTGCTCCGCGTGAACGCCCTGGCGACCTTCACCCTGCGCTGGCTGATCCCGCGGCTCTCCGGTTTCCAGCGCGCCCATCCCACCGTAGAGGTGCGGCTGACCACTTCGAACGTGCCCTTGGCCAACCTGGCCGAGCCCTTCGACGTCGCCATCCGGGGTGGCCCCGACCTGCGGCCGAACCATATCGGACGCCCCTTTCTCACCGAGCGCCGCATCCCCGTCTGCAGTCCTGATCTGCTGCGGCGCCTGCCCCTGACCGAGGCGGGCGCGCTTCGGCAACACACGCTGCTGCACGCAGCGACGCTGCCCCAGGTCTGGCCGCAATGGCTGGAGGCCGCCGGCGTGCCGGGCCTGGAGCCGCAGGCCTCGGTGACGCTGGAGCATTTCTACCTGACGCTCCAGGCGGCCCTCGACGGCCTCGGCGTAGCAATGGGGCCCGAGCGGCTGATCGCCGACGACGTCGCGGCCGGCCGGCTGACCTGCCCCTTCGCCGGCCCCGCGCTACCGGCCCGCAGCTACTTCACCTACGTGCCGGAGGCCCGCGCGGACGATCCCGCGGTCCGCGCATTCTGCGCTTGGCTGGTCGCCGCGGCCGACCCTTGAGGCGCCGGCCCACCGCGCTCCCGGCGGGCCCCGCCCCGCCCGTCTCAGCGGGCGGTGGGAGAGGGGGCGGCCTTGCGGGCGGCCAGGGCAGCAGCCTTGCCGGCAGCCGCGTAGAGATTGAGGCGCGCATACACGCCGAAGGCCGATTCATCGTCCAGGAACCCGCCGCCCGGCCCCTGGGTCTCCGTCAGGATGGCGTTGGCCTCCGCGAGGCTGAGCGCCGGAAAGGCGGCCGTGAGCAGGTGTCCGGCCTCCGGCGCGATCCGGCCGACATCGTCCGTCGTGCCCACCCGCTGCGGATGCACGACGGGCAGGTCGTAGGTCTGTGTCGCGTCGTAGAGGGCCGCATTGGCGGAGGCATCGCGGAAGCGGCCGGTATCGGCGCGCGCGCAGGTCGCGACCGTGTCGCCGCAAGCCTCCTTCAGGAAGGCGGTCAGGTCCGTGCGGGCGGCCTCAAGGGCCGCACGATAATCGGTGAGCGTCACGGCCGTGTTCGTCCCGCGGCTCATGTCGTTGACCACCGCAGGGTTGCGCCGCATCTGGCCCACATAGGCGGGATCGTTGGCGAGGAGATGGGCGACCGCGTGCAGGGCGACGGCCCGTCCGCCGAGCACATCCATCGCGTAATGCGCCCCGATGACGATGCGGTTGGTGCCGTACTCGGCGGCGCGCGTGATCATCTGCTGGTAGCGCTCCGGCACCAGGATCGCGAGCACGACGGATTCGATATAGCCGTAGGTGGTGTGCCCGCTCGGATACGAGGGGCTGTCGAGCAGGTTCATGCGCGGGCCTCGCAGCCAGTCCAGGCTGTGGGACGGCCGGCCGAAATAGTCGATGCCGCGATAGGCGAACAGGCTCGGCAGGGTCTGGAACGGGCGGGCATCGCCGTGGACATCGCTGCCCGGCGTCCCGGCGGGTCGGTCATAGGCCTTGCCGAATACGTCCGTCGTGCCGCCGCGCTCCGTCAGGATGACGGCGGCAGCCTCCGAGACCGGCGCCTTGCCGTTGGTGGTGGCGTTCGCGAAGAAATACTTGCCCGCATTCGAATCCGACTTGGCGACGTTGTTGGTGTAGCCGAGGAGGTCGGCGACGGACGCGGCCACGTTGGTGAAGGTCTCGTCAGCGGCGTAGCGGGCCTTGGCCTGATAGAGGCCGCCGAGCTTGCTACCGAGCCCGTCGGCGAGTTCCGTCGCGTTTCCGTCGGTGATGAAGGAATCGCGCAGCGCGAGCTGACGCTGCTCGCTGAGCGGCAGCAGGAAGGGCACCTTGCCGGCACCGGCCTGAATCGTGCCCGTGACCCTCAGGTTGGCGTCGAGGGCGTCTCGTCCCGCCGCGCTCTCGCCCAGGGCGCTGACGGGCGCGAGCCCCCTGAGGGCCGTCAGGTTCTGCGCCGATTGCGCGGCGGCCGGGAGGGGCGCCAGGAGGCACAGGGCCGTCGTCCAGGATCTCAGGGTCTTCGCCATGGGGTCGTCTCCGGTGCTCGCTGTCAGGTCCGGTCCAGAGGCTCCGGAACCCTAAACTCCGAGCCCAGACGCGGCGGAATCGGGGAGCTCGGATCGGGTCATAGAAGTTGCACGTGACAGGCGGACGTCAGGAGCGTGCCCGAAGCAGTCGAGCGTTCAGGCCGATCGACCCGGGCCGATCGCGGCGTCCCGGTCCGCATCGAGCTGGAGCATCAGCTCGGCGAGCCGTGGGTCGAGCGGCTCGTCGATGACGGGCTCGTAGAGGGCTTGCAGCTGACGGCCGAGACGGAGCCGGGTGGCCTCGTTCAAGGTCGGCAGGGTTATCTCATCGGGACGGCGATGCCGTTCGTGCTCAAGATCGCTGGCCATGAGCCTCATGTGGCGGACGAACGGCTGCCGGCAATGGGTGCGGCCGTCCCCAACCACAGCCTTTCGCGCCCTCGCTTGCCCCTCGCTGACCCGTTCGGCGCCGGAACACGTTGATCCTGCATCCGGTTGGACGCTGACGACGAGCGGAAGAATTACCCGTCAAAAGGAGTCATCCATGAAAATCAGTCTCGCCTGTACGGCCGGCCTCGCCCTGGGTCTTATCGCCCTCGGGGGTCAGGCGGATGCCAAGGGCTGCATCAAGGGCGCGGTCGTCGGCGGCGTCGCTGGGCACATGGCCGGGCATGGAAAGATGGGCGCCGCCGCCGGCTGCGCCATCGGGCACAGCAAGGCGAACAAGAAGGACCAGCAGTCGAGCGGAGGTCAGCAACAGCCGCAACAGAACTGAGGCCTTGAAGCCCCTCCCGCGGCGGCAGCTCCGAACGTGGGTGGGACTGGAGACGCAGGCCTGCCTCCTTTGGGACAGGCCTCCTCTTCGAGTCAGGTTGCTTCGAGCCAGTTTTCTCCGGGCAAAAATTCTCGAAAATGCCTCTGCGCATCCACGAGGAAGCTACGGAAGGCTTTGTCAAACAAGACTTGGTCGAACAAGACTTGGTCGAGTAAGATTTTCTCGACCAAGTCTTGCGTGAGGGTATCGCGGGGCGATCGAAGTTCAGGGAACAGGGCCTTCAGAAAACCGGTTCCCGAGGACGTGCCCTGAGCTGCGTGTCGCTGCCAGGGTGTCCCCCTTTCCCTTGGAGTCCCTCGATGCATCGTCGCGATTTTCTCTTCAGCATGCTGACGGCCACGGCGGCCCTGGCGGTGACCCGCACGGCGGTCGCGCAGCCGACGCCCGCCGGTGCCATCCCGACCCCCGTCTACCTGAACATGGCGACCAAGGGCGGCCTGTTCCTCGAGAACACGGCGCGGGATGCCTTCGACAAGACCCAGAATCCACGCGTCAAGAAGTTCTCCCGGGCCGAGGTGGTCGAGCAGGTGAACCTCTCGAAGAAGCTCGCGCCCTATACCGGTGGTATGGCGGCCGCGGCGGCCGGCGGACCGGGCGGCCTGATCGGTGGCCTCGTCACGGCACCCCTTGCCGTCGCCGGCGGCGTCGCGGGGGCGACGGTGGGTGCAGTGGGCGGTGTCCTCGGCGCGCCCCCGCCCGGCGGCATGACCTCGGACGAGCAGAAGGCGCAAATCCTGTCGCAGCTTTCCGGGATGCAGCCAGGGCCGCAATACGACGCAGCCTTCGTCAACGCCTCGCTGCAGGGCCACCAGGAGGCCTACGCAATCCATGGCGGCTACGCGGAGACCGGGGAAGATCCCCAGTTGCGCCGCATCGCCCGGGGCGCCATCCCGCTGATCCAACTCCACATCTCCCAGCTCACGAAGATGCAGGGCATGATGGGCGGCCGGGCCGGCTGAGCCCAGCGCGCGCCCGGGCATCTTCCGGGCGCGCGGAACGCTGCGCACTCCCGGAGGCGCCGGCTACCCAGGGCCGGCGCCGTGCGCTAGCCTTCCTGCATCGCATTGGCCCGGCACCGGCGGGCCGGGCGAGGGGAGGCGGCATGAGCGGGACGACCAAAGCGCAAGCTGGCCTCTCCACCCCCCGCGGCCGTCCCCATCGAGGACACGAGCCTCACCGGGTTCTACGCCGACATGACGACGCCCGAGCGGCGCACCTTCTGGGCCTGCGCGGCCGGGTGGGCCCTCGATGGCATGGACTTCATGATCTATCCCCTGGTGATCGGGACGATCATCAAGCTCTGGAACGTCGATGCCGGGACGGCGGGTCTCGCCGGTACGGTGACGCTCCTCGCCTCAGCCCTCGGGGGCTGGGGCGCAGGGTACCTCGCCGATCGGATCGGTCGCGTCCGCACGCTGCAGTTCACCATCCTGTGGTTCTCGTTCTTCTCCCTGCTCTGTGCCTTCGTCCAGGACTTCAACCAGCTCCTGATCTGCCGCGCCCTTTTCGGGCTCGGCTTCGGTGGCGAGTGGGCGGCGGGGGCAGTGCTCATGGGCGAGACGATCCGCGCCCAGTACCGCGGCCGGGCCGTCGGCTCGGTGCAGTCGGGCTGGGCGGTGGGCTGGGGGCTGGCCGTGCTGGCGCAGGCCGCGCTGTTCTCCCTTCTGCCGGCCGAGCAGGCCTGGCGTTGGATGTTCGCCCTCGGCGCCCTGCCAGCGCTGCTCGTGTTCTACCTGCGGGCCTATGTCGAGGAGCCGGCGGTAGCCGCTGAGGCCCGGGCGCGGGCGGCGGCCGCCAGGGACCGGCCGGCCCTCTGGGAGATCTTCTCCGGCCCGATCCTGAGGACGACGGTGCTGGCTTCCCTGGTGGCGACCGGATGCCAGGGCGGCTACTACGCCATTACCTTCTGGGTGCCGCGCTTCCTGACTACGGAGCGCAAGCTCTCGATCGTCTCCTCGACCGGATACCTCGCCGCGCTGATCGCAGGCTCCTTCGCAGGCTACCTCGCCGGCGCCTGGTTCGCCGACCGATACGGGCGCCGTACCCTGTTCCTGGTCTTCTCGCTCGGAGCCATCGCGGTCATCCTCGTCTATACCCAAGTGGCGCTCTCGAACGAGCTGCTATGGGTCCTCGGGTTCCCCCTCGGCTTCTTCGCCTCCGGCTACTTCTCCGGCATGGGGGCCTTCCTCACTGAGCTCTACCCGACGCGACTGCGCGGCTCGGGACAGGGATTCTGCTACAACTTTGGCCGCGGCGTCGGCGCCCTGTTTCCCTTCCTGGTCGGTGCCCTGTGGCAGACCACGACCCTCGCCAACGCGATCTGCCTGTTCGCGGTGGGTGCCTACATTCTCTTCTTCGCGGCCGCCTACGCGCTGCCGGAAACCCGGGGCCGCGTTCTCCATGCCGATGCGTGAAGCCGTTCCCTCCGTCGACGAGGCGCCCGCCTGCCCTGGGCCGCAGCCGCACCCACGTGGGCCGACCCGCTACGCCGTTCCGCCAGGGGCCGTCGACACCCACGCCCACGTCATCGGACTCCCGCCGAACGATCCCTTCGTCCGGCCGCGCAGCTACACGCCGCCGGCCGCCGCCGCGCCGGATTACCTGGCGATGCTCGATGCGACCGGGATGGCCTACGGCGTCCTCGTCCAGGTCAGCGTGCACGGCACGGACAATCGCCTCCTCCTCGAGACCCTGCGGGCGCATCGCCAGCGCCTGCGCGGCGTCGCGGTGATTCCCCTCGGCCTGCCCGACCGGGCGCTCGCCGCACTCCAAGAGGCCGGCGTGACGGCGCTCCGTCTCAACGTGCTCTTCGGCGGCGGCGTCGGTCTCGCCGACGTCGAGGCCTACGGGCAGCTCGCCCGCGAGATGGGCTGGCACCTGCAGTTCCTCCTCGACGCGCGCGACCTGCCGCCGGTGGCCACCCGTCTGTCGCGGCTGCCGGTGCCGGTGGTCATCGATCACATGGGCCATCTCCCCACCTCCGCCGGCCTCGACGATCCGGGCTTCCGCTCCCTCGTCGACCTCGTGCGCGACGGCGCCTGGGTGAAGCTCCAGGGCGCGTTCCGCACCTCTACGGCGGGGCCGCCCTACGCCGACACGGTCCCGTTCGCGCGGGCCCTGAACGAGGCCGCACCGGATCGCTGCCTCTGGGGCTCGGACTGGCCGCACGTAGCGACCTGGGGGCCGATGCCCGCCATCGGCGACTTGCTCGACCTGATGGCGGACTGGATTCCGGACCCGGAGCGACGGCGAAAGCTCTTCGTCGACAACCCGCACAGGCTCTACGGCTTCCCGCCAGGGCTTCGTTAAGGCTCTGTGCAGGACAGGCGGATTATGGTCCGGTCATGCGCTACATCCCGGCCGCCGGCCTGCTCCTCTGCGTCTCGCTCCACGCCTCGGCCGTGGCGGCTGGACCACTTGATAGCCTGATGGGTGCGCCCGACACGCCCGGCGTGGTCACCGGCGGCACCTTCGGACCGAGTGGCAATGACTATTACGGTGACATGCGCCTGCGGCGCCCGGCTTCCGGGCCACGCGCGACCCAATACGCCAGGGTCAAGCCGCGCCACACCAAGGTCGACAAACCGTTTCCGAAATCCTGACGCGGACACAAGAAACCCGCCGCGGCCGGAGCCGGGCGGGTGGAGGTGTTCGCTTTGGGAGGAAAGCGTCTGTCCTTCCTACCGGGTCCTCCGACCGGCACCACTTCGCCGGGCGCCGGTCTGGTATGCCAGGGTGGCGCGCCGCCTCGGGCCGGGTCGTCCCCTCGCATTTCGACCTCCCATGGTCACGCCATGGTGACGATCACTCTACGGTGACAGACTTGGCGAGATTGCGGGGCTGGTCGACATCCTTCCCCATGGTCACCGCCGCGTGGTACGCCAGGAGCTGGATCGGGATGGCGTAGAGGATCGGCGCCACGGCCGGCCGGCTCGACCTCCGGCATCATCACCGTCGCCAGGGTATCCAGGCCGTGTGCGGCCGCGCCGGTGGCATCACCGATGAGGACGATCCGTCCCCCGCGCGCGGCAACCTCCTGCATGTTCGACACCGTCTTCTCGAACACCGCGTCGTGCGGCGCGATCACGATGACCGGCATCGCCTCGTCGATCAGGGCGATCGGGCCGTGCTTGAGCTCGCCCGCCGCGTAGCCCTCGGCGTGAATGTAGGAGATCTCCTTCAGTTTCAGTGCACCTTCGAGGGCGAGCGGATAGGCGGTGCCGCGGCCGAGATAGAGCACGTCGCGGGCCTTCGCGATCTCCTGGGCCAAGCCCTGGATCTCGGATTCCTGGCGCAACGCCTGCGCCATCAGGCCCGGCATGGCGATCAGCGCGTCGACGAGCCGGCGCTCCTCGGCCGCGTCCAGATGCCCCCGGGCGCGGCCCGCCGCGATGGCGAGGCACAGGAGCGTCGTCAGCTGTCAGGTGAAGGCCTTGGTGGAGGCGACACCGATCTCGGGTCCGGCGAAGGTCGGCAGCACCGCATCCGATTCCCGCGCCATGGTCGAGGTCGGCACGTTGAGGACCGCCAGGATGTGCTGGCCCTGGGCGCGGGCGTAGCGCAGGGAGGCGAGGGTGTCGGCGGTCTCGCCCGATTGCGAGATCACCAGGGCGGCCTCGCCCGGGCTCAGCGGAGCCTCGCGGTAGCGGAACTCGGAGGCGACGTCGATCTCGACCGGCAGTCGGGCCAGGCATTCGAACCAGTACTTGGCCACGAGGCCTGCATAGTAGGCCGTGCCGCAGGCGGTGATGGACAGGCGCGTCAGGTCGGCGAAGGCGAACGGCAGCGTCACGGGAAGCCGGACTCGGCTCGCCGCGAGGTCGATGTAATGGGCCAGGGTCCGGCCCACCACTTCGGGTTGCTCGTGGATCTCCTTGGCCATGAAAATGCGAAGTGTTCCCCGAAGTCCTGACCTTTGAAGATCGCCGCAACCCTGACGCATCGCACGGCCTGTGATGGCGCGCTCACGCCAGCCCGAGTGGTGCCTTCGCCTCTCCCGGGCCACTCTGTGCCCCCTCGGGCGTTCGACGAGTGCGATCGGATGCGGTGGGGCCGGGGCGGCGCCGGGACCCTCGAGGTTCCTCAGGCGATCCCAGCGAACGCTGGGTGCTTGGGAAGGGGCCGCGTCGTAGCGGCCCCTCAGACCGGGGCCGTCGTGTCGCGAAGGGCGCGGTCCGCGGCGAGGAAGGCTTCGACCGCGTCCGACATCGGCGGCGCTTCGGCCGCGATGCCGATCGCCGCGAGCAGGGTTCGCATCGGCACGTAGCTGCGCCGCCGGCGGTCATAGAGCCCGGCCTGAACCAGCGCGATGGCCGCGACCGTGCAGGTCTCCCGGACCACCATCCGGTGCTCGATGACGAAGCGGGTCTCGTCCCAATGCCAGAAGGGTCTCCAGGTCGAAAGTCTGGAACGGCCGGAGTTCGCGGCGAAAGCGGATCTGGCCGGCGCTGACCACCGGGGTCCAGCGCTGGCGCAGCACCGCGCGCCACAGGCCGGAGCCGAGCATGAGGTCGGTGCGGCCGAGATCCATCAGAGTCCAGTAGCGCCCGTTGTTCAGGTGCAGCGACGTGTCGAGGTCGTGGGGCCAGACCCGGAAGCCGAGGCGCGAGACCCCGAAGGGCGGGGCGAGCTTCGGTCGCCGCCACGCGGTCGCGATGAGCCAGAGGAGGCGCAGCCAGAGAGTCATGGGCGTCCCGGAACGGAGCCTCGGATCGGGGCTCTCGGCAGCGCCCGGATTGGCAGAACCCCGACGCCCGCACCAGCCTCCGACGGGAGTCGGGTGATCGTGGTTGCGCCGCCGCTCCCGAACTCGTCGCCGTCCGCGCCGGGCGGAGGCCGAACCATCGCCCCCGGGGCCGGTTCTCCGGGCATTCGAACACGGACGCCGCTTCCTGCCACAGCGCTGAGGATCGCCCTTCGCGCCGATCAGCCATCGCCGGGCTGGTCCGCCGGGCCGTCCGGCACTGTAGTCTCACCGGAGCCCCGGGTGCGGTCCGCGCCGGTGGGGTCGGTGAGAGGAATGGACATGCTGGCCCCGACGCTCCTGCGGCGCCTCGATCCGACGACGCTGCGCCTGTTCGTGGCGATGTGCGAAGACGGCACCCTGACCCAGGCGGCCCGGCGGGCGGCGATCGCCCCCTCCGCCGTCAGCAAGCGCCTGGTCGAGCTGGAGCAGAGCCTCGGCGTCCAGCTGATGACGCGGCATGCGCGGGGCATGGTGATGACCCCGGCCGGGGAGACCCTGCTGCATCACGCCCGGCGCATGCTGCACGACGTCGAGCAGATCGTGGCGGAGCTTGCCGAGCACGCCAAGGGCGTCCGGGGCATCGTGCGGATGTTCGCCAACCTCTCGGCTATCGTGCAGTTCCTGCCCGAGGACCTGCGTGCCTTCCTGGCGCGCCAGGAGGCCATCAAGATCAGCCTGGAGGAGCGTCCGAGCGGCGGCGTGGTGGCGGGCGTCGAGGCGGGCCTGGCCGAGCTCGGCATCTGCTCCGGCAGCATCCCGGCCCGCGACCTGACCAGCGTGCTCTACCGCCGGGACAGCCTCGTCGTGGTCATGCGACACGACCACCCCCTGGCGGACCGGTCCGCGCTCGCCTTCCGGGACACCCTCGACCACGACTTCGTCGGGCTCCACGCCGAGAGCTCGATCTATGCCAGCGTGCGCGGCGAGGCCCAGAACATCGGCCGCCCCTTACGCCTGCGCGTCCACGTTCCCGGCTTCGACGCGGTCCTGCGCATGGCCCAGGCCGATATGGGGCTCGGCGTGGTGCCCCTCGGGGTCTTCGCCCTCCTGGGACGAGCCATGGACCTCGCCGCGATTCCGCTCACCGACCCGTGGGCCCAGCGCGAATTGCGCATCGTCAGCCGCCCCGGCACCCTGTCGCCAGCGGCGAACCTGCTCGTCGCCAGCCTGACCGCGGACGCCGCCTGAGCCTCGAAGCGTTCTCCGAACGCGAACGGTCATCGCCGAAAGACGGTTGGCCTTCAGCGGCCCTGCGCAGCTATCGATGGGACAAGAAGACGATCCCAGAAGACCATCGCCAACAGACCCCCGGAGGAATCGTTCATGGCCGGACCGCTCGCCGGAATCCGCGTTCTCGAACTCGGACAGCTCATCGCCGCCCCCTTCGCCGCCCGCCTGATGGCGGAGTTCGGCGCCGAGGTGATCAAGGTCGAGGCGCCGGGGGAGGGCGATCCCCTGCGCAAGTGGCGCAAGCTGCACGAGGGCACCTCCCTTTGGTGGTACCTCCAGTCCCGCAACAAGAAGTCGATCGCCGTCGACCTGAAGTCGCCGGAAGGCGTCGCGGTGGTGCGCGCCCTGGCCACCAGCGCCGACGTGGTCATCGAGAATTTCCGCCCCGGCGGCTTGGAGAAGCTCGGGCTCGGCTGGGCCGACCTCTCCGCCCTCAATCCCAACCTCGTCATGGTCCGGATCTCCGGCTACGGCCAGACCGGCCCCTATCGCGACCGGCCGGGCTTCGGCGCCATCGGCGAGGCCATGGGCGGCCTGCGCTTCACCACCGGTCATCCGGACAGCCCGCCGGCCCGCGTCGGCGTCAGCATCGGCGACACCCTGGCCTCCCTGCACGGCGTCATCGGGGCGCTGATGTCGCTCCTCCACGTCAAGACCGCCGGCGGCAAGGGCCAGGTCATCGACGTCTCGCTGGTGGAGAGCGTGTTCAACGTGATGGAGAGCCTCGTCCCCGAATACGACCTCCTCGGCGAGGTCCGTACCCGGACGGGCGGCGCCCTGCCGGGCATCACGCCCTCGAACACCTACCCGACCCAGGATGGCGGCTACGTCGTCATCGCGGGGAACAGCGACCCGATCTTCCGGCGCCTGATGCAGGCGATCGGCCGGCCCGACCTCGCCGACGACCCGGCCCTGCGCAGCAACGACGGCCGCTCGGCCCAGGCGGCAATGCTCGACGCGGCCATCGCCGATTGGTCGGGCTCGCGCAGCATCGCGGAGGCGCTGGCAACCCTGGAGGCGGCGCAGGTCCCCGCCGGGCGGATCTACTCGGTGGCCGACATCGTCGCCGACCCGCACTACCAGGCCCGCGACATGATCCTCCCGACCGAGTTGCCCGGCGGCATGGCGGTGAAGATGCCCGGCATCGTGCCCAAGCTCTCCGAGACCCCCGGGGCGGTGCTCTGGTCCGGCCCGGCCCTCGGGGCCCATACCGACGCGGTGCTGGCGGATCTCGGCTACGACGCCGCGGCGATCGCGGCCCTGCGGACCACGGGAGCGGTGGCATGAGTGGCGGCGAGACCGGCAGCCCCGGCGACGAGACGCCCCTGATCGTCCAGGAGGTTGCGCCCCGCGACGGCCTGCAGATCGAGCCGGCCTTCGTCGACACAGCCGACAAGGTCACGCTGATCGACGCCCTCTCGGCGACGGGCTTCAGCCGGATCGAGGCGACCTCGTTCGTCTCACCCAGGGCCGTCCCGGCCCTGCGCGATGCCGCCGAGGTGCTGGCCCGGATCACCCGGCGCCCGGGCACGCTCTACGTCGCCCTGGTGCCGAACCTGAAGGGCGCCGAGCGGGCACTCGCGGCCCGCGCCGACGAGCTCAACCTCGTCATGTCGGCGAGCGAGACCCACAACCGCGCCAACATGGGCCTGACCCGCGAGGCCTCCCTCGACGGCTTCGCGCGCATCGTCGCGGCGGCCCGCGGCAGCGGGGTGCGACTCAACGCGACGGTGGCTACCGCCTTCGGCTGCCCCTTCGAAGGCGCCCAGCCGCCGGAGCGGGTCCTCGGCATCGTCGAGCGCTACCGCGCCCTCGGGATCGACGGCATCACGCTGGCCGATACCACCGGCATGGCGAACCCGCGCCAGGTCGGCGACCTCGTGGCCCGGGCCCTCCGGCTCGTCCCGGTGGAGGCGCTGACGCTCCACTTCCACAACACCCGCGGCCTCGGCCTCGCCAACGTGCTGGCGGCGCGGGCGGCCGGCGCCCGGCGCTTCGATGCGGCCCTCGGTGGCCTCGGCGGTTGCCCCTTCGCCCCGGGCGCCACCGGCAACATCTGTACCGAGGACCTCGTGAGCATGGCTCACGAGATGGGCATTCCCACCGGCCTCGACCTCGACGGACTGATCACCCTGTCGCGCGGGCTGCCGGCCCTCGTGGGCCATCCCGTGCCGGGGCAGGTGGCCCAGGCCGGGCGCCCCGGCGACCTCCACCCGCCGCCGCCCGGGATCGCGGCCTGACGCTGGGGTTCGGCGCACGTCGAGCCGAACCCGCACGACGGGCCGAACCACGAGACTGCCCGAACGCAAGAACGCCGAACATGAATGACCACCCGGATAAGGGCGGCGCGCCATTGAGACGCCTCCAGGGAGAGACACCATGACCCTCGCCGCCCCGGCCGCCCTCGGCGTGCCCGCAGAGACCAGCGAAGCCGCCACCTACCGCAAGATCGCCTGGCGGCTGATGCCGCTGATCATGGTCTGCTACCTGTTCGCCTTCTTCGACCGCATCAACATCAGCTTCGCCAAGTTCCAGCTCCAGAGCGACCTCGGTTTCAGCAACACCGCCTACGGCCTCGGCGCGAGCCTGTTCGTGGTCGGCTACGTCATCTTCGAGGTGCCCTCGAACCTGATCCTGTACCGGGTCGGCGCCCGGCGCTGGATCGCCCGGATCATGATCTCCTGGGGGCTCGCCACCGCCGCCATGGTGTTCATCACCCAGGAGTGGCACTTCTACGCCCTGCGCTTCCTCATCGGCGCCATGGAGGCGGGCTTCGCCCCCGGCATCCTCTACTACCTGACCCTGTGGTTCCCGGCCTCGCGGCGGGGGCGCATCACCTCGATGCTGTTCGTGGCTTCGGCCTTCTCGGGCATCTTCGGCGCCCCGTTCTCGGGCCTGATCCTGACCTCGCTCAACGGCGTCGCGGGCCTCGCCGGATGGCAGTGGCTGTTCCTCGCCGGCGGCCTGCCCTGCCTGCTTCTCGGCGCCCTGGTGATGAGCCGCTTCGACGACCGCATCAGCGATGCCCGCTGGCTGACCGACTCCGAGAAGACCCTGGTGGCGAGCCAGATCGCCGAGGCCAACCGCGGCATCGGCGACCACTCGCTCCTGGGCGCCATCCGCAGCCCCGGCTTCCTCAAGGTCGGGCTGATCTACTTCCTGCTTCAGATCGGCTCCTACGGCCTGAATTTCTGGGGACCGGACCTGATCCGCACCGCGAGCGGCGCCAGCACCGGGACGGTCGGGCTCCTGGCGGCGCTGCCCTACATCTGCGGGGCGATCAGCATGGTGGTGATCGGGCGGCTGTCCGACGCCTCCGGCAACCGGCCGAAATTCGTCGCCGGCCTCGCCATCGCGGCGGCTCTCGGCTTCTTCGGCGCCGGCCTGTTCGACCGGCAGATCGTGCCGTTGATGCTGGCCCTCTGCCTCGTCGGCACCGGGATCGTCGCCTCGATCCCGACCTTCTGGACCTTGCCGCCGAAGCTCGTCACCGGCGTCGGCGCCGCCGGCGGCATCGCCCTCATCAACACCCTCGGGCAGTTCGGCGGCATCGTCAGCCCGGTGATGGTGGGCTGGGTGAAGGATCTCACCGGATCGACCACCCCGGCCATCTGGGTGATCGCCGGCCTGTGCCTCACGGCCGCCGCCATCAGCCTGTTCGCCCTGCCGGCCCAGCTGCGCCGCAGCGACCGGATCGACTGACCGTCCGTCGGAGCGCCGCCTGGTCGGGGGCGCTCCGTCCGACCTCAGGCGTGCGGGACGGGGAGAGGCGCCTCGTCCGTCGCGCCGACGAAGCGACCCAGGACCCGACCAAGGACGGCGCTGAGGCTGTCCATCAGCAGGAACACCGCCGGCACGAAGACCAGCGAGAGCAGGGTCGAGACGATCAGGCCCGAGATCACCGCCACCGCCATGGGCGCGCGGAACTCGCCGCCGATGCCGAGCGCCATGGCGGAGGGCACCATGCCGGCCGCCATGGCGATGGTGGTCATCATGATGGGGCGGGCGCGCTTGCGGCCCGCATCCACGATGGCGGTGACTCGGTCGACGCCGCGGGCCATCTCCTCCACCGCGAAATCCACCAGCATGATGGCGTTCTTCGTCACCAGCCCCATCAGCATCAGGATGCCGATCACCACCGGCATCGAGATCGGCATGTTCAGGATCAGGAGGCCGAGGATCGCGCCGCCGATGGAGAGCGGCAGGGAGAACAGGATGGTCAGCGGCTGCAGGAACGAGCCGAAGAGCAGCACCAGCACGGCGTAGACCATCATGATCCCGGCGCCCATCGCCATGAGGAAGCCGGAAAACACCTCGCCCATGATCTCGGCGTCGCCCGTCTGACGAATGGTGACGCCCGGCGGCAGGGTCTTGGCCGTGGGCGTCTCCAGCGCCTGGGCGATCAGGGAGCCGAGCGCGTCGGAGCCCTCCATATTGGCCTCCACGGCCACGCGCACGACGCGGTCGTAGCGCTCGATGGCGCCGGGGCCCTGGTCGAGTTCGATGTCGGCGACGGCCGCGAGGGGCACGGCGGCGCCGTTCTTGGCCGGCACCTTGAGGTTCTCCAGGCGCGAGACCGCGCCGCGGGCGCTCTCGGGAAGCTGCACCCGGATCGGGACCTGACGGTCGGGCGCGTTGAACTTCGCCAGATTCAGGCCGATGTCGCCGATGGTGCCGACCCGGACGGTCTCGGCGATGGCGTCGGTGGAGACGCCCAGATCGGCCGCCGCCCCCTCCTTGGGCCGGATGCGGACCTCGGTGCGGTTGAGGGGGGCCGTCGACATCACCGAGACGAGGTGGGGGATCGCCGCCATGTCGCGCTGGAGCCGGGCGGCGACCTCCGCGACCACCGCGGCATCGGGGCCGCCGACCACAAGGGCGAGGTCGCGCTGGCCGCCGTCGCGCAGGGTCCAGGAGCGGATGTCGGGTTCCTGGGCGAGCAGGCCGGCGATCTCGGTCTCGATGGCGGCCTGATTGCGGGCGCGCTGGTTCTTCGGCGTCAGGTTGACGATGAGGGTGGCCAGCCGGGTCTCCTTCTTGCCGCCGGCCTGGCGGCCACCGTCGACGAAGACCGAGACCACCTCGGGCAGAGCCCGGATGCGGGCCACCACCCGGTCCGAGACCGCGACGGTGTCGGGCAGGCGGGCGCCAGGCGCGAGCTCGACCATGAACAGCGTGCGGGCATTGTCCTGCTTCGGCACGAACCCCGAGGGCAGCAGGCCGGTGGAGGCCAGGGAGCCGGCGAACAGCGCGAGGCCGACGATCAGCGTGATGACGCGGTGGCGCACCGACCAGCCGACGAGGCGGCCGTAGGCGCGCATCACCGGTCCCTCGCGCTCCTCGGCATGGCCGTGGTCGCGCAGGAAGTAGGCCGCCAGCATCGGGGTGATGAGGCGCGCCACGAGGAGCGACATGAACACCGAGACCGCGATGGTGAGTCCGAACTGCATGAAGTAGCGGCCCGCGATGCCGCCCATGAAGGAAACGGGCGCGAACACCGCGATCAGGGTCGTCGTGATGGCGATGACGGCGAGCCCGATCTCGTCGGCGCCCTCGATGGCGGCGCGGTAGGGCGATTTGCCGAGCCGCATGTGCCGGACGATGTTCTCGATCTCCACGATGGCGTCGTCGACGAGGATGCCGGTGACCAGGGTGATGGCGAGCAGGCTGATCCCGTTGAGGGTGAAGCCCATGGCGTCCATCGCCCAGAAGGTCGGGAAGACCGAGAGCGGCAGGGCGATGGCGGCGATCAGCGTCGCGCGCCAGTCGCGCAGGAACAGAAAGACCACGAGCACGGCGAGCGCCGCCCCCTCGATCAGGGTGTGCATCGCCGAATCGTAGGAGCCGATGGTGGCGGCCACCGAGGAGTCGATGGTCGCGAACTGGATGTCGGGATAGGCAGTCTTGAACTCGGCGATGCGCTTCTCGACGCCGGCCGCGACCTCTGCGTCGCTGGCACCCGAGCCCCGGGAGACCGCGAAGGCGACGACCGGCTCGCCGTTGAAGCGCGCGAAGGTGCGCGGCTCCTCGATGGAATCCTCCAGCGTCGCCAGTTCGTCGAGGCGGACCTTGCGGCCGCCCGGGAGCACGATGGAGGTCGCCTTGAGGTCGCGCAGCGAGCGCGAGGCGGCGAGCGTCCGGATCGACTGCTCGCGCCCGCCGATCTCGCCGCGCCCGCCCGCCATGTCGGCGGAGGTCAGGCGCAGCTGACGGTTCACGTCGGCCGCCGTGATGCCCAGCGCCAGCAGGCGGTCGGGGAGCAGGGTGACGCGCATCTCGCGGGCGACGCCGCCGACGCGCTCGACGCCGCCGACGCCCTTTACGCCCTGGAGCGAGCGGGCGACCTTGTCTTCCACGAACCAGGACAGCTCAGCCGGCGTCATCCCGGGCGACTTCACGCCGTAGATCAGGATCGGCAGGCCGGTGATCTCGACGCGCTGGATCACCGGCTCGTCGATGGTGCGGGGCAGGTTGATGCGGATCTTCGAGACCGCGTCCTTGACGTCGTTGACGGCCCGGTCGGTGTTCACCTCGAGGCGGAACTCCACGGTGGTGACCGAGGAGCCCTCCGTGATTGCCGAGGTGATGTGCTTGACCCCGCGCACGCCTGCGATCGAATCCTCGACCCACTTCGTCACCTGGGTCTGCAGCTCGGAGGGTGCGGCGCCCGACTGCGTGATCGTCACCGAGACGATCGGCACGTCGACATTGGGCATCCGCGTCACCGCGAGGCTGCGGAAGCTGACGAGGCCGAGCACGATCAGCACCAGGAACAGCACCAGCGGCGCGATCGGGTGGCGGATCGCCCAGGCGGAGATGTTCAGGCGCATGCGGCGACTCGATGGGGGTTTCGTATCGGGAGACGAGGAGGCACCCGGTCAGGGCGTCCCGGCCTCGGCGGTCTCGCGCGGAGAGGGGGCGGCGGCGACGGCAGGCTCGGGCACGGCCAGCGCCACCGGGCGGACCCGGTCGCCGTCGCGCAGGAAGCTGCCGGCGCGGGCCACTACGCGCTCGCCGTCGGCGAGTCCGGCGCGGATCTCGATGTCGTCGTCGTCGGACAGGCCGGTGCGGACCTCGCGGACCTCGACCACGTCGTCCGCGACCACGAGGACGGAGCTGCGCTTGCCCCCGCCGTAGAGCACGGACGCCTGCGGCACGGTCACGCCGCGGGTGCGGGCGAGCTCGACGGCGCCGCGCGCGAAGGTGCCGATGCGCAGGCGCAGGTCCGGTTCCAGGCGGATGCGGACCTTGCCGAGCCGCGTCGCCTTGTCGACCTCCGGGTAGACGGTGCGGACGCTACCGGGGATACGGGTGCCGTCGCCGAGGTCGATCCAGGCCGGGGCGTTGTCGCGGAGCTGCGGCAGCTTGGTCTCGATGACCTCGCCCTCGAGCTCGATCTCGCCCCGGGCGATCAGGCGGAACAGGGGCTCGGCCGAGGCGGAGGCGGCGAGGCCGACGCGGGCGCTGCGGCGGCTGACGATGCCGGCCTCCGACGCGCGGATCTCGGTGCGGGCCAGGCGCAGGTTCAGTTCCTCCAGGACGGCCCGGGCCTGGGCGAGGTCCGCCCGGGCGATGCGCAGGCCGTTGCGGGCGAAGGCGAGCTTGCCCTCGGCCTGACGCAGGCTGGCGGTGCGGCCCTCCATCACGGCCGCGGTTGCATTGCCGGTCTTCAGGAGCTGCTGGGCGCGTTCGAAGGCGAGGCGCGCCTCGGTCTCGGCGGCCTCCGCCTGCTCGATGCTGCTCTGGGCCTGGGGCACGGCGGCCTCGGCCTTCTCCACCAGGGCCGCCTGCTGGGCGAGCTGGCGGTCGATGAGGTCGCGCGAGAGGCGGGCGAGCACTTGGCCGCGGGCCACCCGGGCGCCTTCCTCCACCAGCACCTCGGTGACTCGGTAGCCCTCGATCTCGGGCGTCACCAGGATCTCGTCACGCGGGACCAGGGTACCGGTGACGACCACCGACTCGACGATCTCGCGCCGCTTGGCTTCGACCACGCTGATCGTCGGCACGAGGCCGGCCTTGATCGGCTGAGCGGAGGCGGCCGGCGGCTGGGCCGGGCCGGCGAGGGCTGCGGAGACGGGCAGCGCCCAGGCGAGCAGGGCGAGACCGAGGCGGGCGACGGTCATGGGCGGGGTTCCGTGACGGGAAGGGGGGCACGGCCGGCGAGTCCGGCCTCGATCAGGGCCTGGAGCTGCGCCACGGCGAGACTCGTGTCGAAATCGGGCAGGATGGCCCGGCTCAGGACGATCCCCTTCAGCTGGGGCGCGAGCAGGGCGTAGAGGGCGACGGGATCGCAGTCCGGCGCGGTGGCGAGGTCGGCGAAGGTCTCCTCGAACCAGGCCCGGGCCTCCGCCTCGGTCTCCGCCGTCAGGGCGGCGATGGCCGGATTGCGGGTGCCCTCGGACCAGATTTCCAGGCGCAGCACCGCCGCCTCCCGGGTCAGGGCGCCGAAATACTGCCCGAGCACGCCGAACAGCGCGCTGCGCCGGTCGCCCTCCTGCTGGAGACGCGTCACCAGCTGGGCGCCGCTGATCCGCTCGCGCTCGACGAGGCCGAGGACCAGCGCCTCCTTGGAGCGGAAGTAGTGGTAGAAATTGCCCGCCGTCATGCCGGCCTCGCGGGCGAGATCCTGCATCGTGGTGCGGTGGAACCCGTTGCGCACGAAGCAGGCGCGGGCGGCGTCGAGGATCTGTTCCCGGCGCGCGGTCTGGCTGGCGCGGGCGTCGATGAGGGTGCCGACCGGCGAGGCCATGGTCAGGAGACCCGTCCGTCCGCCGAGGGCGCGACCACCCGGCAGGCGGCGACCGAAGCGTCCGCATCGGCGCAGAGGCGGGCCTGCCAGCCCACCGCGCCGTTTCCGGTCCAGGCGATGAGCGAGGCCCAGCCGAGCACCAGCACGGCCCCGAGCAGAAGGTGCTCCGGTGTGACGAACGCCCGCGCCTTGCCCACCAGCGCCTGAAACGGAAAATCTTCGTGCGTCCGCTGCATCGCATCCTCCACCCGACCCCATCGTCGTATTGAATGTTCATTCATTGGTCAATGAGCGTTCATTCTGCGGGTGCGGCAGGACACGGTCATGCGGCCTCAGAGACACGAACGGCCTCGATTCTCGAGCCGCCGTGTCAACGTGAAGCAAGCCAGGGCCGGAACGGCGGAGCGCCGCACGGGTTCGAGCAGACCCCCGCGGAGGATCCCGCTCGGCCCGGTTCGGACAGAGGCGACGCGCAGGGATTGCCCGTGGCGCCTCGCCCGGCCCCGGCCGGACTCGTTCGCTCACCATCCGAGGTCGCCCGCGCCGTGCTGAAGCCTTTTCCCCGCGAGGGCGGTGCCGTCGCCCGCACCGACGGATTCCTCCCGATCGAGGGCTACGCCGCCATCGGCGAGGGTCGCTCGGTCGCGCTCTCGGGCGCCGACGGATCCATCGACTGGTGGTGCTGTCCCAGTCTCGATTCACCGCCGCTGTTCGACCGCCTGCTCAGCCCGGAGGAGGGCGGCTACTTCGCGATCACGCCGGAGGAGCCCTTCACCGCCGAGATCGGCTATCGCGACGGCAGCAACGTCCACGAGACCGTCTTCACCACGAAGACCGGGCGGGCGCGACTGACCGAGAGCCTGAACAGCGGCCCGGCTGGGCGCCTGCCCTGGGCGGAACTGGCTCGCCGGATCGAAGGCCTGGAGGGGCACGTGCGCTTCCGGGTCTCTCTGGTCTTCGGCACGCGGGGCGACACGGCCGCGCCCTATCTCTCGGGCAACAGCAACGGCACCGCCTTCCACGTGGCCGGTATGATGGGCCTGTTCCGCACCAGCGACGGCATCCGGATCGAGACGGAGAACGACCATGCCATCTCGGGCTTCGTCGAGGTGCGGGCGGGCCAGCGCGAGGTCGTCGCCATCGTGGCGGCCGAGAACCAGCCCCTGGTGGTGGCATCGATCGACGAGATCGACGGGCGCATCGACGTATCCTGTCAGGAATGGCGCGACTGGACCGAGCGTCTCGCCTATCGGGGTCGCTATGCCGAGCAGGTCGAGCGCAGCGCCCTGGCGCTGAAGCTGCTGCTCTACTCGCCCACCGGCGCCATCGCGGCGGCGGCCACGAGCTCCCTGCCCGAGGGCATCGGCGGCTCCAAGAACTACGATTATCGCTACGCCTGGATCCGCGATGCCGGCTACGTCATCAAGGCTTTCCTGCGTTTGGGCGCCCAGGCCGAGGCCAACGCGGCCCTGTCCTGGCTGATGCGCCACATCGGCGAGCACGGGGCGCAGGTGCTCTACACCCTCGACGGCGGCTGCGTACCCGGCGAGCGGGACATCGACCTGCCGGGCTATCGTGGCTCGCGCCCTGTGCGCACCGGCAACGCCGCCACGAGCCAGCACCAGCACGGTATCTACGGCGACATCTTCGAGACCGCCGAGCGCTTCGTCGCCGACGGGAACATGCTCGACCTGCGCACCGGGGCGCTGCTCGCCCAGCTCGCCGACCAATGCGCCGAATCCTGGAAGCTCAAGGATGCGGGCATCTGGGAGTTGCCGGAGGCCGAACACTACACCGGCTCCAAGATCAGCTGCTGGCAGGCATTGGCCCGGGCGGTGGAACTCGCGGATGGCGGCCACCTGCCGGGCAATTGCCGCGAGCGCTGGGCCCGGGCCCGCGACCGCGTGGCGGAGTGGATCGACGGGAACTGCTGGTCGGAGGCGCAGCAATCCTACGTCATGTATCCGGGCACGGAGAAGCTCGACGCCTCGATGGCGCTGGCCGTGCGCTTCCGCTTCGGCAATCCCGAGCGGCTCGCAGCCACCTGCCGGGCCATCGACCGGGAACTCGGACGCGGCCCCTACCACTACCGCTACACCGGCGCCGAGGTGGAGGAGGGCTGCTTCCTGGCCTGCACCTTCTGGCTCGTCGAGGCCAAGGCCCTGCTCGGGGAGACGGCGGAGGCGCAAGCAGAGTTCGAGGCCCTGGTGAAGGCCCTCGACAGGAATTCCGGCACCTACTCGGAGATGGCCGACCCCAACAGCGGCACCTATCTCGGCAACCTGCCCCAGGGCCTGACCCACCTCGCCCTCATCCAGGCTGCCGCCACCCTGTCGGGCCTCAGCCTGTGAGGCTGCGGCATTCGGCGGGAGCATTGGTCGCAGATCCGACCCCCATCCTGCCGCGTTGCCGGGGACCACGACAGGAGACGGCAGCATGGCCAAGACCACGGATAAGACCACGGACGTGACGACCTACACCCTCAAGCAGGCCCTGGCCGCCCGCGTCGACGATCACGTAAAGATCGCGGTCGAGGCTGAGGACGGCACCCGGTTCAAGATCCGGGCGACCGCAGACCAGCTCGACGCCCTCACGGGCGACCTCGAGACCATTTTCGAGGCAGACGACGCGGACGCCTGATGGTCCCGGGGCCCGCCGCCAGGCGGGCCCTTTCTCTCGAAGACAGCCCTGGAAGGCCGAGACGCCGATGACCACCGATCCCCGTGACGCCGGCCCGCGGCCGCCCTTTCCCGGCGACCAGCAGCAGGAGCGGCCGGGCCTGACCTCGCGGATGCGTCCGGCTCCCGACCACGGCGAGACGAGCTACGTCGGAAAGGGCCTCCTGACCGACCGGGTCGCCCTGGTGACCGGCGGCGATTCCGGCATCGGCCGGGCCGTGGCCATCGCGTATGCCCGCGAGGGCGCCGACGTGGCGATCGCTTACCTGCCGGTCGAACAGTCCGATGCCGAGGACACCGCCGAATGGGTGCGCAGGGCGGGCCGGCGCGTCCTGCTCCTGCCCGGCGACCTCCGGGACACGGCCTATTGCCGCGACCTCGTCGCCCGCACCGTCGCCGAGCTCGGCGGCCTCGACATCCTCGTGAACAACGCCGCCGCGCAGGTGGTCAACGAGGACCTCGACGACGTGACGCCGGAGGATCTCGAGGGATCGTTCCGCGCGAACGTCTTCGCGATGCTCTACCTCGCCCAGGCCGCCGTGCCGCACATGAAGCCGGGCTCGGCCATCGTGAACTCCACGAGCCAGCAGGCCAAGGTCGCCGACAGGACCATGCTGGTCTACGCCGCGACCAAGGGCGCCATCGCGAGCCTGACTATCGGCCTGTCCAACCTGCTGGCGCCCAAGGGCATCCGGGTGAATTGCGTCGCTCCGGGCCCGGTCTGGACCCCGATTCAGCCCATCGTGAAGAGCCCCGAGCAGATCGCGTCCCTCGGTGCCGACACGCCCCTCGGCCGTGCCGGTCAACCGGCCGAACTCGCCCCCGCTTACGTGCTCCTCGCCTCGCGCGAGGGCAGCTACATGACGGGCGCGCTGGTGCCGGTGACGGGCGGTACGCCGATGTATTGATGAACCCGACGCCCGTGGCCGCGGCGGTGGCCTCGCACCATCGCCGCCGAGGCATGCCGATTGCTTAGCGCTCCTCCTTCAGGAACGCCTCGGCGCTGCGCAGGCTCAGGGCCATGATGGTCAGCGCGGGGTTGGCGGCGAGCGAGCTCGGGAAGGTGGAGCCGTCGCAGACCCAGAGGTTGGGGATCTCGAACGTGCGGCCGAAGGGATCCACGACCGCCGTGTCGCCGTCCCGGCCCATGCGGCAGGTGCCGATGGTATGCGCGACGCGCTCCAGGGTCCAGAGGTCCGTCGCCCCCGCCGCCTCCCAGACACGGTTCAGGAAGCGGATCGCATGGGCGTTGAGCCGCTCCTCGTTCCGGCTGTAGCCGAAGCTGATCGCGGCCTTGCGCATACCCAGCGCATCGACCTCGTCGGACAGGGTCAGCACGTTGGCGTCGCAGGGCAGCGTCTCGCCGTTGATGCCGATGCCGGCCATGTGATTGTAGCGGGCGAGCTGGTCGGCCAGCGCCCGTCCCCAGAGCTTGCGGCCCCGCGCCACGGAATTGGCGAAGGTGAGGGGCACGACGCCAAGGCTCTGCACGAGGTAACCGCCAGCGAAGTCCGCGTCGGCCGGGCGGATCATGTCCTCGGTGATGAGCGAGGACGGATAGCCCTTGTTCATCCGCATCTCGGGCTCGAAGGTGCCCCAGACCTGGGTGGCGACGTGGCCCATGTAGTTGCGCCCGACCTGTCCGCTGCCATTGGCCAAGGCGAGATGCAGCAGGAGGCGCGCGGATTCCACCGAGCCGGCGCAGAGGAAGACGTTGCGACAGGGCTGACGATGGTCGACGCCGCCCTGGCGGTAGATCACCGCCGTCACCCGGCCGTCCTTGGCGCGCTCGATGCCGTGGACCCGCGCCTCGGCCCGGATCTCGGCGCCGTGATGGACGGCGAGCGGCAGGTAGGTCACGTCCATGCTGGTTTTCGCGCCGGTGCGGCAGCCCTGGTGGCAGTAGCCGCAATTGATGCAGCCGGGCCGGGTCGGGCCGTGCTCCTGTGCGAAGGCGCGCGAAACCACGGCCGCCGGCGCATCGGCGTAGCGCACACCGAGGGCCGTACAGGCGCTCGCCATGGCCTGGGCCGGGGCGTTGCGGGCGACGGGGCTGAGCGGATAGGCACGCGACGCGTCCCACGGATAGGCGGCGGGGCCGGAGACGCCGATGAAGGCCTCGACGCGCTCGTAGAACGGCAGCAGCTCGGCGTAGTCCAGGGGCCAGTCGACGCCCTCGCCGGTCTCGGTCTGGAGGCGCAGGTCGCGGGCGTCGGCCCGAGGCGTGAAGGCGCCCCAGTGCAGGGTTGAGCCACCGACGCCGGTGCCGCTGTTGTTGCCGCCGAAGGCCTCGGGCGTCGAGCCGCCGCTGATCCGCTCCTCGGTCCAGTAGATCTCGTCGGCCAGGGTCTCGTCGAAGGCGAATCCCTTCGGGTCGAAGTTCGGCCCCGCTTCCAGGGCCACGCAGGAGAGGCCGGCCTGGGCGAGGCGCGCCAGCAGGGGCGCGCCGCCGGCGCCGGTGCCGATCACCACCGCATCGACGGTCTCGGAGGTTGCGTGGCGACGCATCGCATCGAGATTCATCGGACGGTCTCCAGGGGGGCGTTCGGTTCCCAGGCCTCGCGCTGGCCGATGCCGACCTCGTGGAAGCCGGGCAGGGGTTCGGTGTCGCCGCCGGCGCCGATGCCGCTGAAGTTCATGCGGGCCAGGGCGACGGGGTGGGCGAGATAGGTGCGGGCCACGTCCGCGCGCAGGTCCTCGAACCAGCAGCCCATCTGCTCCGCGTCGAGGTCACCGGAGACCGCACCGGCCTCCAGGCTTCCCAGCAGCGCGTCCTGCGCCTCGGCCTCGAGGGCAACGAAGGGCGCGCCGTGGGCGGCGCGGGCGGCAGCGTCCAGGGTCTTCAGGGCGCGTCGGTAGGCCTCCGGATCAGGGGGGAGCCGGGCGAAGCGCCAGCCATCCCCCGCTCCGCTCGCCAGCCGCGCATCGATGCGGGCGGCAAAGTCGATGGTCCCGCCGCTCTCCTGCGGCAGCACCCGGGCGCAGGCGGCCCGCAGGATGGCGAGGCCGACCGGATCGAGGGCTCGAGGCTGGTAGGCCGGGTCGTCGGGCTCTGCACGCTGCCGCAGGGCCGCGCGCAGGCGGGCATTGACCCGATCGGATCGGATCAGGGCCGCGTAGGCGTCCGGGAGCGCGGGCGCCTCGGCTGTGGCTGAGACCGCTCCGGCCGCAAGGCTCCGCACCGCCTCGGCCGCCGCCTCCGGGCGCTCCAGGGGGATGAGGTGCCCCGTCTCCGCCAGGGACACGAGGCGGTGATGGGCGAGATGCGGCGCCGTCAGGGCGGCCTGGGCCGCCGGGCCGAGATCGGCATCCTCAGCCCCCGCCAGGAGGACCGCCGGGCTGCGCAGCACGCCGATGCGTGCGCACCAGTCTTCGCGGCTGCCGCCGGTCAGCCAGCGTTTCCAGGCGTCGGGGCTGGCACGCAGGACATCCGCCACCGTCCGTGCCATCCGGTCCGGGTCGAGGGGCCGGGCGATGTTCGCGGCAACGAAGGCCTCGGCCTCCCGCTGCCGGGTTTCGGGATCGGCATCGATCCAGGCGATCATGGCGGCGCGCCTGTCCTCGCCCATGGGCTCGGGGGAGGGCGGCGACCCCGCCATGAGCACGAGGCCGGTCAGACCGTCGAGACCCGGCGCACCATCCTCCGCCTGGCGAGCGACCACCAGGGCGACCTTGGCGCCCATGCTGTTGCCGGCCAGCATCCACCGGCCCGGCGCGTCTGCGCGGATCCGGGCGGCCACGCCGTCCGCCATGGCGGCCACATCCCGGCCTGAACCGGCGCCGTCCGCGCCGAAGCCCGGGAGGTCGAGGGCGACGCAGGACACCGCGTCCGCGAGGTGTTGCGCGACCGTCTCGAAAGTCCCGGCACTGCCGCCGAGATAGTGGAGGCAATATAAGACCGGCTGGTCGGATGATTTGATAGTCATTGCCGGGAAAGAGCGCGCGGCGGCGTCCGTTCAAGTCATCGGGGACGCGGCGTTCGGCAGCAGCCCGGCCACGGAACGAACGCCCGCAGCGGTTGCACGTCCGTCAGCGGGTCGCGGAGGCCTGCAGAACCGCGAAGACGCGCAGGCTCGCTTCCAGATCGGCGGTACTGACCTCGGCGAAGACTTCGGCGCGCAGGCGGGCGAGATCGGCCTCCATATGGGCGACCACGGCCGTGCCGGCCGGCGTCAGGCTGAGCACCTTGGCCCGGCGGTCCGTGGGATCTTCGCGGCGGACCGCGAGGCCGGCTTCGCAGAGCTGGTCGAGGAGACGCACCAACGACGGTCCCTCGATGCCGACGGCCTCGGCCAGGGCGTTCTGCCGCGGCACACCGTCGAGACGGGCGATCATGATCAGCGGCACGGCGGTTGCGTCCGAGAGGCCGTGCGCCTCCATCACGGCGTTGGCGGCGCGGCGCCAGTGGCGCCCCGTCAGCAGCAGGGTGTGCGTGTAGGCGAGGCGGAGCTGGTCCAGGCTGCGGGAGGGCGGCGGATTGACCGGCGCCGGCTCCGCGGACGGTTTTGGAGGCGACACGCACCAGGCTCCTGTGACACCGACCGGTGGATGATCCGATTCTCTTTTCGTTTGCGTATTATTAGGATGCAAGCCGTTTGATCGCAAGCGGACATCGTCGTATCAGGACACCAGCCCACGTCTCGTCGTCCGGATGCGCCCGGCGGCCCGCGCCGTGGCGGGCGCTGCACCGGCCCTTGATTGATCCGACGAGACGTAAGTAAGGACTGACGATGAGCGCCCCCGACGACCTCTCCTTCACCACGCAGCCGCATGCCTCGCCCGTCTCACCGGAGCGCCGGGCCGAGCTCCTCGTCGATCCCGGCTTCGGGCGGGTGTTCACCGACCACATGGTGACGATCCGCTACGTCGAGGGACGCGGCTGGCACGATGCCCGCGTCGAGGCGCGCGCGCCGATCGCCCTCGATCCGGCGGCGGCGGTGCTGCACTACGCCCAGGAGATCTTCGAGGGGCTGAAGGCCTACCGCACGGCCGATGGCGGTGCCGCCCTGTTCCGGCCGGAGGCCAACGCCCTGCGCTTCCGTCGCTCGGCCGAGCGCCTGGCGATGCCGCCGCTCCCCGACGCCGCCTTCGTCGAATCGGTCAAGCAACTCGTCAGCGCCGACCGCGACTGGATTCCGTCGAGCGAGGGCGGCAGCCTGTACCTGCGCCCCTTCATGATCGCCAGCGAGGTGTTCCTCGGGGTCAAGCCGTCCTCCGAATACCTCTACCTCGTCATCGCCTCGGCAGTGGGCGCCTACTTCAAGGGCGGCTCCGAGACCGTGACGGTCTGGGTCTCGCGGGACCAGACCCGCGCGGCGCCCGGCGGCACCGGTGCGGCCAAGTGCGGCGGCAACTACGCCGCCAGCCTGCGCGCCCAGGCGGCGGCCGTGGAGCATGGCTGCGCCCAGGTGGTCTTCCTCGACGCGATCGAGCGCCGCTGGGTCGAGGAACTCGGTGGCATGAACATCTTCTTCGTCTTCGACGACGGCTCGATGGTCACCCCGCCCCTGAGCGACACCATCCTGTCGGGCATCACCCGCGACTCGATCCTGACCCTGGCCCGGGCGGACGGCATCTCGGTCGCCGAGCGGCCCTATTCCATCGACGACTGGAAGGCGGACGCCGCCAGCGGACGCCTGCGCGAGGTCTTCGCCTGCGGCACCGCCGCGGTCATCACGCCGGTCGGGACCGTGCGCAGCGCCGACGGGGAGTTCTCGGTCTCCGACAACGTCGCCGGGCCGGTGACGAAGCGCCTGCGCACGGCCCTCGTGGACATCCAGCGCGGCAACGCCCCCGATTCCCACGGCTGGGTCACGCGGGTGTATTGAGCGGTCGTCGCCCGGCTCAGGCGAGCCAGGGCCGGGCCGCGAGGTGCCGGGCCTGGAACGCCCGGATCGCCTCCGCGTGGTCGAGGGTGGCCCCGATCGCGTCGAGGCCCCGGACGAGGTGATCCTTGCGCCGGGCCGGGATGTCGAAGCGCTGCACCGCGCCGTCCGCGGTGGCGATGGTCTGGGCCGGCAGGTCGATCGTCATGCGATTGCGGGCGGGGTCGGCCGCCAGGGCCGCCAGGTCCGCGACAGGCTCGGGCGACAGCTCGATCAGCAGCAGACCGTTATTGGCGGCGTTGTCGGCGAAGATGCCGGCGAAGCTGGTGCCGATGACCGCGCGGATGCCACCCTGGAGCAGGCCCCAGACCGCATGCTCGCGCGACGAGCCGCAGCCGAAATTCGGGCCGACCACGAGGATGCACGCCCCCTGCCAGGCGGGTCGGTTGAGGACGAAGTCCGGGCGCGGCTGGCCGGGGCCGACGTAGCGCAGGTCGTGGAAGGTGGCCGCGCCCAGGCCGGCGCGGTCGATCCCCTTCAGGAACTGCTTGGGCATGATGACGTCGGTATCGATGTTGGCTCCGGGCAGGCCGGCGGCCGGACCCGCGACGATCGTGAACGGCTGCATGGTCAGGTCTCCGGCGCGAGGCGGCGGCTGTCGGTGAGGTGGCCCGCGATGGCCGCGGCTGCCACCATGGCGGGGCTCATCAGGTGGGTGCGCCCGCCCGCGCCCTGGCGGCCCTCGAAGTTGCGGTTGGTGCTGGAGGCGCAGCGCTCGCCCGGCGCCAGCACGTCGTCGTTCATGGCCAGGCACATCGAGCAGCCGGATTGGCGCCACTCGAAGCCGGCATCGCGGAAGACCCGGTCGAGCCCCTCGGCCTCGGCGGCCCGGCGCACGCTGGAGGAGCCTGGCACCACCATGGCCTGGACCCCGTGTGCGACCCGCCGGCCGCGCACGAGGGCGGCGGCCTCGCGCAGGTCGGAGAGCCGGGCGTTGGTGCAGGAGCCGATGAACGCGCGCTGGATCGGGATGGCCGCGAGGGGCGTGCCCGGCGCCAGGTCCATGTAGGCCAATGCCCGGACCATGTCCCGCCGCCGGGCCGGATCGGGCTCGGCCGCCGGATCGGGCACACAGCCGTTGACCGGGCCGGCCTGGTCCGGGCTGGTCCCCCAGGTGACCATCGGCTCGATCGCGGACGCGTCGAGGGCGACCTCGCGGTCGAACACGGCCCCGTCGTCGCTGCGCAGGGTCCGCCAATGGGCCGCGGCGGCCTCCCAGAGGGCGCCCTTCGGCGCGCGGGGCTTGTCCACCAAGTAGTCCAGCACGGTCTGATCGGGGGCCATGACGACGCCGCGGGCGCCACACTCCACGGCCATGTTGCAGATCGTCATGCGCCCCTCGACGGACAGGGCTGCGACGGCGGGGCCGGCGAACTCGACGGCGTAGCCCGTCGCCCCGTCGGCGCCGATCCGGCGGATCAGGGCCATGACCACGTCCTTGGCGGTGACACCCGGCGCCAAGGCGCCCGAGACCGTGACCCGCAGGGTCTTCATCCGCCGGTACACCAGGGTCTGGGTGGCGAGGTAGTGCTCGATGTCCGAGGTGCCGATGCCGAAGCCAAGGGCGCCCAGCGCCCCGTAGGTGGTGGTGTGGCTGTCGCCTGCCGCCACGATCATGCCCGGCAGGACGAAGCCTTGCTCGGGGGCGACCACGTGCTCGATGCCCTGGAGGGGGTGCAGCACGTCGAGGAGTTCGATCCCGAAATCCCGGCAGTTCTCGTCGAAATACGCGACCTGCCGCGCTCCGCCCGGATCGGGCATGGCGGCGACGCGCTGGGCCGCCGTGGGATTGACGTGATCGACCACCGCCAGGGCGGCCTCCGGTCGCCAGACCCGACGCCCGGCGGTGCGCAGGCCGCTGAAGGCCTGCGGGCTGGTGTACTCGTTGAGCACGGTGCGATCGACGTAGAGCAGGACGCTGGCCCCGGGGCCCTCGGCCGCGTCGAGGCGGCGCACGGTGTGGGCGTCCACCAGCTTGTCGTAGAGGGTGCGGGCCTGCATCGATCGGCTCTCTGGCTCAGGCGGGATTTGGGCGTGGGACTTGGGCGTGGGACTTGGGCGTGGGACTTGGGCTCAAGTGGGACTGAACCCGATCCGGCCCTGCGAGGCCAATGCCGATGCGGCATCGGGTGATGCCGGGCTCCCCGGCCGGTTGACCCTGGGGCGGCCCGCTCGCAATCTGCCACCTTCGACGATCCCCGACCTCTCGAGAGCACCGACGCGATGGACTCCGCCTGGCTGGAGGATTTCCTGGCCCTGGTCGACGGCGGCCACTTCTCCCGGGCCGCCGAGCAGCGCGGCATCACCCAGCCGGCCTTCAGCCGCCGGGTCCGGGCCCTGGAAGACTGGGTCGGCGGCCCGCTCTTCGACCGCGAGAGCCAGCCCGTGACCCTGACCCCCGCGGGCATCCGCTTCCGCCCGGTGGCGGAGGAGGCCCTGCGCCGGCTCTACCAGGGACGCGAGGCCGCCCGCGAGGCCGGACGCGCCGCCGCCGAGACCCTGCGCTTCGCCTCGACCCAGGCCCTGTCGCTGACCTTCTTCCCGCGCTGGCTGCAGGCCCTTGAGGCGCGCGAATCGTTCAGCGCCACCGTCCATCTGACGGCGGCGCACATGGCCGCCTGCGAGCAGGTGATGCTGCGCGGCGAGGCGCAGTTCCTGCTCTGCCACCACCACCCGGCGGCAGCGAGCTTCCTGATGTCGGATCAGTTCCACAACCTGCCGGTCGGCGCGGACCGGCTGCTGCCCGTGAGCGCGCCGGAGGCCGGAGGAACGGCGCCGCTGTTCTCCCTGTCGGCGCCCTCGGACACCCCGGTTCCCCTCCTGAGCTTCAGCGGTGAATCCGGGATCGGGCGCATCCTCGCCGCCACCCGGGCGGTCGAGGAGAGCGGCGCGCGGCTCAGCCCGAGCTTCACCTCGCATCTCGCCTCGGTGCTGGTGGCCATGGCCCGGGCGGGCCGGGGTCTCGCCTGGGCGCCGATGAGCCTGGTGGCCGACGACCTCGCCCGCGGCACCCTGGTACGGGCGGCGCCGGCGGAGCGGGACGTCGCCATCGAGATCCGGCTCTACCGGGCTCGAGCCCGCCAGAGCCCGTCGGCCGAGCGCCTCTGGGCGGCGTTGGCGCGCGGGCCCGGCCCGGCCGAGGGGACGGTGTGAGGGATCAGGGCAGCGCGGCGCGCTTGCGCAGGATCATGTCGCCCCGGAACAGGAACTTCTGGGCACGCTTGCCGGTGTCGACCTCGGTGGTGAAGACGTTGCCGTGGCTGTCCACCGCGAGGTTGTGGACCCAGTGGAAGTCGCCCGCCATCCGGCCGTTGCGGCCGAAGGCGCCGAGCACCTCGCCGGTCTCGCGGCTCAGGGTGCGGACCTCGTTGTTGGCCCCGTCCGCGTTGAGGAGATAGCTCTGCTCGGCGTCGGGCCAGAGCGCCAGTTCCCAGACGGAGCCGTTGGCCCGGGTGTTCTTCTCGACGAAGAACTCCTTCACGAAGGTGCCGTCGCGGTGGAAGACCTGGACCCGGTCATTGGTGCGGTCGCAGACGTAGACAAGACCGTCGCGGGCAATCTGCACGCAGTGGACGGGATTGCGGAACTGCTGGGCCGGGGCCGCCGCCGGGTCGTAGGCCGGCAGGGCCTCGTCCGTGGGCGGCTTGCCGTAGGCACCCCACATCCGCTTGAACGCCCCCGTCTCGGCATCGAACACGATGACCCGGTGGTTGAAGTAGCCGTCGGCGACGTAGAGCTCGTTGGTCTCGGGATCGACCTGCATCGCGGCCGGCTTGCCGAGCCGGGTGGTGTCGAGGCTGTTGGTCTGCGGGCCCTGCTTGCCGATCTGCAGGACGAACTTGCCCTCGGCCGTGAACTTGAGGATCTGCCCGTCGGTGTCGCCGTTTCCGGCGAGCCAGACGAAGCCCTTGTGATCGATGTGGATGCCGTGCTCGTTCTGCGGCCAGTCGTAGCCCTCGCCGGGACCGCCCCAGCTTCGGATCAGGGTGCCGGCCTGGTCGAACACCAGCACGGGGGGCGCGGGACGGCAGCACTTGGTACGCGGCGGCGACAGGCTCGCGGCCTTCTCGTCGTCGGTGAGGGTGCGCGGGCGCTGCACCACCCAGATGTTGTCCTGCCCATCGACGGCGACGCCCGAGGCCTGCCCCATGATCCACTGGTTGGGCAGCGGTTTCGGCCAGGCCGGATCGACCTGGAAGGTCAGTGGATCCGCATATGCCACAGTCGCCCACGCGACCGCGAGCGCGGCCAGACCAAGCCGAAGCCTCATGCTTTCCTCCCGATGTCGTCCGGCCTTGGCGACCGGCTCTTGATGATCGGTTCTTGAACACAGTATTCGCGCCTGGCGGGGAGGCGTCCAGTCGCGGCGGAGCGGAGGCGTGTCGCCGACCCGGATCTGTCACCCGGCCGGGGCGTCAGGCGCCCTCGCGGGACGGCCCCCGGAGGATCGCCTCCCAGAGGATTGCCGCCCGCTCCCAGGTCAGGGCTCGGCGCTGCAGGAGCGCGCCGGCGCTGAGCTCCGACCAGAGGTCGTCCTGGGTGGCGAGGCTCACGATGGCCTCGGCGAAGGCCGCATCCGTCCCGGCGATCCAGCCGTTCACGCCGTGCTGCACCCGCTCGGCGAGGGCGCCGATGCCGGCGGTCACCACCGGCAGCCCCATGGCCTGGGCCTCTGCCGCGGCGAGGCAGAAGGTCTCGTCGGGGGAGCCGGGGCAGACCATGGCCCGCGCAGTGCCGTAGAACGCCGCCAGGGCGGCGGCCCCACGGCGAGGATGGAACACCACCGGTCCGCGATCGTCGGGCGAGTCGGGCTGTTCGGATCCGAAGACGTGGAGCTTCGCGCCCGAGGCGATCAGGGGTGCGGCGCCGCGCCAGAGCCGCAGCATCCGGTCCAGGCCGCGCTGGGGCTGGGAGGCGTAGACGAAGTCCCGGCTCCGGCCCCGCGTCGGCTCGGGCGTCAGGAACACGGGCGAGACGCCGTGCGGGACGACGTGCCGGCGCCGGAAGGGATAGAGCGGCGACATGATCCGCGCCGCGAGGGTGCCGACGAAGACGGCCTCGGGCCGCAGGGACAGGAAAGGCAGGAGGTAGCCCTTCCGCACGGACTTCTCGACGTTCAGCGGATTGTGGACCCAGACGATGCCGCGCCGGCCCGGATGGGCGCGGAGCGGGCGGGGATCGTTGCTGGTGACCACCGCGTCGGCCTCGCAGCCCGCGGCCTCGCCGAGCGGGATGTTGCGGACCCCGTCCCGCTCGACCGTCCCGCTCCGGCGCGTGGCCAGGGTCACCGCCCAGCCCCGTCGGGCCAGGGCGCGGGACAGGGCGATGTTCGTGCTCTCGATCCCGCCGAGGCCGATCTCGGGCGGCGTGTCGAGGCCGAAGGCCACCGGCGTCGCGCAGATGAACAGGACCCGACGCATCGACATCTCCAGGGATCGCGTGTCCGGCCGGTCAGAGGCCGAGGCTCCGGGCCTGCTGGCCGAGCCAGGAGGCGGGCGGCGGGGGAGCGTCCCGGCCGATCGACCAGAGCTTGCCGCGCCAGGCATGCACCGAGACCGTCTCGGGCCCGATGAGCGCGCGGGCCGCCCGGTCGTCCGCCTCTGCCAGGAGGTGGGCATCGTCATCGCCGAGGGGATAGAACACCTCCCGCGCCTGGGCATGGCCCTCCAGGCGGAGCTTGCGCACGAAGTAGGTGAGGGCGCGCGGGCCGATCGCCAGGCGCTCCGGGCGGAACGGGATGCGCTTGCCGATCAGCAGTTCGAGGCGGCGCTTGACCCGGATGTGTCCGGTCGCCCAGGGCGCTCGGATCGGCACCGTCGAGATCGCGTCCCAGTAGTGGGTGACGAGCTCGGATTCCGGGGGAGCCGACAGGATCGCGTTGTTGAGGCGGCTCGCGTTCAGCCAGCCGAAGAGGTACGCGGCCGCGCCGGCGGGCGTCTCGAGGGGGCGCTGGAAAACGCAGTCGAGGTCCGACCAGATGCCCTTGCCGTCGCGGATCAGGCTCAGCCGCAGGTAGTCGGCGTAGAAGGCGAGGACCCCGCGGCTGCGATAGAGATCCGCCATGAAGTTCGGCCCGATCCCCTCGCGGGCATCGATCACCGTGCCGGGCAGGCCCTGGGCGCGCAGGGCGGCGACATCGTGCGCGTAGATGTGGAGCGGGTGCCCCGCCGCGACGATCGAGGCCGCGCTGAGCCGTTCGAGCCAGGTCACCGGCCCTTCCCAGTAGGTGACGATGGTCCTGGGTGGCGTTCGCTCGGGCGCAGCGGGCATGGCCGCGGATCGACTCATTCCCTCTCACGCCCCTCCGTCTCGCCGCCGCGCGGTCTCGGTTCCTGGGGGCTGCTCTATCGCGGCCCCTCCGACACGACCACCGCTAAATCCGGTCCGGGTCACGGGGAGGCCAGGATCCGCTCCCGCAAGGGAGCGTCGGCGTAGCCGTCGGGAGGCAGGCCGTTGGCGGCCTGGAAGGCCCGGATCGCCGCCCGCGTCCGGGGGCCGATCTTGCCGTCGGCGCTACCAGCCGGAAACCCGCGCTCGGCCAGGCGCAGCTGCAGTGCCCGGACGTCCCCGGCACTCGGCATCACCGTGTCACGCGGCCAGTCCCGGGTGAAGGCCGGCTCACCGCGCAGGCGGTCGGACAGGTGCGCCACGCTGAGCGCGTAGGCGAGGGCGGTGTTGTAGCGCAGGATGATCCGGAAGTTGGGCTGGAGCAGGAAGGCGGGCCCGCCCGCGCCCGCCGGCAGGACCAGCGTCGCCGGGCCGCCCTCTTCCGCCAGCGGCTGGACCGGGATCACGCCGCGTTCGCGCCAGGCGGCGATGCTCCGCTCCGTGGTCTCGTCGGCCAGCGCGAGGTCGAACCCCTCCGGCAGCCGCGCCTCGCTGCCCCAGCGCGCCCCGGAGCGCCAGCCCATCGCCACCAGGTAGTTGGCCGTGGAGGCGAGGGCATCCGGCACCGAGGTCCAGATGTCGCGCCGGCCGTCCCCGTCGAAATCCACCGCGTAGGCCTGGTAGACGGTCGGCATGAACTGGGTGTGGCCCATGGCCCCGGCCCAGGACCCGGTGAGCGGCCCGGGGGGGCCCTTGTCCTGAGCCTGGATCTCCAGGGCGGCGATCAGCTCCGCGCGCCAGTAGGGCGCTCGCGCCGTCTCGGTGCAGGCCAGGGTCGCCAGGGCGCGCAGGACGGGGCGGACGATCCCGGGATCCTCGAGGACGCTGCCGTAGGTGGATTCGACCCCCCAGAAGGCCGCCAGGATGAAGCGGTCGACGCCGTATCGGGCCTCGATGGCGTCGAAGGTCGCGGACCACTCCGCCAGCTTGCGTCGCCCCTCGGCGATCCGCGTCTCCGTGAGGGTGGCATCGAGATAGGACCAGATCGGTGTCACGAATTCCGCCTGGCCCTGCGGCGCAGCGGCCACCGCGGCATCCGGCGAGAGGGCGCGCAAGCCGTCCGCCACCCGCGCGGGAACGCCGCGCGCTTCCGCCTCGGCGGCGATCGCCCCGGTGCACCGCTCGAAGGCGAGGGGTTGTGCCCCGCCCCCGGATGCGGCACCCGCGGCGGGGGCCGCGGTCTCGGCCAACGCGGTACGGCCCGCGCCCGGAAGCAGGAACAGGGCGGCCATGACCGAGCGCGCGGCGGCAGGCCCGAGCAGAACCCCGGAGCGTCGCTGGCAGCACCACATGCGGGTCGTCTCCCTCCCTCGTTCCGTCGGGAGCCTAGCGTCGCCGACCCGAAGGCGAAAGCGGCCCCTCGCGACGCGTCGCCCTCCGCGGACCTTCACGGGATCGGCGCGCGCTGGCCCGGCAGCGGCATCAACCGACCGTTGCGAAACCGACGCTGCGCGTTGAGGATGCGGCGAGGGAGGACCACCATGCGTTGCCGGAACCGGCGTGATCGCTTGCGAGGCGGCCGATGCTGATCGCGCTGCTTCTGTTCGTGAGCGCGATCGCGGTCGGCTTCTACAGCCGGGTCATGACGGCCGTCGGATTGTCCGGTCTCGTGGTCGTCCTCTCCGTCGTGGTGTGGATCGCCCGGGGCGACGCCTCCGCCGTCGGCGGGCTCGTACTCCTCGCCCATCTCAGCGCCCTGCAGGCCGGCTACCTGCTCGGCGCCTATCTGCGCGTCCGCGCCGACGACCCCTGACGGTGCGGACGCCTCACCAGAACCAGACCGCCGTCTCGCTGAGTGCCAAGATCGGCCACCACAGGAGCAGGGCCGTCGCGCAGAGAACCAGCACCAGCGACAGGGGCGGACGCCGGTTCGAACCAGGACGGCATGTCTTGAAGCGGAACATGATCGATGCGGCCCGGGACAGTTCGACGTTCGTCTTGGGCTGAACTGCACGGTCCGGGCCGTCGCGGCGGCGAGGGCGACGCGACGACCCGGCGGTGCATTCGGACATCTCTGCGTAACCAAACGCGGGGAAGTGATGTCCGAGGCCCGGTTCGCAAGCAAAATTGCCGCAATGTGGCTCGACTCCCGACCACGTTTGCCGCCTTGCTCCGCGCAAGGGGTCACCATCGATCCGTGCGGCCCCGGGGCGGCGCCGCGCGGCCAGGGAGTTTTGACATGATCGGACGTGGGTATCGGGCGCCGTGGATCGCGGCGGCCTTCGCGGCGCTCGTCTGTGCGACGGGCGGGGCGAACGCGGCGCAGTGCGGCAACAGCGCGGCCGGCTTCGAAGCCTGGAAGCGGGAATTCGCCGAGGAGGCGCGCGGCCGGGCCAGTGCCGCGAGCCTCGCCGCCCTGATGGGCACGTCCTACTCGACGGCGACCATCTCGGCCGATCGCGGCCAGAAGAGCTTCAAGCTCTCCCTCGATCAGTTCCTGGCCAAGCGCGGCGGCACCACCATCGTGTCGCGCGGCCGCGCCCTGAAGGCGCAGAACGCCGCCCTGTTCGATTCGATCGAGCAGCGCTACGGCGTGCCGCCCGGCCCGCTCCTGGCGATCTGGGGCATGGAGACGGGCTTCGGCGCGGTGAAGGGCAACGTGAACACGCTCTCGGCGGTCGCGACCCTCGCGTACGATTGCCGCCGCTCGGCCTACTTCACCGATCAGCTCTACGCTGCCCTCACCCTGGTGGATCGCGGCGTCCTGACCGCAAGCACCCGGGGCGCGGCCCACGGCGAGGTCGGCCACACCCAGTTCCTGCCCAAGAACGTCCTGAACTACGGTGTCGGCGGCAGCCTCGACAGCAGCGCCAACGCCCTCAACTCCACCGCGAACTTCCTCAAGGGCCATGGCTGGCGCGCGGGCGCCGGCTACCAGCCGGGCGAGCCGAACTTCGCGGCCATCCAGGGCTGGAACGCCGCGTCGGTCTACCAGCGCGCCATCGCGCTGCTCGGCGAGCGCATCGACGGCCGCTAGCGGACCCCGCCTCGCTCCGCGCCGGCGCGGAGCGAGGTCGGCCTCAGGGCCGCAGCCCGGCGACGTCGTCGCTGCAGAGCATCAGGTCGGTCGCTCCCGCCACGAGACCGGCGACGGCGCGCAGGTCCTGCGGCTCGCGCGGGCTCGCCGCGACCCGTCCGGCATCGCGCTTGAGGGCGCGGTTGCAGCCGCAGGAGGGCAGGCCTCCGTCGGGGGTACAGGCGTCGTGCTTGCGGCAGGCGGCGTCGAGGGCGTCGATCGGGGCCACATCCATGCCGTCGTTGCCGGGGCCGCAATAATGCCCGTGCATGAGCAGGGTGGGACGCGGCGTCTGACCGGGACCCGTCAGGTCCTGGGCGGCGACGGGCGTGGCGAGGGTGAAGGCTCCGAGAATCAGGGCGAGCGTCAGGGTCCGCATGGCGGGTCTCCGGTCAGAGAATCAGGTCGAGGACATCGTGGCAATCGAGCCCACCGAACGCGTGGCGGCGCCGACGCAGCGGTCGGGCGCGCGCCCGGAGGCAGCCGCGTGCGGCGCGCTCAGGACGGGGCCGCGTCGCGGATGAGCGCCGAGGCGCGATCCGGCCCGGGGCCGGCGGTTCCGATCGTCGGCGATGCGAAGGTCATGGTGGTGAAGGTCATGGTGGCGAAGGTCATGGTGGCGAAGGTCATGGTGGCGAAGGTCATGGTGGCATTGTCCCGCGTCTTGGCAGGACGGATCGAACGCGGGCCGCACGCGCTGGCCGCTTCCGCCGTCCGGTAGACCCCTCGGGCGTTACAACCGGATCGGAACCGCGGCGTTCCATAATTTTCAGAGAGCAGCCGGTCCGGACCCGCGAACGCTGGCCACGCTCAAGCTTGCGTTCGATCATGCGCCATGGAAGCTCGGCAATGAGTCGGAGACCTGTGCGAAGACCTGCATGAAGGCCTGCGCCGGTCTGGCGCCATTAGGAAACCAATTCGTTCCTTTTAAGCGGTGGGCCTCAACAGGCCGCGACGTTCACCGCGAGGCCACCGAGGGAAGTCTCCTTGTACTTCGCCTGCATGTCGTGGCCGGTCTGGCGCATGGTCTCGATGACCTCGTCGAGGGTGACGCGGTGAATGCCGTCGCCGCGCAGCGCCAGGGACGCCGCCACCACCGCCTTGTTGGCCCCGAAGGCGTTGCGCTCGATGCAGGGGATCTGCACCAGCCCGCCGATGGGGTCGCAGGTCATGCCGAGATGATGCTCCATCGCGATCTCGGCGGCATTCTCCACCTGGGCCGGGCTGCCGCCGAGGAAGGCCGCGAGCCCCGCCGCCGCCATCGCGGCCGCTGAGCCGACCTCCCCCTGGCAGCCGACCTCGGCCCCCGAGATCGACGCGCGGGTCTTGATCAAGCCGCCCACCGCCGCGGCGGTGAGCAGGAACTCCCGGGCGCGGGCCTCCGACCAGTCGGGGCAGAAGTCCCGGGCGTAGCGCAGGACGGCCGGCACGATTCCGGCCGCGCCGTTGGTGGGCGCCGTCACCACCCGTCCGCCCGCCGCGTTCTCCTCGTTCACCGCCAGCGCGTACAGGCTGATCCAATCCACGATCTCGTGGGCGGCGCGCGCATTGCGCAGGCGCCCGGCGGTGAGGTCGTCGTGCAGCCGCTTGGCGCGCCGGCGGACCTTGAGGCCGCCGGGCAGCTCCCCGTCCTGGCGTAGCCCCCGGTCGATGCAGGCGAACATCGCGTCGCGGAGGGCATCGAGCCCGGCCTCCACCGCCTCCGGGGCGCGGGTGCCGCACTCGTTGGCGAACTGCACCTCGGCGATGGAGAGGCCCTCGGCGACACAGAGCGCGAGGAGGCCGGCGGCACTGGCATAGGGCAGGGGGCAATCCGCCTCCGCCCCCGATGCGCCCTGCGCCTCCGCCTCCGTCACCACGAAGCCGCCGCCGACGGAGTAGTAGATCTCGCTGTCGAGGATCGCGCCGGCGGCATCGAGGGCGCGAAAGCGCAAACCGTTCGTGTGCAGGGGCAGCACGTCGGTGAAGTTGAACGCAAGGTCTTCGGCCGGGTCGAAGGCCGGGCCCGCGGGAGCCAATCGCTTCTCCGCGCCGAGCGTCGCGACGAGGCCGGCCACCCCGTCCGGGTCGACCGTGCGAGGGTCGTGGCCGAGGAGCCCGAGGAAGATCGCCGTGTCGGTGCCGTGCCCGCGCCCCGTCCAGGCCAGGGAGCCGAAGATCTCCGCCTGGATGCGGGCGAGCCCGGGCAGCCCCGCGGTCCGGGTACGGAAGCGGTGGGCGGCCACCATCGGGCCGACGGTGTGCGAGCTCGACGGGCCGATCCCGATCTTGAAGAGGTCGAAGGCGCTGATCATCGGGTCTCGCGTTCCGGGTGGGACCGACACCCGCGCAGGAACCGCGCCACCGCACTTCGACGATGCGGGCGGGACGTCGGCCGGGGGGCGGCGCCTCGCCTGATACACTGCGGGGTCGGGGCCGCGTATCCCGAATTTGTGCCGTCGGCCCTGGACGGCGGGACCCGATCCCGGCGAATCAGGCCGCCGCGCGGTCGTAATCGGTCCGGTCGACGGCCGAAGCCAGGAGCTCGGCGACCAGGGCGACGAGTTGGTGCCCGTGATAGGGCGTGCGCAGGCGCAGCGACCCCGGTTCCAGGGCCTCGGCGTCGAGCTGGCGCAGCGAGCGCGCGGTGTAGACGACCCCCACGGCCGGGTCGAGACAACGGGCTACGCCGGCGAGCGAAAGGCCGTCCACCGTGTCGCGCACGTCGGCATCGGTCACCAGCACGTCGACGCGGCGCGCGGCGGTCTGGGCGAGGAGCAGGCTCTCGACCTCGCCGGCCGTGCGCGCGCCGAGCACCTCGTAGCCCGACATCTCCAGGCAGCTCGTGGTGATGGAGCGGGTCAATTCGTCTCCGGCGAGGAGAACCACGAGCGGTTGGCGGGACGCGGCCATCATGCGTGAACTTCCTGGGTAAACCGATCTCGCGCGCTTCGGCTTTCAAGTGGATGGTGGCGCGATCGTAGGATCGACCAATTAACGCGTGCTTAAACGACCGGTTTCACGAGGCAACATCAATTCTTTCTATAAGCACACAAGATCGGCAATTTGCAGCACATGCCCACCTTATCAGCATCGACCTGCCCGAAAAGATATCGATCCAAGCAGGCCGACTGCGTCGACTGGATTTCACCCCTGATCTCCGCCTGGAATAAGGGCATTGCCTGGGTGAAAACCGTGCCGCTCCTCATCTCCCCGTGCCTCCGCGTGCACCAGATCCAGGCCGGGCGGGCGATCCCGCCCCGCACTTGGGCCGGTGAAGCAAACTTCCGGCCAGTGCTCGCGATCGGGGAAGGAGCTTTTCCGTTCGGACCGAAAAAAGCCGTTTGCTTCCTTTGACGCACGGACAACTTCGCGCAATCCTAGGAACACAACGACAAACCGGAACACTAATCGAGACAAAATCAGTTTTCACAAGCATGTGATGCGTCCGGTTTTTGTATTCATTCCGTCAAAGGGTCGGTATTCGGGCGCGGCCCCACGGGCCCTGCCGGAACGCGTGGCTCGATCAACGCAGGGGTGGAAAGATGGCCTTTCAAACCGGAATTCGTGACGGCAGCGAACCGATCCGCTTCGCCTACTGGGTCCCCAACGTCTCGGGCGGCCTCGTCATCAGCAAGATCGCCCAGCGCACGAGTTGGGACGCGCCCTACAACCGGCGCCTCGCGCAGATCGCAGAGGAAGCCGGGTTCGACTACGCCCTCACGCAGATCCGCTTCACCGCCGGCTACGGCGCCGAGTATCAGCACGAATCCGTTGCCTTCAGCCACGCCCTGCTGGCAGCCACGTCCAAGCTGAAGGTGATCGCCGCTCTGCTGCCGGGTCCCTGGAACCCGACGCTCGCCGCCAAGCAGATCGCCACCATCAGCCAGATCACGGAGGGGCGTATCGCCATCAACGTGGTCTCGGGCTGGTTCTCGGGCGAGTTCCGCGCCATCGGCGAGCCGTGGCTCGACCATGACGAGCGCTACCGCCGCTCGGAGGAGTTCATCCGGGCCCTGCGGGGGATCTGGACCCAGGACAATTTCACCTTCCGGGGCGATTTCTACCGCTACAGCGACTATACCCTGAAGCCGAAACCCGCCGATCCGCAGCCCGAGATCTTCCAGGGTGGCTCATCCCGGGCGGCGCGCGACATGGCGGCCCGCGTCTCGGACTGGTACTTCACCAACGGCAACACGCCCGAGGGCATCCGGGCCCAGGTCGACGACGTCCAGGCCAAGGCGCGCGCCAACGGCCACGCGGTGAAGGTCGGCGTCAACGCCTTCGTCATCGCCCGCGACACCGAGGCGGAGGCCCGCGCCGTCCTCCAGGAGATCATCGACCACGCCGACCCGGACGCCGTGAAGGCCTTCGGGCACGAGGCGAAGAACGCCGGCAAGGCCTCGCCGGAGGGCGAGGGCAACTGGGCCAAATCGAGCTTCGAGGATCTCGTCCAGTACAACGACGGCTTCAAGACCAACCTGATCGGCACGCCCGACCAGATCGCCGAGCGCATCGTGGCGCTGAAGGAGGTCGGCGTCGACCTCGCCCTGCTGGCCTTCCTGCACTTCCAGGAGGAGGTCGCGTATTTCGGCGAACACGTGATCCCGCGGGTGCGGGCCCTGGAGGCCGCGCGCCGCGAGCGGGCGCAGGCGGCCTGAGCCGAGCCCGTCCCGAACGCGCCCCCTGATCCGGAGATATCCCATGACCATCGCCGTCAGCCCGCCCCCGCGCGACACCGATCGCTGGCCCGACGGGGCACCCGGCCCCGCGCGTCCGGCCGCGCCGGCCCACGTCATCCGCGACGCGGCCGAGGCCCTGCGCGTCGCCCACGCCCTGGCGACAACGTTCCGGGCCGGCGCCTCCGAGCGCGACCGCACCGGGCGCCGCCCCCTGGCCGAGCTCGACGCGTTCTCCCAGAGCGGCCTGTGGTCGATCACCGTGCCGCGGGCCCATGGCGGGCCGGGGCTGTCCTACAGGATCCTGGCCGAGGTGATCGCCCTCATCTCGGCCGCCGACCCGTCGATCGGTCAGATCGCCCAGAACCACCTCGGCATCGTGGCCGCCATCGACACGGTCTCGGACGAGGCCCAGAAGGCCCTGCTGTTCGGCCTCGTCCTGGCCGGTACCCGGTTCGGCAACGCCTTCTCGGAGATCGGCACGCCGCGCGCCGCCGACTTCAAGACCCACTTCGTGGAGGACGGCGACCACGTGGTGGTGCACGGCACCAAGTTCTACGCCACCGGTGCGCTGCTCGCCCACCTCGTGCCCATCGTGGCCCTCGATGGCGAGGGCCGGGCCTGGTACGCCATCGCGCAGCGCAACGCGCCCGGCCTGACGGTGATCGACGATTGGTCGAGCTTCGGCCAGCGCACCACCGCGAGCGGCACCGTGCGGATCGACGGCGTGCGCGTGCCGAAAACCCACCTGGTGCCGGCCTGGAAGGGCTACGCTCAGCCGAGCGCCGACGGGGCGATCTTCCAGATCATCCAGGCGGCCGTGGATGCGGGCATCGCCCGGGCGGCGCTCGCCGAGACCATCGACTTCGTGCGCACGAAATCGCGCCCCTGGATCGACAGCGGTCTGGCGCGTGCCTCCGACGACCCCCACACCATCCGCATCGTCGGCGACCTGACGATCCGCCTGCATGCGGCCGAGGCGCTGCTCGACCGGGCGGGCCTCGCCCTCGACGCCGCCGTGGCCGCCCCCGCTGCCGAGACGGTGGCGGCCGCGCAGCTCGCGGTGGCGGAAGCCAAGGTGCTCACCACTGAGGTGGCGCTCAGCGCCAGCAACACCCTGTTCGAGCTCGCCGGCACCCGTGCGACGCTGGCCGAGCACAACCTCGACCGGCACTGGCGCAACGCCCGCACCCACACGCTCCACGACCCCGTGCGCTGGAAATACGCGATCGTCGGCAATCACGCCCTCAACGGGGTGAACCCACCCTTCCATGCATGGAGCTGACCGGGGACGCCGCCCCCCCGACGCACTCGACGCCGCCTCACGGCCGGCTCGCGCTTGAGAGCGGGCGCCCGCGCGCGAACGGAGGCGCAGGTTCCCACCGAGCCTCTGGCCGTGCGGGCAGAGGCTCCACACCGATCAGACCCGCCGGGATCCTCGCATAGACACCGTCCGCTCCGGGGCGGAGCCGCTCAGGCCGAACGCCGCGCCGCCCCCACCTCGTCCGGATCGGGCGCCTGCCCGAGCCGGGCCGCGAGGGCCTCGAGGGTCCGGTCCAGCAATGGCGACAGACCGGCGATCTCCGCGTCCGTGGCACGGACGGCGCCGGCGCGGGCCTCGGCCTCGATTTCTCCCAGCACCAGACCCAGGGCGCGGCCACCGATGTTCAGGCTCATCGACTTCAGGCTGTGCGCCGCGCGCGCGAGCGCATCGGCATCGCCGCGGCTTGCCGCCACCCGGAGGTCCGCGAGGGCCTTCGGCGCGTGGTCCCGATAGAGGCCGAGCACGCGCGCACTGAAATCGCCGCCGGCCCGGGCCGCCATGTCGATCAATCCCGCGAGTACGTCCTCGTCGAGAAGGCCGGCCGCCTCCCGCTCGGGCGCGGCATCGGGCGCGGCATCGAGCACGGAGAGTCTCGGCGCGCCCGCGCTTTCCGCCTCGGGCACCAGGAAGGCCGCCAGCGTGTCGGCGAGGGCCGCCAGGGTGAAGGGCTTGGCCAGCTTGGCGTCCATTCCGGCCTCGCGCCACGCCTCGGCACCGGCCCCGACCACGTGGGCCGTGAGAGCGACGATGGGCGTGCGGGCGCGGCCCTGCGCGAGAGCCTCGGCCCGAATGGCCTCGGCCGCCGCGTAGCCGTCGAGGACGGGCATGCTGCCGTCCATCAGGATGAGGTCGAACGCCCGGCCGCGACAGGCTTCGAGTGCCGCACGGCCGTCCTCGACCAGGGTGAGGGCGGTGACGCCACAGCGGGCCAGGGCCTCGCGGGCGACCTCGCGGTTCACCGGGCTGTCGTCGGCCACCAGGATGCGCGCGGCGGGGAATTGCGGCAGGCGCCTGCGGGCGGACAGGCGGGTGCCCGGTCCGGAGGCGAACGGCGTCCCGCCGGCCAGGGAGTCCAGGGCCCCGCGCCACTCCTCCTGGACGACCGGCCAGCTCAGGAGATGGTCGGCCCAGCCCGCCTCCAGGACCGGGGCCGCGGCGGCATCGCCGAGGCGCGCCAGGGCCAGGACCCGGCCCGGACCGGTCGGGCGACGCCCCAGGGCCAGGATCGTGGCCGCATCCGCGATCCAGTGCGCCGCCTCTGCCCCGGCCGCCTCCGCCGGACGGCAGGTGAACCCGGCTTCCGCGAGGCGGCGCCCGAGGCTCTCTCGCGTGGCGTCGCCCGACAGCGCGAGCACGATCCCGGCCCCGACCGCGTCCGCACGCCGGACGAGGGTCGGCGCGCCGGAACCGATCGCCTCCAGGGGCAACTCGGCCCAGAAGGTCGAGCCGGCACCGAGCACGCTCTCGACACCCATGCGACCGCCCATGGCGAGGGCGAGGCGATGGGCGATTGAGAGGCCGAGGCCGGTGCCGCCGAAGCGCCGGGTGGTCGACTGATCGGCCTGCGCGAAGGCCGAGAACAGGGTCCCGACCTTGTCGGCCGGGATGCCGACGCCGGTATCCCGGACGCTGAGGCGCAGCATGCCGGCCGCGCCGCGCTCCAGCCGCACCAGGACCGAGCCGGACGGGGTGAACTTCAGGGCATTGTTGACGAAGTTGCTGAGGATCTGGCCGAGGCGCACCGGATCGCCGAGCACCTGGCGCGGTACGTCCGGCGCCACGTAGGCGGCGAGGTCGAGGCCGGTCTCGACGGCCTTCTCGGCGAAGAGCGAGACCACGGTGTCGACGATCTCGGACGGATCGACGGCGATGCGCTCCAGATCGAGCTTGCCCGCCTCCACCTTCGCGAAGTCGAGGATGTCGTTGATGATCGCCAGCAGGCTCTGCCCGGAGCGGGCGACCACCTCGGCGTAACGCTGCTGCCGCTGGGGCAACTCGGAAGCCGCCAGGAGTTCGGCCATCACCAGCATGCCGTTGAGCGGCGTGCGGATCTCGTGGCTCATGGTGGCCAGGAAGGTCGACTTGGCGGCGTTGGCGGCCTCGGCCGCCTGCTTGGCCTCGTGCAGGTCGGCGGTGCGTTCCGCCACGTCGGCCTCCAGGCGCTGCATGTGCTGCGCCAGGCGGGCGTCGCGCTCCCGCACGGTGTCGAGGAGCGCGTTGAACGAGCGCGCCAGCACGCCGACCTCGTCGTCCCGTGCGATCACCGCACCCTGCGTGTAGTCCTGCGCGATGCGGACGCGGTCCATGGTGCCGGCGAGCGCCGCGATCGGCTGGGTGATCGCCCGCTGGATCGCGTAGGAGATCGCGAAGCCCAGGACCATGACCAGGCTCGAGATCAGGGCCGAGGTCCGCAGCAGCGCCAGCAGGCGGTCGTTGAGGTCGGCCAGGTCGGAGACGAGGATGAGATTGCCGACTGTCCGGCCCGCCTCCTCGACGGTCACCGCCACCAGGGCGGTCCGGCTGGTGAGGAGGGCCAGGGGCGACTGCCCCTTTCGAAGGTCGAAATCATCGGTGAGGCGGGCCGTGAGGCCCCGGTCGGCCAGGATCGAGCCGTCGGGCCGCTCGATGGCCGCATAGACGAGCTCGCTCCGGTCTCCCTCCCCGGTTCGGTCGTCCGCCGTCTCGCCGTCGCTCGCCTCGCCGTTGAGGACCCTGGCGTCGCGGGTCTTGCCGATGGCGTTCAGGACGCGGGCCGCCGCCGCCTCGTCCCCGGCCGCCGTGGCCCGCGCGCTCGCCGCCGCGAGCACGTTGGCGATGGCGACGAGGCCGTCCCGCTTGTCGTCGGCGTAGCGATTCACCTCCTGCCAGAGCGAGAGCAGCGTTCCGGCGAGGAAGGCGATCGCCACGGAGGCGCAGACCGCCAGGGCCAGGCGTCCGGCCAGGGTGCGCTGCCGACCCGGACGCCGGGCGGACGGAGGGGTTTGCCGGGAAGGGTCGGGGGCGCGCCGGGGATCGGTCATGGTGGCGACAGCGTACCGGGTGTTGGTTGGAAGGGTCTTAATTGTTCTCCGAGCGCGCCGTCGCGACACGTCCGGAACGGACCCGGAGACAGGCATTCGACCAGCCCCATCCGCAATCAGCACGCGCATCGAGCGTCGAGCCGCGATCAGGCACTGAACCTCCCCATCCCGATCCGGTCATCGGGGGAACGATTCCACGCGAAGTCTTGGCGGCGCAGCCACGAATGCCTCGATGCCTTTCCGGCGGGACAGCGCTTCGTCCGGCTTGCCGGAATCTTAAGTGGTCGGCGCTAGACCAGGGCAGGGCTGCCGACGCCCCCTCGAACGCGTTCCGATCGGCCGCCCGATCCGTATGCCGCCCGTATCCATGTGCGATCCCGCAAATCCTGAACTCGTGAATCCCGATCGCGTTGCCGCAGGTTCTGGCCACGCACCCGGCGGCGGGGGCGGGACGTCGCTGCGCATCGTCCTGGCGCGATCCGGTCCGCGGCGGTTCCGGCAGGATCAGTCGGGCGCCATGGCGGTCGAATTCGCCCTGGTCCTGTTTCCCCTCTGCATCCTGATCTTCTTCGTCCTCGAGAACGCGCTGGTGTTCTGGGTCACGTCCGCGCTGGACAACGGCCTCGATGCCTCGATGCGGCAGTTCTACGTCCAGTCCGGCGCCTCGGCGACCTCGCTCCTCGACGCCGTGCGCGTCGAGGTCTGCCGCCAGGTCAATCCGTTCGTCCGCTGCGAGAACCTGAAGATCGATATCGGCGTCTACGACAGCTTCACCCGGATCGACCGGACCAGCCCGATCGACCCCGCCTCGGGGACCTGGCGGGCGGATTTCGGCGTCCAGCACGGCTGTCTCACGAAGGGCAGCGTGGTGGTGGTCCAGGCCGCCTTCGCGCAGCACACGTTCCAGAAGTTCGGTGTCGTGAAGACCCAGTTTCAGGACGGAAGCTGGCTCATCAATGCCACGTCCGTGCTGCAGCTGGAGGGCAACTCCACCGGCGGCAGCGGCTGTTGAGCCATGGCGGTCGCGCGCCTTCGCTCCGTGATCGCACGCCGTCGGATGGGTGAGCGGGTCGCCGCGGGCTTCGCACGGGCGGAGGACGGCGTCGCGATCGTCGAATTCGCCCTGATCGTACCGGTGCTGCTGCTCATCTACTTCGGAGCGGTGGAGATCACGAGCGTGATGCGCAACGTGCGCAAGGTCGACATCCTGTCCCGCACCATCGGCGACACGCTCTCCCAGCGCACGATGCCGACGGCGGACGAGGTGAACGACGTGTTCCAGGTGGCGCCCATCGTGCTCGCGCCCTTCGACGGCACCGGGGTGCAGATGACGGTGAGCGCGGTCGGGGTGGTGGGCGACACCGAGACGGGCCCGCTGCAGATCTGCTCCAGCGTGGCCGCGGCGGGGTCGCCGGTCCGTGCCCCCGGAACGCCCGCCCCCGTCGCCGTCGCCGACAGCCTGCAGCCGAAGGGGACGCGCCTGCTGCTCGTGGAGATCAGCGCGCCCTACAAGCCGGTGACCGGCTCGTCCCTGTTCAGGGATGGCGGCCCGGGCTTCGTCATCACCCGCAAGACCCTGTGGCCGGTCCGCTACGGCCGGCGCTACGCGAGCATGAGCCCCGAAGTCGTCCTGGGTAGCGGCATCGCCTGCCCGCCGCGCTGAGCGGCCGGGCCGGTCGGCCAGCACGAGCCGCCTGTCGGTGGCGCCCGGCCTACTGCGTGAGCTGCGTGTCGGCCGAGCTCGGTCCGACGCCGGCCGGCACGGGCACGTCGGTGCTGCCGTAGCGGGCGTTCAGCATCAGGTTCGGGCCGTCATAGAGGTTGATCGTCCGGGCGATGATCACCGTGTAGGCCGACTGGTCGGCGACCGGCTTCTTGGAATCGATGATCAGGCGGCCGAGGGGCAGGTAGATGGTCCCCAGGAGCGTGCGGGCATTGTCGCTGATGATGCGGTATTCGCGCAGGGCGATGAACCCGCCGGGCGCGGGCTTGGGCTTGCCTTTTCCGCCGAGCGGCAGCGGCAGGATGGACGGAATGGTCGCGTTGCGGTCCTCGAAGAACAGCAGCCCCGCCAGCAGGCCGGTCTTCGGCGCGGTGAGGCTGATGATGCTCTTCTCGTCGAAGAGCAGGCCGCCGCGCACGCCGGTGAAGTAGAAGCCCGTGTTGACGCCGCTCAGGCTGGCATCCTTGTCGACCACGAGGGGGCCGTCCTTGAGGATGTAGATCCCGGGCTGCAGCGTCACGACCGCGCCCTTGGTGATGTGCAGGCCGCCGCAATAGGTGCCGGGCTGCAGGGTGACGATCCCGCTCACGACGTTGACGCCGTAGGTCGGGTCGTCGATGCCGTCGATGAACTTCTTCGGATCGACGAAGAAGCCGAGGCTGACGCAGGAGCCCGGCGTCGGGCCCTGCCGATCGATCAGGGGATCACGCAGGGCGGGGCACCCGGTGGCCGGCGGCGGCGTGAAGTTGGCGCCCGACCCGGAATAGCCGCCGGCGGAGCAGGTGGAGAGGGCGGTGGCCACCGCCGCGTTCTCGCCCTGGATGCCCTCCGGGTGGGTGGAATTCGAGTAGAGCGAACAATCGGTGGCGGTGATGCGGGCCGCGCTCTCCAGGTGGAAGGCGCCCATCGCCTGGCGGTCGAGGGCGAGCAGGCACAGCCGCGTGGTGCCGGCGAGCTTCGCCGTTGACGAGACGCTCACCTCCAGGCTCGGAATGTTGAGGAGCTTGCCGAAGGACAGGGCGACCTGCTCGCTGAGCGTGAGGCGGACGCCGGAATGGTTGTTGAGCACCTCGGCCGTCACGGCCGGGGGCGCCGCGCTGCCGCTGCGGGCCTGGGCCAGAGCCATGGCCTTGGCGGTGCGGATCGCGGCCGCGTCGTCCGCATTGGCGAGCTTGAACTGGTTGACCCCCGCGATGCTGCCGCTGTCGGCGGCGCGCTGGAGCTCGGCCCGCCGCTTGACCAGGGAGGCGTAGTCGATCGCCACGGCGCTCAGGCCGGTCAGGATCGGAAACAGCAGGGCGACGAGAACGAGGACGCCGCCACGTTGGTCCGTGCGGAAACAGGCGGCAAACTTGGCGGCGTGGGCGGCAGTCATGCCGTTACGCTTACGAGGGGCGGGTTACCGACCTCCTGAAACCGTCCCCGAAAAATCACTGTGTTCGGGCGAAGACAGGATCAAGGTTAAGGTCACGCAACAGGATCCTGGAGTCTTCCTGAAGTTGAGCGCCGCGCCACGACCGGTCTGGTTCAGCGGGTGCGAGACTTCAGGAAGGCTTCCACGCAGGCAGGATCGAAATGACGCCCGGCCTCATCCTGGAGATGGGCCAACGCTTCCGCCGGCAACCACGCCGTCTTGTACGGCCGATCGGAGGTCAGGGCATCGTAGACGTCCGCCACGGCCACGATCCGCCCCGACAGGGGAATGGCCTCCCCGCGGAGGCCGGCCGGATAGCCGCTGCCGTCCCAGCGCTCGTGGTGGGTGGCCGCAATCTCCGCCGCGAGGCGGACCAGACGCGAGTCGCTGCCTTCGAGGATGCGACGGCCGCGCTCGGCATGCGTCTCCATCGTCCGGCGCTCGTCCGCGGACAGGCGCCCGGGTTTCAGCAGGATCGAATCCGGAACGCTGAGCTTGCCGATATCGTGCATGGTGGAGGCCAGGCTGAGCTGCTCCACCTCCTCCGCGGCAAAGCCCAAGCCCTCGGCGATCCGGGCCACGTATTCGGCGACCCGCGCCACGTGGTTGCCGGTCTCCGAGTCGCGATGTTCGACGGCCTTCATCAGCAGGCCGATGATCTCACGCTCGCGGGCGACGATGAGGGCGGTGGCGGCCTTCACCTCGCGATCGAGCCAGGCCGCACGGTCGATCTGCGCCAGGCGCGCCTGGTTGAGGGCGAGCAGATTCGAGACACGGGCGCGCACTTCGACCGGATCGAAGGGTTTGGCGAGGAAATCGGTGGCACCGGCGGCCAGCGCGTCCCGGCGCAGCGCGCGCTGGTCCAGGCTCGTCACCATGATCACCGGCACATGCTCGAAGCCCGGGATGTCCCGGGCGGCGCGGATGAACGCGATGCCGTTCATGCCAGGCATCTCGAAGTCGGAGATGGCGACGCCGATCTCGGCCGGGTGCTCGCGGACGAACGCCAGGGCATCGTCGGGCCGGAGGAAATCACGGGCCGTGCAGCCGGGAAGGTCGCGGAGAGCCTCCACCATCAGCATGTTGTTCAGGGGCGCATCATCCAGGATGAGCACGAACATCAGAGCAGCCTTGAGTCAACGCGCCTCGCCGAGGCCTTCCTTATACCGGAGGGATTGCCGCCGGACCTTTAACGAAGATACCCAGGGGCGCTTGACCCGCCTCCGGGGACGCTTGCTCCGCGCCTGCGCGGCCATGCCCTGTCCGGCTCCCGCGCGAGGTCGGGCGCCCCTCGATCCCGCTCCGCGCTCGCAGCCGGAAACACCCGCACGCCCCACCGGCTTCGAAGGCGGACGACGCGCTCCATCCGTGGCCGGCGGCCGGCCCAAACAGGTGTGCTCCCCCGGAGCCGCGCCGGACATCCGTGTGCGGCCGCACCCGCCGGACCCGGATCGCTGCATGCCAGCGTTTCGTCGGGCGGGTCTGCCGGGCTCCGGGTGCAAGGCGTATCTTAAGCAAGACGTATCTTAAGACCGTAATCATCGTTTTCATTGCGGAATGCGGTGACGCACACCTCTATTCGGGAACCTGGACCGTGGATATCGAGACCGCCAAGATGCTGGTGGGGGCTGCCCTGATCGTGGCCATCGGCAGCTTCACTTTGCTGACCGTGGGCTGGACCGTTCGGGACATGCTGACCGACCTGCGGGCCGGCCGCGCCGAGCGGGCACGGGCGTCCACGGCGGATTAATCCGGGGACGCCCCAGCGCCCTTTGACGCGGGGAAAACCGGCCTTCCAAACGCGCCCGCCATCTGGAGATCGCGCGGGCGTGATCCATGTGCTGGGTATGAACTTCATCCCATCGCATCGGCATCTTCAGGATTGTTCGGAGACCCACGCCGTCCGCATCCAGGCCGCGGCCCGCGCGGTCGCGGACCGCGCGGGCGAACGCGCCGATGCCCTCGACCGGGACGGCGGTTTTCCGGCCGAGGACATCACCCACGCGCACCGGGCCGGGCTGCTCGCCGCGCCGCTGCCGGTAGCCCTGGGCGGGGCCGGTCTCGACGCCCCCGCGATGGCGCCGGTTCTCGCCGATGTCCTGGCGCAGATCGGCCGGGGCAGCCTCGCCCTCGGTCGCCTCTACGAAGGCCACGTCAACGCCTTGTCCCTGGTGCTGCGCTATGCGGAGCCGGCGGTGATCGAGCGGCTGGCCGGCGACGTCCGTGCCGGACACCTGTTCGGCGTTTGGAATACCCAGCCCCAGGCCGGCGGCCTCAGCCTCGAGAAAGCCGGCGGCCTCAGCCCCGAGGAAGCCGGCGGCCCGAGCCTGGCAATCCCCGACGGCCCCGCACCGGCCGGGGACGCCTGGATGCTGGCGGGGGTCAAGTCTTTCGCCTCCGGGGCCGGCTCGGTCACCCGCCCCCTGGTCACGGCGCGCCGGCCCGACGGCCGCCAGCAGATGCTGATCGCGGATCTCGAGACCGGGACCCGGGCCGACCTGTCCGGCTGGCAGGCCCAGGGTATGCGGGCCTCGACCTCCGGTCTCCTCGACTTCACCGGCCTGCCCGCCGGCCCCGGTTGCTTCGTCGGTGGCCCGGACGACTACTTCGCCGAGCCGCACTTCTCCGCCGGCGCCTGGCGCTTCGCCGCGGTACAACTCGGCGGCATCGAGGCGGTGTTCGACGTCCTGCGGGCGCATCTGCGGGCCACCGGCCGCGGCGGCGACCCGCATCAGGCGGCCCGCCTGGGTGAGGCCGCGATCGCGGTGGAGGGCGCCCGCCTCTTCGTGGCTCAGGCCGCCCGGCTCGCCGCCGACCCCGGGGCGGAGCCGGACCGGGTGATCGCCTACGTCAATCTCACGCGTCTCGCGGTGGAGCGGGCCGGCCTCGACGTGCTGGAGCGGGCCCATCGCTCCGTGGGATTGGCGGGCTTCCTCAGTCCGCATCCCCTCGAGCGGCTGGCGCGCGACCTGGCGACCTACCTGCGCCAGCCCGGGCCTGACCGGGCCCTGACCAGCGCGGCGGCCTACGTCCTCGGCGATGCGCGACCGGCGGACCGGCTCTGGCGCGATTCCGCCGGGGCGCCGGGCCCCGACGAGGGTCCGGCCGATCTTTAGGCGGTGACGGTGATGACACGCTCCCCACATACGCTGCCGCCGGATTACTTCACGGACCTCTACGCCGCGAACCCCGATCCGTGGGACTTCACCACCAGCCCCTACGAGCACGCCAAGTACGAGGCCACCCTGGCGGCGCTGGGCCGCGAGACCTACCCGGAGGCCCTGGAGGTCGGCTGCTCGATCGGCGTGCTGACCCGCCGGCTGGCCGACCGTTGCGCGGCGCTGCTCGCCCTCGACGTGGCCGAGGCGGCCCTCGATGCCGCCCGCGCCCGTTGCACGGCGTGCCCCCAGGTCGCGTTCCGGCGCGCCGCGGTGCCGGCGGAGTGGCCCCCCGGCCGGTTTGACCTCGTGGTGCTCTCCGAGGTGCTGTACTTTTTCACGCCCGAGGACCTGGCCCACATCGCCGTGCGCCTGGCGGCGGCCCTGAAACCGGGGGGCGAGGTCATCCTGGTCCACTGGCTCGGGGAGACGAACTTCCCCTTGAGCGCCGATGCGGCGGTCGAGACGCTGATCGATCTCACCCGCGGTGCCCTCGAACCCGACCGCAGGGGCCGCACCGAGCGCTATCGCCTCGACGTGCTGCGGGCGCCCACGTGACCCGCCCGCCGATGGCGGAGGATCCGGGACCGTCCCTGGTTCACCGGCACGCCGCCTGGGTGCGCCTGACGCATTGGCTCAACGCCGTCGCGTTCCTTGCGCTCCTGGTCAGCGGCATCGCGATCCTGCTCGCCCTGCCGCGGCTGTTCTGGGGCGAGACCGGAGCCAACGGGGCGCCGGCCGCCCTCGACCTGCCGTTGCCCGTGAACCTCGAACAGACGGGCTGGGGCCGCAACCTGCACTTCCTCGCGGCCTGGGTGCTCGTCCTCAACGGGGTCGTCTACCTCATCGTGGCCTTCGTGGGCGGTCACTTCGCCCGCGACCTCGTGCCGGATCGCGATCAGCTGGCCCCGGGCCACCTCGCCCGCGAGATCGCCGACCATGCCCGCCTCAAGCCGGCACGCGGACGCGAGGCCCTGCGCTACAACGCTTTGCAGAAATTCGCCTATCTCGTCGTCCTGTTCGTGCTGTTTCCGCTGATGGTGCTCACCGGGCTCACCATGTCGCCGGGGGTCACGGCGGCCTATCCGGAGCTCTTCGCCCTGTTCGGCGGCCGGCAATCGGCGCGCACCCTGCACTTCGCCGTCGCCTGCCTGCTCGTGCTCTTCCTCGTGGTCCACGTGGCCCAGGTCTTCGTCGGCGGGGCCGGCAACCTGATGCGGTCGATGATCACCGGACGCTTCCGGGTTCCGCCGGCGACGACCCGCCCCCCCTTCGCGGAGCCCCCCGATGCGTGACCTCTCGCGCCGCCGCCTGCTCACCGGCTCCGGCAGCCTGATCGGCGCCGGCCTCCTCGCCGGCTGCGACGCCCCAGCGCTGTCGCGGCTCGCCACCCCCTACGACTGGAGCAACGGCCTGACCTTCGCGGTCCAGCGCTGGCTCCAGCGCCACCAGCCCCTGGTGCGCGAGTTCGGGCCGGAGGCGCTCTCGGCGGTGTTCCCGACCATCAACACCACCGACCCGGACAATCCCGATTACCGGCGCTCGAAGGCGCTGGGTTTCTCCGACTGGACGCTTCCGGTCACCGGCCTCGTGGCGCGCCCGGGGAGCTTCTCCCTGGCCGACCTGAGGGCGATGCCCGCCCGCACCCAGATCACGCTTCATGCCTGCGAGCAGGGCTGGTCGGCCATCGGCGGCTGGACCGGCGTGCCGCTGGCCCACCTGCTGACCCAGGTCGGGCTGCGGCCGGAGGCGCGCTTCATCGTGGTGCGCAGCGTCGATGGCTGGTGGGACAGCTACGACCTGTTCGACGCCCTCCATCCGCAGACCATCCTCGCCTACGGTATGAACGGCGGCGACCTGCCGGTGGCGCACGGGGCGCCGGTGCGCCTGCGGGTCGAGCGCCAGCTCGGCTACAAGAGCCTGAAGTACATCAGCGCCATCGAGGCCGTGGATCGGGTCGAGGGCCTCGGCAAGGGGCGTGGCAGCATGGTCGCCGAGCTCGGCTTCCCCTGGTACGCGGGTATCTGACCTCACGCGGCGCGTGTAACCGGGCGCTGTCGGACCGTATAGGGAGCTTCGGCAACCGTTGAACGGACAGCATTGGGCGTAATCGCTCCAACCGCATCGATCGTCGGAAACATGACAAATCAGTCCTCGTTACGTTCCAAGCCAATCTGATAACGCCATGTTAAGCATGCAGTTGTTTGCTCCGGTCGGAATGCAAATCCGGACGGTCCCACAACGATGCGTGTGTCTCTGAAATCCATCCTGATCGGTTCGGTAACCCTGCTCGGCGTGGCCGCGGCGGGTCAGGGCGTGGTCAGCGTCGTGAAGCTCAGGGCGATCGAGCGCGAGGTGAACGAGGTCGCGACAAACTGGCTTCCCTCCGTCAACGTCGTGAACACGATCAGCACGGCGACGCGCGACGTGCGGGTGAAGCTGTACCGCTTCGTCGTCGCCTCCGAGACGCCGCAGGCGCTGGCCGAGAACGAGGCGGGCCTGAAGACCGCCATGAAGACCCTCGACGGCCTGCGCCGGACCTATGAGCCGCTGATCAGCTCCGCCGAGGAGAAGGCGCTCTACGACACCTTCACGCCCCTGTGGACGCGCTACGGCGAGGGCCAGCAGCAGGTCATCGACCTCATGAAGGCCGGCCGCAAGGCCGACGCCCTGGCGCTCACCACTAGCGCCGCGATGGCCGACCTGAACAACGGCGCCATCCGGGCCCTGCAGCGGGCCGTCGACTTCAACCGGGAGGGCGCCCAGAACAGCACCGCGCTGAGCCTGGCCAGCGCCGGCTCGGCCATGCTGACGGCCTGGATCGCGATGACGATCTCGATGGTGGCGGCCATCGGCACGATGCTGTTCAGCCTGTTCGGCGTCGCGCGTCCGATCGAGCGCATGACGCGCACCATGGGCAGGCTGGCCGGGGGCGACACCAGCGTGGACATTCCGTCCCGGACCCGTCGCGACGAGATCGGCGACATGGCCGCCGCCGTGAGCGTGTTCCGGGACAACCTGCTCCAGACCCGCAAGCTCGAGGAGGAGACGGTGCTGGCGCGGGCTGGGGCCGAGGCGCAGCGCCAGGCGGCGATGCGGGCGATGGCCGACAGCTTCGAGG
>NZ_PDHT01000031.1:0-52603 GCF_002917135.1 Methylobacterium sp. V23
TCGACCTCTGGTACATCGAGAACCAGAGCCTGCGCCTCGACCTCCAGATCCTCCTGCGCACCGTCCTGGCCGAAATCACCCGCCGCACCAACGCCTTCTGAGCACGGCCGTACGCCCTACCTCGGGAATGACCTGACGCGGTCGCGACCGCGCCGAACGAGCGCCGATGGGACGGGACAGCCGAAGCGCCTGCTCGGGGCTGCCCTTCACCCAGCCGATGCGCTTGCGATAGGCTGGTGCGTGGTCGATTCACCACCCGTCTTCACGCAGAGCGACGCCCGATGCCCGCCTCCAACACTTTCGGCGCAAGGCTCGAATCCCTCCGGGGTTCGATCCAGCGGAACATCCACGTGGTCCGCCTGGCCGCCACCGTGGAAATGAGCAAGCCGCGCACCCGCGGCACCGGCTACGCGCTCTTCGCCCTCGGCATCGCGCTCGGCGTCCTGATCTCGTTCCTGCTCCAGTTCCTGGCCGTCCTGGTCATGATCGCCCTCGGATTCGCCCTCGGCTACGCTGCCCGGTCCTACGTCTCGAAGCGTCGCAAGGACCGCTTCCTGCAGGAGCGCTTGTTGCGCTGAGCCGATTCCGGAGGGGCCGCGCCCCTGCGGGGGCCGTTCGGACGAAGCTCCGCGCGGCACAGGCCCCTTCTTGCTCGGGACGTAACGTGGGTGAATGCCGCCGCCCGACGTGCCTGTCACAGTCGAAGGGCTGGCCGCGTCCCCCCGATGGCCAGTGTGGCCCTGCTTCGCGTTCCCCCCAATCGACCGCGGGCGGGGCCACCCCTTCGGAGAGGCTCGCCGGAGCATCTCTGCGGAGGAGATCCTCCTTCGCCGCGGGTCTGGGCTCGTCCCCTCAGAGAGGGCGCGAAGCGCGCATGCGGGCGAGCTCCATCGCGGCCAGCGCCATGGGAATGCCGATGAGGAGGAGGGCGAAGAGGAGGGCCATGCGTCACCGTCCGGAGGCGTCGGGTTGAGGCAGGCTGTCCGAGCACGCGGGGGGCCCGAGGCGAGACCCTGCCCGAGGGATCAGCATCAACGCCGCATCCGGGCAGAGGGTTTCGCGATTCCGCGAATCCGACGGGCATGCCCGCCAGGATCCGGTGCGCGTACATCCGGCGTCACCCGATCCGGCGGCATGGCCGTCGCCGGTCTGGCCCCCCGAAGGCGCCACCGGCTTGAGCACACCCTGACGCATCATGGTTAAGGATTGATGAAGGGCCGGGCCTGCGGCGAACAGGATCGGGAACCTGGAGCCCTGCCGCCGACGCGGCGCCAAACGCCGCACAGCCTGACCCGCGCTCGGCGCCGTCCCCCATATGGGGGCATGCCCGACCGGTCCGCCGAAACGCGCGCCTTCCTGATGACCCTCGCCCGAAACCTGCGCGCCGCCCGGTTGCGCCTCGGCCTTCCCGTGGAGGACCTGGCTTTCCCGTGGACGACCTGGCTTTCCCGTGGACGACCTGGCCTTCCTGGCCGAGGTCGATGTTTTGGTGATCCAGTCCGTGGAGCGGGGGGAGGGCGACGCGATTGATCTCGCCACCCTCGGCCGCCTGGCCTGGGCCCGAGGCGAGACCCCGGACGCCTGCTCGCACAGCCGGACAGATACACCCTGCGCCTGGACGCCTTAGCGCAGGGAAGCGCCACTTCAAGAATGTCGTTCACAGGCAAGCTTTGCTATTCGCCTGTCCACAGGAACGGGACGGGGACGTATGACGGCAGAGATCGACACGCGGGTGCGCGGCGCCCGAACGGAGGAAACCCGGGCCGACAAGGCGCGGGCCCTGCGGCTCCGGCGGCTCTGGCGCAGCCACGACACCACGCTGCAATCCAGCGGCCTCGCCCTGGGCCGACCGGTCCTGACCACCAAGGCCGCCACCGCGCGGCCGGATACACCCCAAACTTCGGCAGGCGGCCTCACCGCCCGCGAACTCATCAACATGGCGCGCGCCGCGCGGCGCGACCGCGCCGGCACCCCATCCTGCCCCTCCTCCTGACGACCGGAACACCGCCTCGCGGCTCCCGTTGACGTGGGAACAGGGAGTGAAACCGATGGTCGACGTCTCGCAGATCAAGGAACATGCCGACGTGGTCGGCTCGGACGGCGCCCATGTCGGCACCGTCGATCACGTCGACAAGGGCGAGATCAAGTTGACGAAGAAGGACGCGGCGGCGGGCGGCCTTCACCATTTCATCCCGGTCGACTTCGTCCAGTCCGTCGAGGGCAACACCGTGCGCCTCGACCGGCCGGCCGAAGAGGTCAAGCGGGAATGGTCGACCTCCTGATCGCCCCGCGCCCCTTCGCCGGGTCCGTCGGCGACCGGGTCCGCGCATCCGCCTCGTCGACCCGAAGGAAGAGAACCCATGGCTGATGTCATCACGGGCGATTTCGGCACGAGCCGGGAGGCCCTGGCAGGCCTGGAGCGCGTCTTCGGGGAAGCGGCCGGCCTGCGGGTCGGCCTGCGCCGCATCGAAGCGCCCCACGGCGACGAGCTTCAGGTCACCGTCGGAGCACAGGCGCTGTCGGTTCCCCGGCCCGTGGCCGTCGTCCTGGCCAATGCCGCCGGTGAGGACGAGGCGGACCGCATCGGCAAGGCCGTCCTCGAGGCACTCCAATTGGCGGAGAGCCTGGGCCAAGGGCCATTCTGAAAAGCGGCCATTCTGAAAAGCGGTCGTTCCGAACAGGTGCACCGATCAATTGACGCTTTTCATCTTGCCAGCCGGCGTCCGAACCGCTTTCATTCCCGGGCTGCCCGTGCTGGTCCTCGGGTGATTGGCAACAACCTTCAGCGCCCGCGGCCCACCGGCCTGCGGGCGTTCTTCTGTCGGGTCGCAAGATGTCGGTGCGCCAGATGTCGGTGCGCCAGGACTGCGCTCAATCCACGGCCGCCCCGTGCAGCTCCGCGCTGGTAAAGCGCTGCTGCTCGGCCATCACGAGGCCGGCGAGTTCGCGCTTGAGGGCGTTGAACTCGCCCGCGGCGGTGTCGCGCGGGCGCGGAATCTCCACCGTCATGTCGCGCTTGATGCGCCCCGGCCGGTAGGTCATCACCAGGATGCGGTCCGCGAGGTAGATCGCCTCCTCGATGGAATGGGTGACGAAGATCACCGTCTTGCGGTACTCGGCCCAGATCCGCAGCAACTCGTCCTGCAGGGTCCGCCGGGTCAGGGCGTCGAGGGCCCCGAAGGGCTCGTCCATCAGCATCACCGGCGGGTCGAGGGCCAGGATGCGGGCGATGGCCACGCGCTGGCGCATGCCGCCCGAGAGGTCCTTCGGGTAGCGCTTGCGGAAATCCGACAGGCCGAGGGTGGCGACGATGCGGTCCACCGTCACCGTGGCGTCGGTCCGCGGCACGCCCCGGATGTCGAGACCGAAGCGGACGTTGTCCTCCACGTTCATCCAGGGGAACAGCGCGTATTCCTGGAAGACCATGCCGCGGTCGGGTCCGGGCTCGGTGACGGGGCGGCCGCCCATGATGATCTGCCCGGCGCTGAGCGGGGTGAAGCCCGCGATGGCGTTGAGCAGGGTGGACTTGCCGCAGCCGGACGGCCCGAGCAGGCAGAGGAACTGCCCCTCCGGCACCGTGGCGGTGATGTCGTCCAGGGCCGGCACGGCGCCGGCGCCCGTCCCGAACACCTTGCTGGCGTGGGCGATCTCGATTTGCGCCGACATGATCAGGCGTCCCGGTTCAGCGTTCAAGGCCGCGATGCCAGCGCAGGAGGTGGTCGTTGAGGCGCGACATCGCCCCGTCGATGATGAGCCCGAGGACGCCGATGGTCAGCATGCCGCCGATGATCTTGTCGGACCACATGTACTCGCGGGCCTCCAGGATGCGGTAGCCGAGCCCGTCCGAGACCGCGATCATCTCGGCGACGATGACCACGATGAAGGCGGTGCCGATGCCGATGCGCATGCCCGCGAGCACGAAGGGGCTCGCCGCCGGCAGGATCACCCGGCGAAACATTGTCCAGGAACCGGCCCCGAGGTTGCGGGCCGCGCGGATGTAGATCGAATCCACCTGGCGCACCCCCGCGATGGTGTTGACCAGCACGGGGAAGAAGGTGCCCAGCGCGATCAGGAACAGCGCCGGCGGATTGCCGAGGCCGAACCAGACGATGGCGAGGGGAATGTACGCGATGGGCGGGATCGGCCGCAGGATCTCGAGGAGCGGGCTGAACAGACCGTAGAGCCGGTCGCTGGTCCCGAGCAGGAGCCCGACCGGCACCGCGAGGCCGGCGCCGAGGCAGAACCCGGTGAGGACCCGGGCAAGACTGGCGATGGCGTCGTGGGGCATCTCGCCGGAGAACACCCAGTGCCAGTAGCCTTCGGTCGCCGGGTCGTAGGGCAGCCCGGGCAGGATGCCCTGGTACCACTTCACCGCCACCGCGCTCGGCGGCGGCAGCACGATGGGGGAGAACACGCCGGCCCGGCTCAGCACCTCCCACAGGATCAGGAGAACGAGGGGGACGATCGCGCCGCGGAGCCGATGCATGGGTCCGCTCAGTTCGTCTTGAGTTCGGCTTTGGCCTTGTCGAGGAGGTCGGTCTTCACCCACTCGGCATCGGATTTCGGCGGGTTCACCATCTTACCGAGGCCGTACTTGACCATGTAGTCGGTCGTGGTCTGCATGTGCCCGGCCGGCACGTCGTAGGTGTACTTGGCGTTGGCCATGCCGTCGCGGAAATCCTGGCTCGAGAGCTGGCCCTTGAACACGGTCTCGCGGACGTATTTCTCGGCCAGCGCCGGGTCGTCGATGAAGGCCTTCGTGGCGGCGACGAACAGCTTGAGCACCTTGGCGGCGACCTCGGGACGCTCGTTGTACATCTTCTCGGTCATCACCAGCGGACGCACCGGCACGCCGATGGGCGTGTCGTAGGGCTTGACCACCTCGGTGGCGTAGCCGGCGCTGATGGCCTGGGTCGATTGCGGCTCGCTCTGGCAGATCACGTCGACGTATTTCTGCGCCAGGGCCTGGTTCAGGTCGGCGTAGTTGTTGAAGTAGATCAGCTGCACGTCCTTGCCGGCCCGCTCGGACCAGGTCATCCCGTGCTTGTCGAGTTCGGCCAGGAGCATCAGGTCCTGGGTGCCGCCGCGGACGGTGGCGACCTTCAGGCCCTTCACGTCCTTGAGGGTCTTGACGGTGTCGAGGTCGGGCCGGCGCAGGATGCGCACGCCGCCATTGGCGAAGCCCGCCACCACGTAGAGCTTCACGCCGTTGCCGCGCGCGGCCACGGCGCCGTCGGCGCCCGAGGCCGAGATGTCGATCTGGTCCACCGCCATGGCGGGGTAGATGTCGGCCCCCTTGGCGAAGACCTTCTCGTCGATCTTCAGGCCGAATTTCGGAGCGATCTCCTTCATGTAGGAGATGGCGCCGTAATGGGCGAATTTCAGGTTGCCGAGGCGCACCACATCCTCGGCCCGGGCGCTGCCGAGGCCCCCCAAGGTCGCGAGAACGAGCAGAGCTGCGCGCGCGGTCGCGTGGCGCTTGAACATCGGCTTCCTCCGGTCGCGGGTCGTGTCGCCCACTTCGTCCGCCGCGAAAACGGTCGGTACAGGGTTGAATAAGCGTATTCTGGATTCGAAAGTAAACCCGCCCGGGAGAGAGTTTTGACAGCCATTGAAATGGATGAAATCGAACGGGTCACCGTGTTGGGCTGCGGAACCCTGGGCGCCAGCTGGGCGGCCCTGTTCCTCGCCCACGGCCTCGACGTGGCGGCCTACGACCCGGCGCCCGGCTTCGCGGCGGCGGCCGTCCGCGCGGTCGAGGCAGCGCGGACGCAGCTGGCCGAACTCGGCCTGACCGGGCAGGGCACGCTGCGCTTCCACGACCGTCTGGAGGACGCGCTCGCGGGCACGGGCTTCGTGCAGGAGAACGCGCCGGAGAACGAGGCGGTCAAGCGCGCCCTGCTGGCGGAGGTCGATCGCCGGCTGCCCCCGTCGATCCTCGTCGCCTCGAGCACCTCGGCGATGCTGCGCAGCGCCCTCGTGGCCGACTGCGCCCGGCCCGAGCGGATCGTGGTGGCGCACCCGTTCCACCCGCCCCACCTCGTGCCCCTGGTGGAGATCGTGGCCGGCGACCCCGCCACGGCGGCCCGGGCCGCCGCCTTCTACGCCCGGCTCGGGCGCCGGCCGGTGGTGCTCGCCCGCGAGATGCCGGGCCATATCGCCAACCGCCTCGCCTCGGCCCTCTACCGAGAAGCCGTCAACCTCGTGGCCGAAGGGGTGGCGAGTGTCGCCGACATCGACGCCGCCCTGTGCAACGGCCCGGGCCTGCGCTGGGCCGCGATGGGGCCGCACATGACCTATCATCTCGGGGGCGGGGCGGGCGGCATCCGGCACTATCTCGACCACCTCGGTCCGAGCCAGGTCCGGCGCTGGGCCAGCCTCGGGACCCCGGAGTTGACCGAGGACGTCAAGGACCGGATCGTCGCCGGGATCGAGGCGGAGGCTGCCGGCCGCTCGCTCGCGGTCCTGGCGGAGCGCCGCGACCGCGCGCTCATCGAGATCCTCAAGGCCCGCACCGAGGTGGCGGGGCAGGACCCCTGAGCCACTGCACGCCGCCCGATCCCGGATCGGCCCCGCCCGCATTTCCGAAGGCAGACCCAGCGTGAGCGTATCCCGGCAGGAAAGATCGCCAGACCTCCGCCCCCTGGTGGTCCTGACCAATCCCATCCATCCGGAGGCCGTCGCCCGGCTCTCGGGCGAGGCCCGGGTGCTCACCGCCGCGGACACCCGGCCCGAGACCCTGCGGGCCCTGGCGGCCGAGGCGGCAGGCCTGATCGTGCGGGCGCAATTGCCCGACGACATCCTCGACCACGCGCCGCTCCTGCGCGGCATCGTGCGCCACGGGGTCGGGCTCGACTTCGTACCCCTGGAGGCTGCGACGGCCCGCGGCATCCCGGTGGCCAACCTGCCCGGCAGCAACACCCAGGCGGTGGCCGAGTACGTTTTCGCGGCCCTGCTCCACCTGCGCCGCCAGTTGGCGCCCCTGGACCGCACCCTGCGCGAAGCCGGCTGGCTCCCGGCGAAATCCCGGGCGAGCGACCTCGGCGAGATCGGCGGGACGACCCTCGGCGTCCTCGGCACCGGGGAGATCGGCCGCCGGGTCGCCGCCATCGCCCGCCACGGCTTCGGCCTGCGGGTGCTCGGCCATTCCCGAAGCCCGAACACCGCCGGCGGACTGATCGAGCCGGTGGACCGGGAGACCCTGTTCGCGGAAAGCGACGCCGTGGTGGTCGCCTGCCCGCTGACGCCCGAGACCCGTGGCCTCGTCGATGCGGGGCTGATCGGCCGGATGCGGCCCGACGCCGTGCTGATCAACGTGGCGCGCGGTCCCATCGTGCGGGACGACGCCCTCGCGGCGGCCCTGCGGGCGGGGGCGATCGGGGGTGCGGCCCTCGACGTGTTCGAGACCCAGCCGCTACCCGCGGACCATCCCTACTTCGCCTGCCCGAACCTGCTCCTGACCCCGCACGTCGCCGGCACCAGTGCCGCGAGCCTGCGGGTGATGGGCCTCGGCGCCGCCGAGGCGATGCTGTGCATCCTGCGCGGCGTCGCGCCTCCGAACCTCGTCAACCCGGAGGCCCTGCAAAGGGCGGACTGAGCGCGGCCGGCGGCTCGGCCGCGCCACGCACAGGACGGTTAAGAAATTCCTGCCTTGCCATGCATGGAGCGCATCATCGTCCCGCCGTCAGAGCGATTGCTGCAGCGCAACATCGGGCCCAGATCACGCTCATCGCGAGCGTCCTGCTCGCCCCCGTCCCGACTGCGCGAGATCGCCATGTCCGCTTCCCCTACCGTCTCCCCGTCCGTCCTGCCGCGCAGCCCGGCCGCCGACGGCCTGTTCGCCCGCATGATCCAGGCCTGGCTCGGCCACTACCAACGGCTGATCGACGCCGGCGCTCATCCGGTCTGAGCGGCCGGCCTAGTCACCGGATCCCGGCCCCGGCCCGGCGAGTTTTCCCTCCCGGACCGGCGGAACGTCGTCGCCCCCCGCTTATCGCCGCCGCCGCAAGCCTGTAGAACAGCCTTCGCCGGAGGGTGGAGCACACCGCCCCCGGGACACGCCTCGACCGCCCGTCGAGAGTGTTCAGCGCGGAGGAGCGGCCGATGGATCTCGGATTGCGCGGCAGGACGGCCCTCGTCCTCGGAGCCGGCGGAGGCCTCGGGCGCGCCATCGCCACGGCGCTGGCGGCCGAGGGCGCCCGGGTCGCGGCGGCCGACATCGATGCCGGTGCCCTCGCGCCCACCCTCGCGGCCATCGCGTCGACCGGGTCGGAGGGGATGGCCCTGACCTGGGACCTGGCCGACCTGTCGCAGATCGAGGGGCACGTCGCCGCCATCGAGGCGCGGCTCGGCCCCGTGGACATCCTCGTCAACAACACCGGCGGCCCGCCGCCGACGCCGGCCTCGGGCCAGGCGCCCGAGCTCTGGGCCCAGCACTTCCACGCCATGGTGGTCTCGGTCATCGCGATCACCGACCGGGTCCTGCCGAGCATGCGCGCCCGGAAATGGGGCCGGGTCATCACCAGCACCTCCTCCGGCGTCGTCGCGCCGATCCCGAACCTCGCGATCTCGAACGCGCTGCGGCTCTCCCTGGTCGGCTGGTCCAAGACCCTGGCGCGGGAGGTCGGGGCCGACGGCGTCACGGTCAACGTCGTACTCCCCGGCCGCATCGCGACGCAGCGCATCCTGTTCCTCGACAACGCCAAGGCCGCGCGCGAGGGCCGCGCCGTGGAGGCCGTGACGGCCGAGAGCACGGCCGCGATCCCCCTCGGGCGCTACGGCGATCCGCGCGAGTACGGCGACGTCGTCGCCTTCCTGGCGAGCGCCCGGGCCGCCTACGTCACCGGGTCGGTGACCCGGGTCGATGGCGGGCTGATCCCCAGCGTCTGACGCCCCGAGGTTCCGGGCGGCACGGCCGCGCGGGCGATTCTGCTACTCCGGAGGACACCATGGCTCTCACCAGCGCGATCAAGGGCGTGATCCCGATCGCCCCGACGCCCTTCCATCCCGACGGCCGGGTCGACGAGGCCTCCCTCGACCGGATGTCGGATTTCTTCCTCGGCGCGGGCATCGACGGCCTCACCATCCTGGGCCAGCTCGGCGAGGCGCCGAAGCTCGACCATGCCGAGGCGGTGGCCATCGCCCGGCGGGTCATCGGGCGCATGGACGTGCCCGTCCTCGTGGGCGTCTCGGCCCCGGGCTTCGCGGCCATGCGCTCGCTCGCCCGGGAGGTGATGGAGCTGGGTGCGGCCGGCGTCATGATCGGGCCGCCCAACACCCTGCGCACCGACGACCAGGTGGTGGCCTATTACCGCAACGCCGCCGAGGCGATCGGCCCCGACGTGCCCTTCGTGATCCAGGATTACCCGCTCACCTTCTCGGTGGTGATGACGCCCGCCGTCATCCGCCGGATCGTCACCGAGACCCCGTCCTGCGTCATGCTCAAGCACGAGGACTGGCCGGGCCTCGACAAGATCACCGCCCTGCGCGGCTTCGAGCAGGATGGCTCGATGCGCCACATCGCGATCCTCACCGGCAACGGCGGCCTGTTCCTCGACTTCGAGATGGAGCGCGGCGCGGACGGGGCCAATACCGGCTACGCCTTCCCGGAGATGCTCGTCGACGTCGTGCGCCTGTCGCGGGCCGGCGAGCGCGATGCGGCCCACGACCTCTTCGACGCGCACCTGCCGTATTTGCGATACGAACAGCAGCAGGGCCCCCTGGGCCTGGCGGTGCGCAAGTACGTCTTCCGGAAGCGCGGGATCTTCGCCTCGGACGCCCAGCGCAAACCGGCCGCGAGCCTGTCGGCGCAGGGCCGGGCGGAGGTCGACTACCTCCTGTCGCGCATCGCCCGCGTCGACCCGCGGGCCCGCGTGGCCCCCTGACCCCCGGAACCGGACGAGCATCATGAGCAAGGGTCTGCGCAAGGGCCTCACCAGCTACGGCGACGCGGGCTTCTCCCTGTTCCTGCGCAAGGCCTTCATCAAGGCGGCGGGCTACTCGGACGACGCCCTCGACCGGCCCATCGTGGGCATCACCAACACGGCGAGCGACTACAATCCGTGCCACGGCAATGCCCCGGCCCTGATCGAGGCGGCCAAGCGCGGGGTGATGCTGGCCGGCGGCCTGCCCATGGTGTTCCCGACGATCTCGATCCACGAGAGCTTCGCGCACCCGACCTCGATGTTCCTGCGCAACCTCATGGCGATGGACACCGAGGAGATGCTGCGGGCCCAGCCGATGGACGCCGTCATCGTCATCGGCGGCTGCGACAAGACCCTGCCGGCGCAGATCATGGCGGCGGCCAGCGTCGACCTGCCGACCGTGGTCATCCCCGTCGGTCCCATGGTGGTCGGCCATCACAAGGGCGAGGTGCTGGGCGCCTGCACCGATTGCCGCCGGCTCTGGAGCGCGCACCGCGCCGGCGAGATCGACGAAGACGAGATCGAGCGCGTCAACGGCCGCCTCGCCCCCTCGGTGGGCACCTGCATGGTGATGGGCACCGCCAGCACCATGGCCTGCGTGACGGAGGCGCTCGGCCTGTCCCTGCCGATGAGCGCCACGGTGCCGGCGCCCCATGCCGAGCGGATCCGCATCGCCGAATCGAGCGGGCGCCGCGCCACCGAGATGGCCCTGTCTGGCGGCCCGCGCCCGAGCGCGCTCCTCACTCCAGCCGCCTTCCGCAACGCCGAGGTTGTGCTGCAGGCGATCGGTGGCTCGACCAACGGCCTGATCCACCTGACTGCCATCGCCAACCGGACGCCGCACGGCATCGACCTCGACGCCTTCGACACCCTCGGGCGCGCGGTGCCGGTGCTCGTTGACCTGAAGCCCTCAGGCCAGCACTACATGGAGCACTTCCACCATGCCGGCGGCGTGCCGGCCCTGCTCCGGAACCTCGGATCGCTGATCGACCTGGAGGCCGCCACGGTCGCGGGCGGGACCCTGCGCGACGTGGTGGCGGCGGCCGAGGCGGTGCCGGGGCAGACCGTGATCCGCTCCGCCGACGATCCGATCAAGCCTGTGGGCGCCATGGCGGTGCTGCGCGGCAACCTCGCTCCGCGCGGCGCCCTGATCAAGCACAGCGCCGCGAGCCCGGCCCTGCTCCAGCATACCGGCCGGGCGGTGGTGTTCAGCTCCATCGCCGACATGACCACACGGATCGACGACCTCGACCTCGATGTCCGGCCGGACGACGTCCTCGTGCTCCAGAACGGCGGTCCCAAGGGCGCGCCGGGCATGCCGGAGGCGGGCTACCTGCCGATTCCGAAGAAGCTCCTGGCGCGCGGGATCAAGGACATGGTGCGCATCTCCGACGCCCGGATGAGCGGCACGGCCTTCGGCACCATCGTGCTCCACATCACGCCGGAATCGGCCGTCGGCGGTCCCCTCGGGCTCGTCCAGACCGGAGATCGCATCCGCCTCGACACCGCTGGCCGGCGCATCGACGTCCTCGTGGACGACGCGGAACTGGAGGCCCGCCGCGCCGCCCTCGGCCCGGTGCAACGACCGGACTGGGCACGGCGCGGCTACGCGCACCTGTTCTACGGGTCGGTTCTGCAGGCGGACGAGGGCTGCGACTTCGACTTCCTGCGCGCCGAGCCGATGCCGGACAGCGAGGGCTAGGCCGCCCTCGTCACGCCGCGGGGGCGACCGCGCGGGATACCGGCTGCCGCGTGAGGACGAAGAAGCCGAGGGCGGCGGCGAAGATGACGGCACCGAATGCCGCCGCGATCCCCAGCACGAGGCCGAATCCGCCCCGGTCGTGCAGCAGGGCGATCATCGGCACCACGAACCCGCTGATGGTAAAGCCGAGGAAGTAGCGCACGCTGTAGGCCCTGGCGCGGTAGAGCGGGGGCACGTAGCGGGCCACCATCGCGTCGTTGATCACGACCTGCCCGTAGAGGGCCGCCATCGTCAGCACGAGGCCGGCCAGGAGCGGGACGCCCGTGCTCGCCGCCGCGAGGCCGAGGCCGAGGGGCTGCAGGACGGACAGGCCGAGGAAGAGGACCGGCAGGCTGTAGCGGTCGATCAGGCGGCCCATCAGCAGTTGGGTCAGGGCACCGAAAACGAAGACGAGAGTGGCCACCGATCCGATCAGCAGCAGGGGCAGCCCGTCGCCGACGCGCTCGTCGACCACCTTCGGCAGGGCGATCGTGGTGATGTTGAAGGTCATCCCGCCCGCCACGATCGCGAAGGCGAACACCAGCAGAAGCGGGATCGGGCGCGCGACCGGGATGACGGGCTTTGCCCCGGCTTGGCCCTGCGATCCGGTGCCGTCGCCGGGCACGAGGGCCAGGAACGCCGCCCCACAGGCGAGGCAGAACAGGCCCGGCACGACGAAGGCCGCCTGCCAACCGAACGCCGTGGCGAGGAGCGCCGTCACGCCGGAGGCTGTGGCGGCCCCGAGATTACCCCAGACGCCGTTCACGCCGAGGTCGCGCCCCAGACGACGGGCATGACTCACCAGCATGGTGGAGCCGACGGGGTGATAGATGGCCGAGGCGAGCCCGAGCACGCAGAGCCACACCATGAACGCCGTCGGGTTGCCGGCGCTCGCCACGCCGAAGCAGGAGAGGCCGTAGCCGAAGAAGAAGATCGCCAGCAGGGTGCGGCGCCCGAACCGGTCGGCGAGCCAGCCCATCGGCAGGGCGCAGAGCCCGAAGGCCACGAAGGCGCCGGTGGCGAGCTGGATCAGTTCGCCGTAGCTCAGGCCCGTCTGCGTCGCGATCGCGATCACCGCGGTGGGGTAGATCAGCAGGACGAAGTGGTCGAGGGCATGCGCCACGTTGACGAAGCGCAGAGTCCGACGGGACAGGGTTTCGGCGTCCATCGGTCGGGCCTCTCCTCCGGCAGGAATCCTCCCGGGCTGCGGCTGGTGCTGACGCACCGGCCGCCTTCCGCAGGGACTTGCCTCCCGTTTATCTGACCCGTTGAATGGCGTCGGGCCGAATGTGTACGCGATCGGGCCAGGGAGACGCCGATGCGCTCGATCCGGGCGGAAGATTACCAGGTTGTCCCGCGTGCGGTCGCGGTGATGCCCAAAACCTTCGCGGCCGGCAGCAGCACGGACTGGCACCACCATCCGCGGGCCCAGTTCCTCTACGCCACCGCCGGCCTGATGATGGCCACGGCGGAGGCTGGGACCTGGGTCGTGCCGGAAGGCCATGCCCTGTGGATTCCGCCGGGCCTGCCGCACGCCGTCGTCATGCACGGAGATGTGGCGATGTGCTCGGCCTATCTTGCACGGGAGGCGATCGCCGGCTTTCCGGCTCGGGCCCGGGTGATCGAAGTCTCGGCCCTCCTCGCTGCGGCGCTGGTCGCCCTCACGAACGAGCCTGTGCTCTACGACGAGACCGGCCGGGGCGGGCACCTGGAGGCCATCATTCTCGACGAGATCGGACGCGCGCCCGAGACGCGCCTGACCCTGCCCCTGCCACGCGATGCCCGGCTCCGCCGGGTCTGCCTCGGGTTGATCGACGACCCGGCAGGAGCACGCGATCTCGATGCCTGGGCCGAGTGGGCGGGCCTGAGCCGCCGGACGCTGACGCGAGGATTCCGCCGGGAGACGGGTCTGACCTTCGGGCAATGGCGGGCGAGGGCCCGGGTCGTTCGGGCCCTCGCCCTCGCGGTCGATGGACAGGCGCCGCGCCAGGTGGCGGCCTCGGTCGGCTACCGCAGCCTCCAGGCCTTGCGGAGCCGGACACAGGCCCTGGTCGGCGGTGCGTGGGATGCCTGACGGGATCTCCCGTCCCGGAGGCGGCGTCCGGTGCCGCCGGCGAAGCGCATGAAAAAGCCCGCCCGGGCGAGACCGGGCGGGCGTCCTGATGGTGCCGTCGGCGTCAGGCGATCAGCAATCGTCGCCCTTCTTGCCGATCTCCTGGTTCGCGCCGGCATTGTTCATGGCACCCACCGTCCCGGGCGAGGCCGGCTGCTGGCCGCCCGCGAGGTTCTTGCTGGATGTGCCGACTCCGCCGCCCTGGTCGTTCTTGGCCTCCGAACCAGGCTTATCACCGACCATCTGGTTGGCGCCGACGTTGTTCATCGCGCCGACCGTTCCGGGGGAGGCGGGCTGCTGGCCGCCCGCGAGGTTCTTGCTGCCCTGGTCGGCCGTCGAGCTCTTGTCGTTCATCGTCTGCTGGCCCGGGCTGGTGCCCTTCGTCGAACCGGTGTTGCAGGGCGCGGCGAGCGCGGTCCCGGCCGTGATCGCGAAAATGGCAGCGGCTCCGGCAATCGTCGAGATTTTCACGTGGCGTTCCTCCGAGGGTGATGTCGGGAAGTATAATTCCGCGCCCGCGGATCGGTTCCCCGCCGGGATGGATCGTCCGGCAATAGAAATTGCCAACATGTCTCGGTATATCTCTGCCGCGCGTGCGCGATCGCCTGCACGCCGACACCGGTCGCCCAAGATCATGGCGCGGCGACAGTCTCTTTTTCGCAGCCGGCATTATTCGGTTGCCGGCAAGATCGTTCAGCCCTGGGCTCGGCCAATGCGCCGGTTGATGAAGACCCACGGGGCCGGCTCTTTGTTCTGTCACGCCCTCTCGACGCTGTTTTCGGGTCCGGATCGGTGCCGACGGCGCAGCTTCGTCTGCCCGATCTCCCTCGCAGTGGCGCCCCGCGCTGAGGCGGAAAGCCGAGCGAGCCCACTCGGCCGGAATCGCCCACCGGCCGACGCAAATATCCGCTAGAGGCTGGGTATCCGGCCCGACGCCGCGAAGAGGTTCGCCATGTCAGATATCATGCCCTCAGATATCCTGCCCTCAGATATCCTGCCCGAAGCCGTACCCGAAGCCTTCGATCCCCAGCCTGCCGCGGACCTGCTGCTGGCCGCCTATCGCGCGGGGCGGCAGCTCGTTGAACTGCCCGAGGCCGTACGTCCGCGCACGATGTCCGAGGGCTACGACGTCCAGGACCGACTCGTGGCTGCGCTCGGTGCGGAGTCTGCTGGCTGGAAGCTCGCCATCGGCAGCCACAAGGGCAAGCGCGGGTCGGGAGTCGGCCGCTCCATCGCCGGGCGGGTGCTGCGGGACCGGCTCCATGGGAACGGGGCCCGACTGCAGATGCCGCATGCCGGGGCGGTGACGATCGAGTTCGAGATCGCCTACGGAATCGCCCGTGACATCGCCCCCGACGCTCCCGTGGTTCCGGCGGCCGAGGTCGTCGGCGAGACCCGGGCGGCGTTCGAGCTCGTGCTGTCTCGCTACGTCGACCGCCGTGCTGTTGGCTGGCCGAGCTTCGCGGCCGACAATTCGGCTTTCCAGGCCCTGGTGCTCGGCCCCGTGCTGGCCACGGGAGACCTCGCCGAAGTGGCACGCAGCCTCGTGGTCGAAGTCGACGGCGTGGAGCGGGTCCGGGCCGTCACGGGGGAGGACGAGACGGATCCCCTGTCCGCACTCACCGACCTGATGGCCGTGGCGCGCGAGCGCGGCATGACGATCCCGGCCGGCAGCCTCGTCTCCACGGGTACGCTCTCGGTGCCCTTCGACCTGACCGGCCCGGGTCGGATCACGGCCCGGTTCCTCGGCCAAAGCCTCGGGTTCACGCTCCTGTCGGTTTGACCGGATCGCTCGCGGAGCGCTCGGCCTCCGCCGCCCGCCGTGCCGCGCAGTCTGCCCGGATCTCGGCGCTCGATGCCCCCAGGGCCGGCGGCATGTGGCGGACGGGCAGGCGCTCTCCGTCGAGGCGGTAGGGTGGGGCGAGGACGTAGGCAGCAGGGACAGGGGCGGCAGGGACATGGGCGGCAGGGACATGGGCAGCGGAATCGGCGTCGCCGCCCTGCGGCAGCACGAGATTGCCGGCGCGGGCGCGGTCGGAGGTCAGGGCCTCGTGCAGGCCCAGGACCTCGCCGCAGGGGATACCGGCTGCGTCCAGCCGGGCGATGAGGTCGGCTCGGGTCCAGCGGGCCAGTTCGGCCTCGATCGCCGGCAGGAACTGCGCGCGGTTGCGTGAGCGCTCCAGGTTCGTGGCGAAGCGCGGGTCCGCGGCGAGGTCCGGTCGCGCCAGGACCGACTCGCAAAGGCGGCGGTACTGCCCGTTGTTGCCTACCGCCAGCACGATGGGCCCGTCGCCGGCCTGGAACACGCCGTAGGGGGCGATGGACGGATGGGCGTTGCCGGCGCGCACAGGATCGTGCCCGCGCACCATCGCCTCCAGCCCGCAATAGGCGGTGAGCGCCAATCCGCAATCGAACAGGGCGAGCTCGATGTGACGCCCGCGCCCGGTGCGCTCGCGCTCGAACAGGGCGGCGAGCACCCCTTGGGCGGCGTATTGCCCCGTGAAGAGGTCGACCGCCGCGAGGCCGAACTTGAGGGGCGGCCGCTCGGCCTCGCCGTTGAGCGCCATCAGGCCGGCCTCGCCCTGCACCACGATGTCGTAGCCCGGGCGGGTCGCCTCCGGCCCGTCCGAGGCGTAGCCGGAGATCGAGCAGTAGATCAGGCGCGGATTCTCGGCGCTCAAGGTCGCGTAGCCGAGGCCGAGGCGATCGGCGCCCCCGGTCTTGAAGTTCTGCACCACCACGTCGCAGGTGCGGGCGAGGTCGCGCGCCACGGCAAGGCCCTCCGGGGTGGCAAGGTCGAGGGTGATCGAGCGCTTGTTGCGGTTGGCGGCGTCGAAGTACGAGGTGTTGCTGGGCCCCGTACGCAGGCCCCAGTCGCGGGTGTCGTCGCCGCGTTCCGGATGCTCGACCTTGATCACCTCGGCGCCGAGGTCGCCGAGGCACATGGCGCTCCAGGGCCCGGCGAGCACGCGCGAGAGGTCGAGGACGCGGATGCCGTCGAGCGGCAGAGGCCGCGCAGGAGAGCGGGGGCCGTCATCGCGCGCCGTCTTCTCGACCATGGTCCGTTCCCATCTCGTGCAGGCGGCATCCGTTCCGGCATTCGGGGCGCCGCTTCAAGCCGCGCCTGTCTATCAGGTTCGGTCCCGACCCCGGAACCGATTCCGGGCCGGACAGGTGGCCTCTCGGACGGGGCCTGATAGGATTGCCGGAACACAGAAACCCGAGGAACCGCCCATGAACGCCCCGACGCGCCCGCCCGGCTCCGCTGCGCCCACCGCCCCCGCCTCGGCGAGCTTCGCCTGGGACGACCCCTTCCTCCTCGACGACCAGCTCACCGAGGACGAGCGCGCGATCCACGAGGCCGCCCGGGCCTTCGCGCAGGAGGAGCTGCTGCCCGGCATCGTCGAGGCCTACGCGCACGAGACCAGCAACCCGGAGCTGTTCCGGAAGATGGGCGAACGCGGGCTCCTCGGCGTCACCCTGCCGGAGGCCTACGGCGGCGCCGGCGCCTCCTACGTCGCCTACGGCCTCGTGGCCCGCGCCGTCGAGGCGGTGGATTCCGGCTACCGCTCTATGATGAGCGTGCAATCCTCCCTGGTGATGTATCCGATCCACGCCTACGGCTCGGAGGCGCAGCGCCAGAAATTCCTGCCCAAGCTCGCCGCGGGGGCGTGGATCGGCTGCTTCGGCCTGACCGAGCCCGATGCCGGCTCGGATCCCGCCGGCATGAAGACGCGGGCGGTGAAGGTCGACGGCGGCTACCGCCTATCGGGAGCCAAGATGTGGATCTCGAACGCGCCCTTCGCCGACGTCTTCGTGGTCTGGGCGAAGTCCGACGCCCACGACGACGCGATCCGGGGCTTCATCCTGGAGAAGGGCATGAAGGGCCTCTCCGCGCCGACCCTGAAGGGCAAGCTCTCCCTGCGCGCCTCCACCACGGGCGAGATCGTGATGGAGGATGTCGAGGTTGGCGAGGACGCGCTCCTGCCCGACGTCTCGGGCCTGAAGGGACCGTTCGGCTGCCTGAACCGAGCCCGCTACGGCATCGCCTGGGGCGCCATGGGGGCGGCGGAGGATTGCTGGCACCGGGCCCGGTCCTACACCCTGGAGCGCAAGCAGTTCGGCCGGCCGCTGGCTCAGACCCAGCTCGTGCAGAAAAAGCTCGCCGACATGCAGACCGAGATCGCCCTCGGGTTCCAGGCCGCCCTGCGTGTCGGGCGCCTGTTCGACGAAGGCCGGATGGCGCCCGAGATGATCTCGCTGATCAAGCGCAACAATTGCGGCAAGGCGCTCGACATCGCCCGGGTCGCCCGCGACATGCACGGCGGCAACGGCATCATGGGCGAGTACCACGTGATGCGTCATGCCCAGAACCTCGAGACGGTGAACACCTACGAAGGCACGCACGACGTGCACGCGCTGATCCTCGGCCGGGCGCAGACGGGCCTGCAGGCCTTCTTCTGACGGAGACGTCGGGACGCGGCGGGTCCACATCCGCATCACGCCGCGTCCCTGGCCTTCCTCGGAAAGGACTGGCATCGTTTCCCGGGGAGAGGATACCGCGCCGTGGCTCAGAGGGACGAGATGCCGTCGCCATCCCGGCGCCTGGGTCGCCCGCCGCGCGGGACCGAGGGCGACGTGCTGCTGCGCGTCCTCGACGCCGCCCGGGTCGTGTTCCTCACCGAGGGCTTCGAGGCGGCGAGCATCGACGCCATCGCGGGCTCGGCCGGCCTCTCGAAGAAGACGATCTACGCGCGCTTCGCCTCGAAGGTCGATCTCTTCGAAGCCGTGTGCGTGCGCTTCATCGAGGAGAACGTGCCCTCCATCGAGAAGGTGGCGGCGGAAGCCGGATCGGTGGAGGAGCGCCTCCACCGCATCGCCCTGGCGATCCTCGAGACCGTGGTCACGCCGGACTGCATCGCGTTCCGGCGGGTGATGGTGGCCGAGGCCGGACGCTTCCCGGAATTCGCCCGGGCCCTCCACGATTTCGGACTGGCGCGGGTGGTGCCCCTGGTGGAGCGCTGCCTGGAGGACGGCGTGCGCTCCGGTGCGATCGCGGTGGACGATGTCCGGCACGCGGCCGATGCCTTCCTGGGCCTGACCATCCGGGGATTCGTCGACCGGACGGAGCTGGGCCTGGAGCGGCCTGGTATGACCCACGTCAAGCGCGCGACGCTGAAGCGCTCGCTCGATTTCTTCCTGCGGGCGTGCCGACCCTGATCCGCGGTCAGGCGGCCGGCGGGGCAGGGCGCCGGAGGCCGGCCGCCAGGGGCAGCGCCCCGGCACAGAGCGCCGCCATGCTCCAGAACGCATCCGCCCCGAACCGCCCGTAGAGCCACCCGGACAGGCCGGTCAGGACGGTGTTGGCGAGCCCGAGGCCGAGAGTCGCGTAGAGGGTCTGCGCAGTGGCGCCGCCGCGGGCGGGCACGAGGTCGGCCAGGAGGCGCATATTGGCCAGATGCAGCAGCGCGAAGGTGAAGCCGTGCAGCGCCTGGCCGATCGCCAGCATCGGCACCGCCACCGTCGTCGCCATGATCGCCCAGCGTAGGATCCCGGCACCGGCCGCCAGCATCGCAGCCCCGGCGGTGCCCAGGCGCTCCAGCAGCCAGGAGCCGCACAGGACGAACACCACGACCTCCGAGAGCACGGCCAGGGACCAGAGCAGGCTGACGGTGCCGGGGCCGAGGCCCGCCGCGCGCCAGCGGATCACCGCGAAGGCCTCGTGCAGGGCGTGGCTGCCGATGACGAGGGCCGCCACCAGGAGCACCCGCCGGAAGAGTGGAACCGCGAGCAGGTCACGCAGGGTGTTGCGGGTGGGCGCCTCCGGAAGCGGCGAACTCGGGTGCCCGATCCGTGGGGTCGCGGGCACCCGGCGGACGGCGAGGGCGGTGAGCAGGAACAGCAGGCCGCTCGACACCAGGATGCTGGGCAATCCGGCCCAGGCGACCGCCTGACCGGATACCAGGGTCGCCAGGATGAAGGCGGCCGAACCAGCGCCCCGGACCCAGCCATACGCGAAGGTCTTCTCCCGCTCCATCGCCGCGAGGGTGAGGGCGTCGGCCAGGGGTGCGAGGGCCGCAAGGGCGACGGCCTGCGCCAGGCCCAGGACGAGGAGCGCGGGAAAACCGTGCCCCAGGAGGGTGGCGAAGGCGAGGAGCCCGGCAGCGGCGGCTCCGGCGGCCAGGACAGCCCGGGTGGCGTCGAGGCGATCCGCGATCCGCCCCGCCACCGGTCCGGCCACGAGCCGCATCAGCGTTCCGGCGGCGAGAACGATCCCGATCTCGGAGGCGTCGAGCCCGCGCGCGTCGAGAAAGCTCGGGAGGAAGGGCGAGACCATCCCGTAGGCGGCGTAGAGGCAGCCCTGCAGGAAGACGAAGGCTGTAAAGGAGCCGCGCCAGGACCAGGCAGGGGGACCGCGCATCCTTCCAGCCTCCGTTCGTGCGCTCTGTGCCTCGGACTCCGCGTCCGGTTCCTCAGGGTGGCTCGACCCTCAGGGTGCCTTGGCAGGCGGGAAGGCGGTGCCGGGGCAGTTGGCGGCCAGCCCGGTCTCGCCGACGCGGTCGGGCGCGCAGGCGGGAATGGCCGGACGTCCGCCATTCTCGATGCGCGCCTCCTGCAGGCGGTCGTACTTCCAGAACCCGAGGCCGATCACCACCAGGATGGCCAGGAGGGCGGCACCCGCCAGGGGCAACCAGCGCGGCATCAGCGGGCGCTCGCGCCGGCTTCCGGCACAGGCTGGGTGTGGGCGGTGTCGCCGTGCTTGACGAAGGTGAACAGGATCACCCCCGCCAGGAGAGCGACGGCGGCGATGAAGACGGGGAACAGGCGACGCATCGGGAGGAAACCACGCTGATAGGACGAACCGCCGAAATCGCGCCGGCGGGTGCGGGTAACGCGCGGGCCGGGTCCGAGGTCGCAGGGCGGGCCTCACAAATTCGGCGAAGCGCCCGTCAGGCCAGGGTCGTCACCCGCTGGCCGGCCTCGCCGTAGCCGAGGCGCGCCCCCTCGCGGTTGACGATTCCGAAGCGCAGGGTCGCCTCCTGGAGATAGTCGATGGCCGCGATGAGGGCGCGTCGCGCCGGCTCCACGGCCTCGGGCTCGTCGTCGGCCGGCGTCTCGGCGAAGTTGACGGCGGCGATCAGCACCCGGTCGCGCTCGTCCTCGATCCGGCGGTCGCGCTCGACGCGGCCCCGGATCTCCGTGTCGAAGGCCGCCACCACGGCGAAGGGGAAGTCGTCGCGGCGCGATCCCCGGGGATAGGCCAGGGTCAGGCGACGGGCGACGTCGGCCGCGCGCCGGACCTGATCCGCGAGCTTGGCCTCTGCTAGCTTGGCCTCTGCGAGCTTGGCGTCCATGGAACACTCCGGCGCTGACGGGGGCCGTCGGCGCGGGGGCAACGCACCGCATCCGGTCCCTGGTTCCGGCCGTGCACCAATGCCACTCCACCGCGTTATCGCCCCATGACGCATCCCACTTCGACCGATCCAGCCCCGACCGATTCCGCACCCCGCCTCGGCTTCTGCTGCAAGTTCATCCTCGAACCGCCCTCCGAGCCCTTCAAGACCCTGAAGGCCGCCCGCGAGGCGACCCTGCAGATGAACCTCACCCACGCCACCATGGCGCACCTGAAGAGCCTCGCGCCCGCCGCGCGTCGGGACAAGCTCGAAGGCCTCGTGCGCCACAACCTCGGCGCCCTGGAGCGCCAAGTGACCTGGGTCGCCGCCCGCCCCGTGATCGAGCGCCTGCTGCGGATCGCCAGCAACGTCCTGCCCGGCTACACCCATGCGGTGGCGCAGGACATCTACGCCGAACCCGAGATGCGCCGCCTTGTCGAGGACGGCCTCGCCCGGATCGGCGGGATCGCCCGGGCCGGGGCGGTGCGCCTGAGCTTCCATCCCGGCCCGTTCTGCGTCATCGCCTCGCAGAACCCGGCAGCCCAGCGCAACGGCATCGAGGAGCTGGAGCACCACGCCGAGCTCATGGCGATGCTCGGCTATGGCCAGGGCTGGCACCCGCACGGGGCCCACATCAACATCCATGTCGGTGCCCGCGACCCCGGCATCGAAGGGTTTCGCGCGAGCCTGCCGAAGCTCTCCCAGACCGCCCGCGATCTCTTGACCGTGGAGAACGATGAGAACTTCTTCGGCCTCGACACGGTGCTCGGCCTCGCCGACGTCGTGCCGGTGGTGCTCGACCTGCACCACCACTGGGTCGAGAGCCGGGGTGCGTATATCGAGCCCGACGATCCCCGCGTCGCGCGGGTGCGCGAGTCCTGGCGGGGCGTGCGCCCCGTGGCCCATATCAGCGTCTCACGCGAGGGCCTGCTGGAAGGGCACGCCGCCGACGCCCTGCCGGACTTCGCCGCCCTGACCGAGGCGGGTCACAACTGGCGCGATCTCGCGGCCCATTCGGACATGATGTGGAACCGGGCCGTGAACGCCCTGGTGGCCCGTCACATGACCTGGGCGGATTTCGAGATCGAGGCCAAATCCAAGAACATCGCCTCGGCCGGCATCGCCGCCGAGATCGCCGCAACCCTGCCAACGGCGCAGAGCGAGGTGGCGGCCTGACAAGAAGGCCCTCGCGTGGTCACCGCAACCCTGCCCACGGCGCCGATCGCGGTGGCGGCGCGAAAAGGGTCTCAGCCGCGCAGGAGTTTTTCTGCGCGCCTTTCAATGCCCGTGGTCGTGATCGTGGCCGTCAGGCTCCGGCAAGCTCAGGCCGAAATGGCTGACGAGATCCTGCACCTGCCCCGGGCTGAGATGGCGCGGGTTGAGGTTGCGCAGGAGGAGGTAGAGCTTGGCCGTCTCTTCCAGCTCCTCGGTGGCGAAGACGGCATTTTCCAGGGTGGTGCCGGCCACCACCGGGCCGTGATTGGCCAGCAGCACCGAGGCGTAGCGACCGGCCAGACCCCGGATCGCATCCGCCACCGCCGGATCGCCGGGGCGATAGTACGGCACCAGGGCCGTGGCCCCGGCCCGCATCAGGTAATAGGGCGTCAGCGGCGGCAGCACCGCCTTCGGGTCGATCTCGGGCAGCATCGACACCGCCACCGCGTGGGTCGAGTGCAGGTGGACGATGGCGCGGGCCTCCGTTCGGCTGTCGTAGAGCGCCGCGTGCAGTGGGATCTCCTTCGTCGGTGCATGGCCCGAGACCAGAGTGCCGGCGGCGTCGAGGCGCGTGATCGTCGCCGGGTCGAGGAAGCCCAGCGAGGCGTTGGTCGGCGTCACCAGCCAGCCGCCGTCGTCGAGACGCAGGGAGATGTTGCCTGACGAACCCGGCGTCAGGCCGCGCTCGAACAGCGAGCGGCCGAACCGGCAGATCTGTTCGCGAAGCTTCGATTCGCTCATGGGATACCTTCAGGTCACCGGAGGGCGGGGCGATCTCAGGCGGTGGCGCCCGCGATCAGTTCGTAGCCGAGATCGACGGTCTCGGCCGGGCCGTCGGCGGCGAGGCGCTCGGCGGCGGCGGCGCCGATTTCCAGGCGCGGCGTGCGGATGGTGGTCAGTGGCTGCGGCAGGGCGGCGGCGATGTCGAGGGCGTTGAAGCCGAACAGGGCGAGGCGTCCCGGCACCGCGATCCCGTCCGTCAGGCAGTGGAAGTAGCCGCCCAGCGCCATGTCGTCGTTGGAGAAGTAGACCGCGTCGAGGTCGGGCCGGCGGGCGACCAGCCGCGCCAGGGCTTCCCGCCCGGCCGCGGCCGAAGACGGTCCGGACGCGATCTCGCGCTCCGCCAGGGGACAGCCCGCCTCCTGAAGGGTTTCGCAGAACCCCGCGAGCCGCTTGGCGGCGCGGAGATCCTGCGTGATGTCGTGGCCAACATAGCCGATGCGTCGGTAGCCCCGCTCCAAGAGGTGCCGGGCGCTGTCGCAGCCCACCGCCCGGTTCGAGAATCCCACCACGATGTCGAGTCCGGCCCCGTCGGTGTCGATCATCTCGACGATGCGGATGCCGCTCGCCCGCAGGCGGGCGAGCGCGCCGGGCGTGTGCTCCAGACCGGTGACGATGAGGCCGGCAGGACGCCAGGAGAGGAGGGCGCCGATCAACGCCTCCTCGCGCTCGGGGTCGTAATCGGAGACCCCGATCACGCTCTGGAAGCCGCCGCGGTCGAGGACCGCCGTGGCGCCCCGCAGGAGGTCCGGAAACACGATGTTGGTGAGCGACGGGATCACGATGCCCACGAGCTTGGCCCCCGCCGTGGAGCCGGAGCCTGCCAGCATGCCGGCGAGGCGGTTCGGGACGTAGCCCAGGCGGGCCACCGCCTCCGCGACCCGATCCTGCGTAGCCTTCGAGAACGAGCCCTGGTTGCGCAGGACGCGCGAGACCGTGCTCTCGCCGACACCGGCTTCGCGGGCCACGTCGGACAGGGTCACGAGTCGGCGCTCGGGCTCCTGCAGGGACCTCTGGACGTTCATCGTCGACCTTCATCTCTGGTCCCGGGCTGCACAGCCCATAGCAAGCTTAGTTGAGCACAACAATCAGATTGGCAGCGCTGCCAACATCTGTTACGCAAGATGCAAGCGCTGCCAAGACGAGTAGTGCCGCGATAAGATGGTGCAACGCCAGAACGGCGACGCGCAAAGCGCGCCGGCAGGAGGAAACATGAGCGTGCAGGCCGCAACCGCGCGGGGCGTCGATGCGCCCGCAGCGGATTTCGTCGAACAGACCTATCGCAAAGTGTTCTGGCGGCTCGTGCCGTTCCTGATGCTCTGCTACGTGGTCGCCTATCTCGACCGCGTCAACGTGGGCTTTGCCAAGCTGCAGATGTCCCAGGAGCTCGGCTTCAGCGAGACCGTCTACGGCCTGGGCGCCGGCCTGTTCTTCATCGGCTACTTCCTGTTCGAGGTTCCCTCGAACGTGATCCTGCACCGGGTCGGTGCCCGGGTCTGGATCGCCCGCATCATGATCACCTGGGGCATCATCTCCGCCGGGTTCATGTTCGTGAACTCGGCCACCTCGTTCTACATCATGCGCTTCCTGCTCGGCTTGGCCGAGGCCGGCTTCTACCCGGGCGTGATCCTCTACACCACGACCTGGTTCCCGGCCCATCGCCGCGCCCGCGTGATCGCGGTGTTCATGTCGGCGATTCCCGTTTCCGGCATCTTCGGCAACCCGCTCTCCGGCTGGATCATGGACGCCTTCAACGGCGCCTACGGCCTGTCCGGCTGGCAGTGGATGTTCGTGGTCGAGGCGGTGCCGGCGGTGCTGGTGGGCCTCGCGGTGTTCTTCTACCTCGACAACCGTCCCTCCGAGGCCAAATGGCTCAATCCGGCGGAGCAGCAGGTCATCGAGCGCGACATCGCCGCCGACGGCGCCGGCAAGGAACAGAGCCCGCATTCCATCGCCACTGTGTTCCGCAACGGCCGGATCTGGTTCATGAGCCTGATCTACTTCGCCTTCGTCACCGGCCAGTACGGCCTGACCTTCTGGATGCCGACCATCGTCAAGGCCTCGGGCATCCAGGGCAACCTGAACATCGGCCTCGTCAGCGCGATCCCGTTTCTGTTCGCGGTCTTCGTGATGATCCTGCTCGGCCGCAGTTCCGACCGGATGCGCGAGCGGCGCTGGCACCTCATCGTCCCCGCCCTCTGCGGCGCGGTGGGCTTCGTGGTCGCCGCGAGTGCGGGCAGCACCGTCGTGGCCATCGCGGCGCTCGCCGTGGCCGCCGGCGGCGTGCTCACCTGCGCGCCTCTGTTCTGGTCCCTGCCCACCGCTTTCCTCAGCGGCGCCGGGGCGGCCGCCGGCATCGCGCTGATCAACTCGGTGGGCAACCTCGCGGGCTTTGCCAGCCCCTACGTCATCGGCGCCCTGCGGGATTCCACCGGCAGCACCGCCGCCGGCATGTATGCCCTCGCCGGCATGCTGGTGATCGGCGCGGTCTGCGTGTTCGTTACTCCGAAGCACGTGGTCAATCGCTGAACCGCCGACGCCGGCGGGTCAGCCCCGCCGGCTTCTTTCCCGACAGGATACCCGACAGGTCCCCATGAGCAGCAACACCCAGACCCTGCGCGCCGCCGTCATCGGCCTCGGCTCCATGGGCGCCGGCATGGCCGGCGCGCTCCTCAGGGCCGGCTTCCAGGTTTCGGCCTGCGACGTGAACGCGGACGCCGTCGCGCGCTTTGCCGCGACCGGCGGGCGGGCGGCGGCGAACCCCGCGGCGGCGGCCGAGGGCGCCGACGTGGTGGTCTGCGTCGTGGTTAACGCCGCCCAGACCGAGGCCGTGCTGTTCGGGCCCGGCGGCGCCGCCGAAACCATGCGGGCGGGCGCGGTGTTCGTCTCCTCCGCCACCATGGACCCGGCCGTCGCCCGGCGCCTCGCGGCGCGTCTGGAGGAGACCGGCCGCCACTACCTCGACGCACCGATGAGCGGGGGCGCCGTGCGCGCAGCCGAAGGCGAACTCACCTTCCTGGCCTCCGGCACCAAGGCGGCCTTCGACGCGGCGCGCCCGGCCCTCGTGGCCATGGCCGGCAAGCTCTACGAGCTCGGCGACGCGGCCGGGCAGGGCGCCGCCTTCAAGATGATCAACCAGTTGCTCGCGGGCGTGCACATCGCCGCCGCCAGCGAGGCCATGAGCTTTGCCGCGAAGCAGGGCCTGGACCTCCGCAAGGTCTACGAGGTGATCACGGCCTCGGCCGGCAATTCCTGGATGTTCGAGAACCGCATGCCGCATGTCCTCGACGGTGATTACAGCCCGAAAAGCGCGGTCGACATCTTCGTCAAGGATCTCGGCATCGTGCAGGACATGGCGCGGGCGGAAAAGTACCCCGTACCGGTCGCAGCCGCCGCGCTGCAGATGTTCCTGATGGCGTCCGGCTCCGGCATGGGCCGGGACGACGACGCCTCGGTGGCCCGCCTCTACGCGCAGGTGGCCGGGGTCACCCTGCCGTCGTCCAAGGCCTGAAGGGAAACCGAGCCCATGCCGCGCTTTGCCGCCAATCTCACCCTGATGTTCACCGAACACGCCTTTCTCGACCGCTTCGCGGCGGCGGCGCAGGCGGGCTTCACCGCCGTGGAGTTCCTGTTCCCCTACGACCATCCGCCCGAGGCCATCGCCGAGCGTCTGGCGCGGTTCGGGCTGACCCAGGCCTTGTTCAACCTGCCGCCGGGCGACTGGGCGGCGGGCGAGCGTGGCCTCGCCGCCCTGCCGGATCGGTTCGCCGAGCTGCAGGCGGGCGTCGAGACCGGCCTGACCTACGCGCAGGCCACGGGGGTCGCCCGGGTTCACCTCATGGCCGGCATGGCCGATGCCGCCGATCCCCAGGCGCAAGCGGCCTATCGCCGGGCCGTGGCCTGGACGGCCGAGCGCGTGGCGCGCGAAGGGCTCGACCTTGTGCTGGAGCCGATCAACGCCCGCAACATGCCGGGCTATTTCCTCAACGACTTCGGCGACGCCGCCCGCCTGATCACGGACCTCGCCCTGCCGAACCTGAAGCTTCAGTTCGACCTCTACCACTGCCAGATCCTGCACGGGGACGTGACCACCCGCCTGCGCGACCTGATGCCGATGGTCGGGCACGTACAGACCGCCAGCGTCCCGGCCCGGCACGAGCCCGGCACCGGCGAGATGAACGACGCCTTCCTCTTCGCCGAGCTCGACCGGCTCGGCTACGCGGGCTTCGTCGGCTGCGAGTACAACCCGGCCGCCGGCACGGAGGCGGGCCTGCGCTGGTTCGAGCCCTATCGCGCCTCGCAGGTCCGGGAGGCCGGCCGATGAGCCTCGCCCTCGGATCGGTGGCCGACGATTATACCGGCGCCTCGGACCTCGCCAACACGCTCACCAAGGGGGGGCTGCGCACGGTGCAGACCATCGGCATCCCCACCGACGACCTGGATCTGGCCGGCGTCGACGCCGTGGTGGTGGCCCTGAAGAGCCGCTCCATCCCGGCCGCGGAGGCCGTGGTGCGCTCCCGTGCGGCCGAGGCCTGGTTGCGCGGACAGGGCGCCGCCCACGTCTTGTTCAAGATCTGCTCGACCTTCGATTCCACTGATGCGGGAAATATCGGCCCCGTCCTGGACGCCCTGCGCGGCGATGCCGGCGAAACCATCGCCCTGGTCACCCCCGCCTTCCCGGAAACCGGACGTACGGTCTACCAGGGCAACCTCTTCGTCGGCGCGGTGCCCCTGAACGAAAGCCCGCTGAAGGATCATCCCCTCAATCCGATGCGGGACGCCAATCTCGTGCGGGTGCTGGGCCGCCAGAGCGCATCGCCCGTGGGTCTGGTGGATTTCGCCACCGTGGCGCGGGGCGCCGAGGCCGTGGCCGCGCGCCTCGAGGCGCTTGCCGCCGAGGGCGCTGGCGCGGCGATCGCCGACGCCGTGCGGGAGGCCGACCTCGAGACCCTGGGCATGGCGGCGCTCGGCCATCGGGTCTCGGTGGGCGCCTCAGGCCTCGGCCTCGGCCTTGCCCGCGCCCTGGTGGCAGCCGGGCGTGCCTCGGCGCCGGACAGCGCGGCGGATCTCGGCCCGCCGGTGGGCGGGCTCGCCGCCTGCCTCGCCGGCAGCTGCTCGCAGGCGACCCTCGGCCAGATCGCGGCGGCCGAGGCTCTGATGCCGGTGCGCCGCCTCGATCCCGAGCGGGTGCTCGCGGGCGAGGCCGAGATCGAGGCCGCCCTGGCCTGGGCCGGCGCGCACATCGGGGGCGGCCCCGTCCTCATCGCCAGCAGTGCCGAACCCGAGACCGTGCGGGCGCTCCAGGCCCGTCATGGCGGCGACCGGGTCGGCCACGCCCTGGAGGATGCGCTGGCCCGAATCGCGGAAGGCCTGGTGGCCCGCGGCGTGCGCCGCCTCGTCGTGGCGGGCGGCGAGACCTCGGGGGCGGTCGTGGACCGGCTCGGCCTGAAGGCCTTCCGGCTCGGTCCCGAGATCGCCGCCGGGGTGCCGGTGCTGCGCACTCTCGGGCAGGGGGCATCGGGCCCTGGCGATCCCATGCTGCTCGCTCTCAAATCGGGCAATTTCGGCGGGCGCGACTTCTTCCCCCGCGCCCTCGACCTGATGCGCTGACCCCCCATCCGGAGACAGACGACCCATGCACGCACTGATCCTCGGCGCCGCCGGCATGATCGGCCGGCGCCTCACCGACGCCCTCGCCACGCAGGGCGATGCCCGGGCCCTCACCCTGGTGGACGTGGTGGAGCCGACAGCGCCCGCAGGCTTCACCGGCTCCGTCGTCACGGCCGCCGCCGACCTCTCGACCCCAGGAGCGGCGGAGGCTGCGCTGATCGGCCGGCCGGACGTGATCTTCCACCTCGCGGCGATCGTCTCGGGCGAGGCCGAGGCCGACCTGGAAAAGGGCTATCGGGTCAACCTCGACGCGACGCGCCTGCTTCTCGATGCGATCCGCCACGCCCACGTCGCCGAGGGCTATCGCCCGCGCGTGGTCTTCACCTCGTCGCTGGCGGTGTTCGGGCCGCCGCTTCCGGGCGTCATCCCGGACGACATGATCCTGACGCCGGCCACCTCCTACGGCACCCAGAAGGCCATGGGCGAACTGCTGCTGGCCGACTACAGCCGGCGCGGTTTCCTCGACGGCATCGGCCTGCGCCTGCCCACGATCTGCGTGCGCCCGGGCAAGCCGAACAAAGCGGCGTCCGGGTTCTTCTCCGGCATCATCCGCGAGCCGCTGGCCGGCCAGGAGGCGATCCTGCCGGTGCCGGACACCGTGCGCCACTGGTTCGCTAGCCCGCGCTCGGCCACCGAGTACCTGCTGCACGCCGCCCGCATCGACCTTGCCCCCCTGGGCCTGCGCCGCAGCCTCACCATGCCGGGCCTCTCGGCGACGGTGGCCGACGAGATCGAGGCCCTGCGCCGGGTCGGCGGCGACGCGGCGGTGGCGCTGATCCGGCGCGAGCCGAACCCGGCGATCCAGGCCATCGTCGAGACCTGGCCGGAGGCCTTCGACACGCGCCGCGCCCTCGCACTGGGCTTCACGGGCGACGCGAGCTTCGACGCGCTGGTGGAACTGCATCTGGCCGAGACGCAGGGCTGAGAAACCGACGCTCGTCGGCGACGGCGCGCCTCTCTCCCGTGTGGAAGGGAGACGCGCCGTCGCCTCAGGGCGGGTTCCTGCGGGAAGCCCTCACCCCCGCGGGCGGCCCTCGATCGGGTAGGCCGGGTCGTTGTAGCCCGGCGTCGAGGGGTGGCCGGTGACGACGTGGGCGTCGACGAGGGCCTCGTCCTCGTTCGTGAAGGCGTAGCCCAGCGCACCCAGATACTCGTCCCACTGCGCCTCGGTGCGCGGTCCGGCGATGACCGAGGTGACGGTACGGTTGGCCAGCACCCAGTTCACCGCGAACTGCCCCGCCGTCAGGCCCCGTGCGGTCGCATGGACCTGGAAGGTCCGGGCGATCACCAGGGATTCCGGGCGCCACTCCGTCTGCATCATGCGAGTGTCCTGGCGGCCCGCGCGGGTGCCCTCGGGGGGCGGGGCGTCGGGGTCGTACTTGGCCGTGAGCACGCCGCGCGCGAGGGGCGAGTACGGCACGACGCCGAGGCCGTAATGGGCGCAGGCCGGGAGATGCTCGGTCTCGGGCATCCGGTTCAGGGCGTTGTAGTAGGGCTGGCTGACCACGGGCCGGTCGATGCCGAGGTCGTCGCACAGGCGGCAGATCTCGGCGACCCGCCAGGCGCGGTAGTTCGAGACACCGAAGTAGCGGATCTTGCCCTGGCGCACGAGCAGCGCGATGGCGCCGATGGTCTCGGCCAGCGGCGTGGAGTGGTCCTCCTTGTGGAGGTAGTAGATGTCGATCACGTCGGTGCCGAGCCGCCGGAGGCTGGCCTCGGCGGCGCGCAGCACATGCGCGCGGGACAGGCCCCGGTCGTTGACGCCCGGCCCCATCGGGTTGGCGACCTTGGTGGCGAGCACCCAGGCCTCGCGGTCCCGGGCGATCGCCCGGCCCACCACCTCCTCGGACCGGCCCTCGTTATAGACGTCGGCAGTGTCGAGGAAGTTGATGCCGGCGCCCCGGGCGCTCTCGATGATGCGGCCGGCGGTGGCCTCGTCGGTAGGGCCGCCGAACATCATGGTGCCGAGGCAGAGCGGCGAGACCTTGAGGCCCGAGCGGCCGAGATTGCGGTACTGCATCGTGTGCGTTTCACTCCGTTAGGGCTCAAGCCCCGTCCCTGATCCATTGGACCACACCGTCGGACCGACGAAAATCCTCCAACGCATGAACCTGCGCCTCGGGCAGGGCCGTGCGGGCCATGGTGGCGAGAGCGTGGCCGGGGCCGAGCTCGAGCACCCGGGTCGCACCGAATTCGCCGACGCCCTCGAGGCAGGCGGCCCAGTCCAGGGTCCGTGCCACCTGTGCGGCGAGCTTGGGCAGGCCCGCCTCCGGCCGGAACACCGCCGCTCCATCGAGGCCGCTGAGGAGGCGCGGGGCCGGACGCGACGGGGTCACCAGGGGGGCGGCCTGAAGGCGTTCGCGGAAGGCCTCGGCGGCTGGCGCGAGCAGCGGCGTGTGCGAGGGGATGTGAACGGGCAGGCGAACGGCCCGGGCCGCGCCCGCCGCAAGCGCCTCGGTGCAGAGGGCGTCCAGGGCTGCGACGGCACCGCCCACCACCACGCTGTCGGCGGCGTTGCGGATCGCCGGATGGCACCCATGCGCCTCGGCCATGGCGAAGGCCCGCGCGGCGGGCAGGCCGCGCAAGCCGGCGAGGCCGTAGCCGGGACCGGCCGCCGCATCCATCGCCTCGGCACGGGCGGCGGCGAGCTGCAGCACCGTCTCGGGCGCGAACAGGCCGGCACAGCCGAAGGCCGCAAGATCGCCGATGCTGTAGCCCACCACCACGGAGCGCGCGGGTTGCGCCCTCCGCACCAGGGTCCAGGCGGCCAGGCCCGCGACGCAGCACAAGATCTGCCCGGTGCGGTTGGTATGCAGGTCCTCCCCGGAGCGCACGAAATCGCGCGGGTCCTGTCCGAGGAGGGAAGTGGCGGCCGCAAAGAGGCCCTGCGCCTCCGGAAGGTCGGCGGTGAGGTCGAACATCCCGGGATGCTGGCCGCCCTGGCCGGAAAGCAGGACCGCGAGCGTCATGAGCGGTCGACGATCATGGTCGCTCCCAGGCGTCAACGAACAGCGTCATGGCCAGCAGGTCGGCCGCCCCGCCGGGGCTGAGGCGGCGGGCGACGAACGCTCGGTGCAGGGTTTGCGCGTGCGAGAACCAGTCATCCCGCGCGATGCCCCCCGCGGCGAGGAAGCGGGCGGCTTCCGCCCGTGCGAAACCGAACCCCTCCGGGCCGCCGCGATGCAGGAGGTTGGTGTCCTCGAGGGTCGCGATCAGGGCGAGGCAGGCCTCCACCCGCGCCGCCTCGGGCGATTCGGGGCGCCGGGTTCGGGCCCGGCGCAGGGCTGGCAGACCAGTGCCGTAGAGGGTCGGGAAACCGGCTGCGGCCTCGGCCGGCGCGCCCCCGACCCCGTGCCGCCGCCGCGCCCGCGCGCCCGGCGCGTGCAGCAACTCGGGCCCGTCCAGGATGGCGTCGGCGTAGCGTGCGCGGACATCGGCGCCGAGACTGCCGGCCGGGGCGCGAGGCCCCACGGCACCGGCCGCGGCGCTGAGGAGGCCGAGGCCGAAGATGGCACCCCGATGAGTGTTCACGCCGCCCGTGGCGGCTCGCATCGCCGCCTCCGCCGCGAGCCCGATGCGGCGAAGATGCGCCATCGCTGCGCCCGCAGCGCCGGCCGCGGCAAGTTCCATGAAGTAGGGCTCCAGGGCGGAGGCGCTCGCCCGGAAGGTGCCCGCATCCATGTCGGCATGGCTGCCGCTGTCCACGTGGCTGACGAGGCCGGGCTTGGGATAGGTGGCGAGTTCCAGACGCAAGCATTGGGTGGCGAGGCGGGCAATACCGTCCGGGCGGCCGACGCTCGAAGCGAAGAACCGCATCTGCGACAGAGCCGCCGGCCTCAACGAGAGGGCGCGCATCGGCATGGCTCAGGCCGCCGGCGTCAGGACGGCGCCGCGAAGGGCCGAAACGGGCCGGAGCTCCAGCCGGCCCAGGCCCTTGGCGAGGATGGTGTCGCCGGGCCCGGCCGCCTGCAGCTCGCGCCAGTTCACCGCGAAGCCGTCGGCGAGGCCGATCTCGCCGTCGAGGCCCATCGGCGCCTGCGCCGCGAGGTCGGCAAGGCCGGCGAGGAAGGCCGGGCCGACGGGCCCGGGCCAGAGCAGGTCGAGGTCGGAGGAGGCGGAGAGGTAGGGCAAACCCGTCAGGGCCTGCCAAAGCAGGCTGCCGAACACCCGGGGCACGCGACCGTGGACGGCCCCGTGCGCCAGGAGCGCGTCGAGGGTGGGTTGCCAGGTGGCGGGCGCGGCCGCGCGTGCCTCGGCCAGGGTCAGGCCGGAGCGCGGGCGCACCGCCGCGGGCGGGAGCGCGAAGCCGATGCGTCGCTTGCCGAGGGAGGGCGGCAGCGGCAGCCCGGCCGGAACCAGGGCGCCATCCTCGCCGGGCACGCGGCGACGCACGATCACCGGCCAGCCGCGCGCGGCCCAATCGGCGAGATGGGGAATCCCGTCGAGGTCCGGCCGCTGCGCCAGCAGCGGGCCCCAGGCGGCGGGCGCCACCGTGAGGAGGTCGTGGCGCGCGAGATCACGCACCCGGCGCCTCGCGCACCACCCTGTCCTGCGCCCCGCGCACCACCTGAGCCTCGCGCACCACCTGGGCGGCGATGTCGTGGGCGAGCGGGCGCCCGCCCCGTTCACGACCCAGCGCATCGCGGGTATCGACCGCCGGGCTGTCCGCGATCAGCGCGGCAATCTGGGGACCGAGGGGCTTGCCGGGGTCGAGGGTCGCCTGCACGGCCCCCGTCCGGACCATGTTGTCCAGTCCGGGCGCGAAGACCGAGGTCGAGCGGGCCATGTCCTGCAGCGTCTCCAGGGGCAGCTTGGTGACGCGGGCCACGGAGGGGAGGTCCATCACGCTCGGATGGGCGCCGGGCAGGGCCGCGAGTACGCGGGTGGCCAGGGCCGTGGCGATGAAGGCGCCGGCCGCGCTGTGACCATAGAGCAGGCCGATGGTCGGGTGACCCTGCGCGTCGGCCAGCAGCAGCGCCTTGGCGAGATGCGCGAGGTACTCGTTGAGGCCGAGGAGTTCGTCGCGCCGGCTCATGCGCTGACTGTCGGAATCGATGAGGACGAGGATAGGCCTGCCGCCACCCGCCCGCACCACGTCGAGGACGCACCCTGCCAGGAAGCAGGCGCCTTCGAGTCCGAGCGCGGTGTCGCCGTCGATACCGATCACCGCGAGGCGGCCGTCGGTCAGCGGGCCCTCGCCGGAAATCAGGCCGTCCGCCACCGTGACGGCGTGCCCCGCCGGGAAGAGCGAAGCGAGAAGGGTGTCGAGGGGCATCTTATCGCGCATGGTGCGAGCCCTCCGGCAGGCTGTCGAGCAGGGCGTCGAAACCCTCGGTGGTCAGGCTTGGGACGGCGGCGGGGTCGTTGACGCCGAGGCGGCCCCAGATCTCGGTGGCGTCCCGGGTGTCGCCGAAGCGTTCGAGGCGAGCTTCCAAGCGGGCCTGCTCGGCCTCCAGGGTGGCGAGGTCGAAGGATGGGGCTTCCGGGATCGCCGCCAAGGCGGCCTCGCGGAAGGCCCCGATCGTGTCGGCCACGAAGGCATCCGCCGCGCCGAGGAGGCGCCGGTGCTTGCCGCCCATGGTGCGCCAGACGAGGGCCCGGTCACGGGAATCGAACTCCTCGGCGCCCTTGTTGGTCTCGATCACCTCGGGACCGGAGACGCTGAGGCGTCCCCCCTCGGAGATGACGAGGTGCGCGCAGGTGCCGGCGATGAGGCCGCCGCCGCCGTAGCAGCCGGCCCGGCCCCCGATGAGACCGATAACCGGGATGCCGGCGGCGCGGACTTGGGTGATCGCCCGCATGATCTCCGCAATGGCGGTCTCGCCCGCATTGGCCTCCTGCAGGCGCACACCTCCGGTGTCGAACAGGATCAGCACGGCGGCGGGCTTCACGGCGAGGGCGGCCCGCAGCAGGCCGACGAGCTTGGCACCGTGGATCTCACCGAAGGCCCCGCCCATGAAGCGGCCTTCCTGGGCGGCGGCCAGCACGTCCCGGCCGTCGAGGCGCCCGCGTCCGACGATCATGCCGTCGTCGAAGGCGCGGGGCAGGGCGAAGAGCGGCAGGTGCGGGCTCATCTGCCGCTGCTCGGGGCCGATAAATTCCTGGAAGGTGTCCACGTCGAGGAGGCCGGCGAGGCGGGCGCGGGCGCTCGCCTCGTACCAGCTCTGGTCGCGGGGCTCGGCGGAGAGGGCGACCGGCTTCCAGTCCATCACGGCAGCTCCATCAGGCGGGCGCCCTGGGCGAGGCGCAGGGACACGGTGTCGGGGCGGGCGCCCCCGTCGTTGATGGTGATGGTCAGCCCGCCGGGCTGCCGCCGGGCCACGAAGTCCGCCACCACCGCGGCCCAGACCTCGGCGTAGCCTTTGATGGCGGTGTCGATCTCCACGTGGCAGGCGTCGGGCGCCAGGTTGCGCTCCAGCAGCACTTCGAGGTTGCCGGAGGCGACGACCCCGGTGATCGCGCTGGCCCGCGTGCCGGGGAGCGCCGTCCGGGTGGTGTGGCGGAAGCTCAGCTTCTCCATGACGCGAAATTCCTCACCAGTTCCGGAACTTGGCCGGCGGCTCGTAGAGGCCGCCCGACCACTGCACGAGGTCCTTGATCGAACGCGCGGCCAGCAGCGACCGGTCGGCGTCGAGGGGCTCGATGCCGAGATCCTCCGGCCTTCGGATGATGCCGCGGGCACGTAGGCGCTCCACCTCGGCGTGGTCGCGCCCCCGGCCCACATCGGTGTAGCCGGCCACCCCGCGGATCGCCTGCTCCCGCTCGTCCAAGGTCCGGCACAGCAGCAGGTTGGCGATGCCCTCCTCGGTGACGATGTGGGTGACATCGTCGGCGTAGACCATCACGGGGGCGAGTTCGAGGTTGAGCTTGCGCGCAAGTTCGAGGGCGTCGAGCCGCTCCACGAAGGCCGGCACCAGCTTGTCGCCGAAGGTCTCGACGAGTTGCACCACGAGCTTGCGCCCGCGCCGCAGGGCCGGGTCGCCCGTGCCGCCGGCCTCCTGCCCCGCCTTCATCCAGGTATCGGAGGGGTGGCGCCGCCCGTGCGGGTCCGAGCCCATGTTCGGCGCGCCGCCGAAGCCTGCGACGCGGTTCGTCGTCACGGTGGAGGAATGCCCCTGCAGGTCGATCTGCAGGGTCGAGCCGATGAACAGGTCGCAGGCATAGAGGCCCGCCGTCTGGCAGAAGGCGCGGTTCGAGCGCAGGGACCCGTCGGAACCCGTGAAGAACACGTCCGGCCGGGCGCGGATGTACTTGTCCATGCCGACCTCGGAGCCGAAGCAGTGGATCTGCTTCACCCACCCGGATTCGATGGCCGGGATCAGGCTCGGATGCGGGTTGAGCGCCCAATGGGTCGCAATCTGGCCCTTCAGGCCGAGGCGCTCGGCATAGGTCGGGAGCAGCAGTTCGATCGCCGCCGTGCCGAAGCCGATGCCGTGGTTGAGGCGGCGGATGCCGTATTCGGCGTAGATGCCCTTGATCGCCATCATGGCCATCAGGATCTGCGTCTCGGTCACGGCGCCGGGATCGCGGGTGAAGAGCGGCTCGACGTAGAACGGGGTGTCGGCCTCGACCACGAAGTCGACCCGGTCGCCGGGAATGTCGACGCGGGGCACCCGGTCGACGATCTCGTTCACCTGCGCCACCACCACGCCGTTCTTGAAGGCGGTCGCCTCCACCACGGTGGGCGTGTCCTCGGTGTTGGGCCCCGTATAGAGGTTACCGTCCCGGTCGGCCGAGACGCCGGCGATCAGGGCCACGTTCGGCGTCAGGTCGATGAAGTAGCGGGCGAAGAGCTCGAGGTAGGTGTGCACCGCCCCGAGCTCGATCTGACCACCATAGAGCATCTTGGCGATGCGGCCGCCCTGGGGACCCGAATACGAGTAGTCGAGCCGCCGGGCGATGCCCTGCTCGAAGATGTCGAGGTGCTCAGGCAAGACGATCCCCGACTGCACCATGTGCAGGTCGTGGACCCGGGCCGGGTCGCAGCCGCTGAGACCCCGGGCGAGGCAGTCGGCCTGCTTCTGGTTGTCGCCTTCGAGGCAGACGCGGTCGCCGGGCTGGAGGATCGCCTCCAGCAGATCGACGACCCGGGCCGCCGGCACGACCTTCCCGTCGGCGCGCGGCCGCGCTCGTGCGAGGCGCGCGTCGCGGGCGGTGCGTTCCTGACGCCAATCCATCATCCGATCCGCTCCCTCGTCACGGCCGTGTATACCGCCCAGCTCGATCGGCACCCAATGGAATGCCGATTACCGTTTTCACAGACGATCAGTATTCCAAATTGCGTTCATGTCAATCGCTTGTATACTGAAGACAATTAAAAACGAATCGCGGAATACACAGGAGTGACGTCCCATGCGCCAGGCCGCCCGAAGCTCATGTCCGACAACGCGCGAGGCCACCCGATGACCATCTTCGGCGTCGCACTGCTCGCGCTCTGCACCCTGATCGGGGTCTTCCTCGGGGACCTGCTGGGCGTCGCCCTCGGGGTGAAGGCCAATGTCGGCGGGGTCGGCCTCGCCATGATCCTGCTCATCGCCGCGCGGTCCTGGCTCCTCGCGCGCGGCAAGCTCGGACACGGGGTGAAGCTCGGGGTCGCGTTCTGGTCGACCATGTACATCCCCATCGTGGTGGCGATGGCCGCGCAGCAGAACGTGGTGGCGGCCGTGCGCGGCGGCCCCATCGTGCTCATCGCCGCCACGGTCTCGCTGCTGCTCTGCTTCGCCTGCGTCGCCCTGCTCGGCCGCTTCGGTCGGCCGGAGCCGGCGGAGGACGCTCAGATCCGCCACGGCGGCGCGGTGATCGGCGGCGCCCTCGACGACGACAACGCGGCGCCCGTCGCGCCGCCCCACTCCGTCGGGAAGGCGTGATCCCATGCTGCACATGATCGAACACGTCTTCGTCGAGCAGAGCCTGGTGGCCGCCTTCGCGGTGGTCGGTGCCCTGATGCTGGTCTCGAATTTCGCCAGCCGCCGCCTCACCGCCGGCCGGGTTCACGGCTCGGCCATCGCCATCGTCCTCGGGCTGGGGCTCGCCTACGTCGCCGGCCTCTACACCGGCGGCAAGAAGGGGGTCGCCGACCTGCCAGTCTTCGCCGGGATCGGCCTGATGGGCGGGGCGATGCTGCGCGACTTCGCCATCGTGGCCACCGCCTTCGAGGTCGACGTGGTGGAAGCCCGCCGCGCCGGGCTCCTGGGCGTTCTGGCCCTGGCGCTCGGCACCGTGATCCCCTTCATCGTCGGCGCCCTGACGGCGGTGGCCTTCGGCTACACCGACGCCGTCAGCATCACGACGATCGGCGCGGGGGCCGTGACCTACATCGTCGGGCCGGTGACGGGGGCGGCGCTCGGCGCGGACTCGGCCGTGATGGCGCTCTCCATCGCCACCGGCGTCACCAAGGCCGTGATGGTCATGGTCGGCACGCCCCTGGTGGCCAAGCTCATCGGCCTCGACAATCCGCGCTCGGCCATGGCGTTCGGCGGCCTGATGGGCACGGTGAGCGGCGTCGCCGGGGGCCTGGCCGCCACCGACCCGAAGCTCGTGCCCTACGGCGCCCTGACGGCGACCTTCCACACCGGAATCGGCTGTCTCGTCGGTCCCTCGCTGTTCTACCTCACGGTTCGGGCCATCGTGGGATGACGGACGGGGTCTCGCACGTCCTGGGCAGGGAGCGAGCCGGGGGAGAGCGGATGATGGACGAGGGTGCGATGGACGAACCGGTGGCGGAGCGCGGGCTCCTGTCGGACCAGATCCGCAACGCGCTCACCGACGAGATCGCGGCCGGCCGCCTCGCCGCCGGCACCGCCCTCGACGAGCAGGACCTCGCCGACCGCTTCGGCGCCTCCCGCACGCCCGTCCGCGAGGCCTTGCGCCAGCTCGCCTTCAACGGATTGGTGGAGCTGCGCCCGCGCCGGGGGGTCGTGGTCACACGCATGACGCCCGAGCGGATCATGGACATGTTCGAGACCACCGCCGAGTTCGAGGCGATGTGCGTCCGGCTCGCCACCTACCGGATGACGCCCCTGGAGCGCAGCCACCTGATGGACCTGCATGCGCGCTCCGGCGACATGGTCGCGGCCGGGGACGTCGACGCCTACGACACCCTGAACCGCAGCTTCCACGAGGCCCTCTACGGCGCCACGCATAACGGCTTCCTCAAGGAGCAGGCGCTGGCCCTGCGCACCCGCCTCTCGGGCTTCCGCCGGACGCAGCTGCGCCACGGGGACCGCATCCAGGGCTCGCGCGCGGAGCACGGGGCCATCCTGGCGGCGATCGCCGAGGGCGACGGCGAGGCCGCCGCCCGGCGCATGCGCGCCCACATGCTCAATGCGGCCAGCGCCCTGCGCCATTACATCGACGCCCACTCCGATGTGTGATGCAGCACACGCATAGGGGAGAGGGTATTTCCCGGAAGAAATGCGCCGAGCGCATGCATCGCGTGTTGCAGCGCACACCGTCCCGAACGCGTGCGTCGTATATCGAGATCGTACCAAGAAGAACGGCCCCCGGACATCCTGGACGTGATCCTCGAATGTTTGACGGAGACCGGACCTGTACATCTGGATACCACGACCATGAAGACTCGTCTTGCTTCCGCCGCCGCTGCCCTGGTCCTGACCCTCAGCGCTCCCGTCTCGTCCGCCCTCGCGCAGAGCTACAACGCCCCGGCCGGCATCCCCGTCACCGCCGCGCCCGGCAGCCGCGTCGTCGGTGCCTTCGATGACGTGACCACCGGTTCGATCACCCGCCGCGCGGACGATTCGGCCAAGGCCGGCAACGCCGAGCAGAACAACAAGCCCACCGCCAATTACGGCACCACCTCGGGCGGCCCGGCCTACTGAGGCGGCCCTGGGGCCACGGCCGAGGGCCGGCGCGCACAGCGCACCGGTCCGGGGCCGAGACCCACCCGAGCGGACAACGGCGGGGCGCGAGCCCCGCCGTTGTCATGCGTCGCGAGCTTCGGCGCCCGCGGCTCAGCGCGCGAGGTAATCGGTCAGCGTCATCCCGAACAGGATCGCGACCCAGAAGAACCCGACCCCCGCGAACAGGCGCACCAGGGGCGGCTCGTGGCGGACCTCCATCGAGACCAGGATGATGATCGCCGCCATGACGGCGACCACCGCGAGCTCGACGAGCCAGACCTGCTCGAACGGTCGCGTCGCCCCGAGCGCCACGTTCACGGCGAGCAGCGCCAGGAGCGCCAGGAAGGTGCGCACCGGCGTGCGCAGGCGGCGCCAAAGGAGCGCGCGGTCGTCGGGGCCGAGGCCATGGAGGAAGAGGGGATGTAGGGGATTGCGCAGCGCCGCCTCCTACCGATTGACCACGTAGAGGACCGGAAAGGCGATGATCCAGATCAGGTCGATGAAGTGCCAGTACAGGCCGTAGACCTCGATCCAGTTCTGGTGCCGCTGCAGGAAGCCCGGACGCGACGCCTTCCAGGTGATGCCGAGCAGGATGGCGATGCCGGTGAACAGGTGCAGGGCATGGAGTGCGGTCGCCACGTAGTAGAGGTTGACGAAGAGCCGCGTCGCCGGCTGCTCGGCCAGGGCGTAGGGCCGGCGGGCCAGGAAGGGCATCATGTGCTCCTCGTAGTCGGCGTAGTACTCGTAGCCCTTCAGCATCAGGAACAGCGCCCCGAGGCTCGCCGTGGCGAGCAGGCAGCCGACCATCATCCGCTGCCAGCCCAGCCGCGAGAGCTCGATGGCCGCCGACATGGTCAGGCTGGAGCAGAGCAGCACCACGGTGTTGGTGGCCCCGATCCAGAACTTGAGATGGCCGGCCGCCGCCTGCACCGCCTCCGGGTGGAGCAGGCGCAGGATCAGTGCGGTGAGGAACAGCCCGGCGAAGAGCAGCAGTTCCGTCAGCAGCCACGCCCACATGCCCAGCGTCGCGGCGTGGCGCTGCTGACCGACCGTGGCGAAGTGCTCGGCGCGGGTGACGCCGACGGGGTCGGCGGCGGGGTTCGCACCGGTGGCATCGGCGCTCACGTGTGGTGGCTCCCGGTCTCGGGGGCCTGGATCGGGTAGTCGTACGGGACCTTCGGCACCTGCGGCACGCCCGCGAAGTTGTGGGGCGGGGGCGGGGAGGCGGTCTCCCATTCCAGCCCCTTGGCGTCCCAGGGGTTCGCGCTCGCCCGGCGTCCGAACCAGAGGGAATAGACGAGATAGACCATCGGGAAGAGGTAGCCGGCCGCCAGGATCGTCGAGCCCGCGGAGGACAGCACGTTGAGGAGCTGGAATTCCGGCGGGTAGGTCGCGTAGCGCCGCGGCATCCCGAGGTAGCCGAGGATGAATTGCGGGAAGAACGTGACGTTGAACCCGATGAAGATGAACAGCGCGGAGATCCGGCCCCAGGGCTCGCTGTACATCCGCCCGGTGATCTTCGGCCACCAGAAGTGCAGCCCGCCGAGGAAGGCCAGCACCGTGCCGCCGACCATGATGTAGTGGAAATGCGCCACCACGAAGTAGGTGGCGTGGATGTGCTGGTTGATGGCCAGCGTCGCGAGGTAGAGCCCCGTCAGCCCGCCGAGCACGAACAGGCCGATATACCCCATGGCGTACAGCATCGGGGTGTCGAGGCGTAGGCTGCCCTTATGGATCGTGGCGGTCCAGTTGTAGACCTTCACCGCCGAGGGCACCGCCACCGCGAAGGAGAGGGCCGAGAAGGCGAGGGAGGCCAGGTCGCTCTGCCCGTTGACGAACATGTGGTGGCCCCAGACGAAGAACGTCACCGAGGCCAGGCCGATGGCCGCGTAGGCGACGAAACGGTAGCCGAAGAGCTTCTTCTGGGCGAAGGCCGGCACGATCTCGGAGATCACGCCCATGCCCGGCAGCACCATGATGTAGACGGCCGGGTGCGAGTAGAACCAGAACAGGTGCTGGAACAGCACCGGGTCGCCGCCATAGGCCGGGTCGAACACGCCCACGTGGAAGGCGCGCTCGGCGATGAGCAGGATCAGCGCCAGGGTGATGACGGGGGTCGCGAGCAGGAAGATCAGGCTCGTGGCGTAGTGCGTCCAGACGAAGATCGGCAGCCGGAACCAGGTCATGCCGGGCGCCCGCATCGTGTGGATGGTGACGACGAAGTTGAGCCCCGTCAGGATCGAGGAGAAGCCCACGATGGTGACGCCGATCAGGGCCGGCAGCACCCAGGTGTTCGAGAAGGCCGTGGAGAGCGGCGCGTAGAAGGTCCAGCCGGTATCGACGCCGCCCAGCACCACCGCCACCAGGGTGAACAGCGCCCCCGTCATGAAGATGTACCAGCTCGTCAGGTTGAGCTTCGGGAAGGCGAGATCCTTGGCCCCGATCATCAGCGGGATCAGGAAGTTGCCGAAGGTCGCCGGGATCGACGGGATGAGGAAGAACCACACCATCACCACCCCGTGGATGGTGAAGGCCTTGTTGTAGGTGTCGTTGGTCATGATCGCGCCGTCGGGGACGACCAGGGCGAGGCGCACGAAGCCGGCCGCCACCGCGCCGATGACGAAGAAGGCGGTGATGCTGGCGAGGTACAGGAGGGCGATGCGCTTGTGGTCGGTGGTGAGGAACCACGAGCGCAGGGTGGACTGGGCATGGAGGTAGTCGTCCGGCCGGTCGAGGGTCGGCAACGGCGTATGGGGATCGCGCGCGGCGGCGTCGCCGTGCAGGGTGCCGGCGCTGCTCATCGGGGGGCTCCTTCCGCGACGCGGTCGTAGGCTTTCAGGTATCCGACGAGGCGGTCGAGATCGTCGGCCGGGATCACCCCGCGAAAGCTCGGCATCACCTGCTTGTAGCCGCCCTTTCCGCCGCCCTTGCCGCCACCCTGGCCGCCACCCTCGCCTTCGCCGTCGCCGGCGAGCCGGTTCTCGTTGGGGTTGAGGATCTTGGCGCGGATGTAGTCCGCGTCCGCCGTGAGCGTGCGGCCGTCGGCGAGGTGGACCGGGCGGCCGTAGAGGCCGACGAGGCTGGGCGCCTTCACGCCCGCGACGGCGCCGTCGTGGCAGCCGGCGCAGCCGTAGGCTTCGTAGATCACCCGGCCCGCGGCCAGGTTCGATTGCTGCGCGCCCCCATGGGTCAGCCACTCCTGGTACTCGGCCTGGGTCATCAGCGTGAGGTTGCCGTCCATGACCGAGTGGTCGGTGCCGCAATATTCCGAGCAGTAGAGCCGGTAGGTTCCGGTGCGGTCGGCCTTGAACCAGATCTCCGTCGTCCGGTCGGGGAGGGCGGCGATCTGCAGGCGCAGGGCCGGCAGGTAGAGCGCGTGGATCACGTCCTGGCTGGTGATGCGGATCCGGACCGGCTGGTCGACGGGCAGGTGCAGGTCGTTGATCTCGGACTGGCCGGTGGGGTGCTGGAACTTCCACATCCACTGCCGGCCCACGGCCTCCACCACCATGGCGTCCGGCGGCGGATGCCGGGAGGCGATGAAGAGCTTCGCCCCCCAGCCGAAGAAGAACAGCGTCAGCACGTAGGGTATCAGCATCCAGCTGATCTCGATGAGGAAGCTGCGGCGCTCGTCGGTGCTGCGGTCGGCCTGCTCGCCCTGGCGGTAGCGCAGGGCGAAGTAGGTGATCGCGAGGAAGACCGGCACCGTGAGGAGCAGGGTCAGCACCGTGAAGCCGAGGATGATGTGGTCGGTCTCCACCGCCGTGGCGGAGGCCGCCGGCGGCCAGAGCGCGAGGGCGGACTGGGCCTTCATGGTGCCGTTCCCGTCCGGGGTTGAGGAGACACCGCCGAGTCCCGGGCCGGTGCGGCGGGCTCCGGGTCGAACGGCCGGCCGGCCGTGAGCGCCATGGCCCGGTCGACGGGAATGCGGGCCCGGGTGCGGTCCGCATCGAGATAGGCGTAGCCGGCGAGGCGGCCGGCCTCGTCGGCCTCCTTGGCGTCGATATCCCCGTAAGGGTCCGCCTGCAGGTTCGGCGGCGGCGGCCGGATCGCGGCGGTCTGCTGGGCCGTGAGGGGCGGCAGGGCGGCACGCTGGCGGCCGAGCACCAGGTGGTTGAGGGCGAGCACCGCCCCGATGGTGACGATCACCGCGCCGGCGAGCCCGAGCATCACCCAGGCGGTCTTGCCGGCCTCGGCGTCGCTGCGCTCGTAGTCCCAGTCGTCCCCGTGCGGATCCTGCGGCGCGGCCGCGGCGGACGGCGGCACCGCGCCCGTTCGGCGCAGGATCAGGCCGGCGAGGATCGCCGGGACGAGGGCGAGACTGGAGCGGCGCGGGGCCTCGGGCGGGCTCATGCGGCGACCTTTGCGTCCATCGGGGCGCGGCGCGCCAGGAGCGGCGCCAGCATCGGGGCGAGGCCGGCGGCGACGGCGGCGACGCCGAGCCCGGCCAGGACGTCCGGCCCGGTGACCACGAAGGCGCCGCGCGCGGCCGGCGTGACGAGCCAGGCCATCTCGCCGGCGTGGACCGCCAGGGTCAACGCCGCCACCGCCCGCGTCGTCCACGGGCCGGGACGCAGGGTGAGGGCGGCGGCGAGCAGGGCGGCGGTCCCGCCCGCGAGGCTCAAGCCCCGCCCGAGCAGGCCGCCCCGGGCGAGGTACCACGACACTTCGGCGGGCAGGTTGGCCGACCAGACCACGAGGAACTGCACGAAGTGCAGGAAGGCCCATGTCGCCGTCAGCAGGGCCAGGGGCAGCAGCCCGGCCTCGGGCCGGCGCGTGACCAGGAGGGCGGCGGCCAGGGCCGCGCCGCTCCAGGCCACCAGCATCAGGAGCCCGATCAGGCTGGAGCCGAGGCGCGGGTCGAGGGCGGTGATCAGGTCGAAGCTCACCAGCGTCGCCAGCACGGCGTGGAGTCCGAGCACGAGGGCGGCCGGCCCCCGTCCCGCCGCGGCCCGGCGGCCGAGCCAGAGCCAGAGAGCGAGGGCCGCCACGAGGCGGGCGGCGAGGAACGGCGGGGTCGTCCAGATCGCCGCCAGCGGGGTCGCGGCGGGCGTCCCCGTCGCGAAGGGATAGAGGACCGGCACCACCGCGATCAGGGGCAGGGCCAGCAGGGCCGCCACGGGCATCAGGCGCAGGCCGCCGACCAGGGCGGGGCGCAGGATCGCGAACCGCTCCGGCGCCAGGGCGTCGAGCCCGGCGACCAGGGGGAGGGCGCCGAGGGGCAGGGCCAGGAGCGTGAGCCAGGCCGCCAGGTAGCCGGCCTGCCAGTCGCCGAGGAGGACCGCGAGGGCGAGGGCGGCCAGACCGGCAGCGAGGCGGAGCAGGGGGCGGGCGGCGGTCATCGGGCCGCCCGCATCGCGCTGTCCCGCAGCTTGGCCCGGTCCTCCGCCGGCAGGCTCGCCACGTCGGCGCCCTGGCTCAGCTGCAGGACGCGGAGATAGGCGACGATGGCCCAGCGGTCGGCCGGTGCCACCTGCGCCCCCATGGGAAACATCGCCCCGTGGCCTTCTGTGATCGCGGCGTAGAGCCGGTCGGACCGCGCCGACCTCAGGCGCTCGTCCGCGAAGGACGGCGCCGCCGGAAAGCCGCGCGCCACGATCATGCCCCGGCCGTCGCCGCTGCGGCCGTGGCAGGGCGTGCAGGCGATGCCGTAGCGCTCCCGGCCCCGGTCCAGCAGGGCCGCGTCGATGACGGCGGGGCGCGGCACGAAGCGCGCCGGGTCGGTGCGGGGTACGGTGCCGGCCACGGGCGCGCGCATGGTCATGCCCTGGGGGAAGAAGCGGTTGGCGTCCCAGCTCTTGGCCTTGGCCTGGTCGTGCATGTTCGCCTCGCCGCAGCCGGCGAGCGCCAGGAGCAGCCCCAGGCCGGGCAGCAGGCCGGGGAGGCGGTGGAACCGGCGCCTCATCGCGGCACCCGCGCGATCGCGAGCGGCCGCCCGGCGCCCTCGGGCAGGGCGGCGAGCTGGCGCACGATGCGGTCGGCATCGAAATCCGGGCCGCGCGCCTCGGCGGCCAGGAAGTAGCGGTCCTGGGTGACCCGCCCGAAGCCCGGGATGTTGAAGGCCGGATGGTTGAGGCGCGGCAGGCGGTTCACGAACAGGAGCACCGCGTGTACGGCGAGCGTCCCGCTCATCATCGCGAAGGACACGCTCGGCACCACGAAGGAGGGCCAGGAGAAGCGCGGGCGTCCGCCCACGTCGAAGACGTAGCCGTACGCGGTGGCGTAGACGCACATCCCGTAGAAGGCGGCCCCGCCGGCGAGGGCCGCGCCGAGGGCGTAGGGCAGGACCGAGCGGTTGTGGCGGCCGAGGGTCTTCAGGGCATCGGCCATCGGCACCGGGCCGAAGGCGTCGAGGCGGACGTTCCCGCCGCGGCTGGGATGGCGCCGGGCGAGCGCCCGCATCGCGGCGGCGAGCTGGTCCTGCGTCGCGAATTCCGCGCTGACCGCCCAGATCGGCGTGTCGGCATCGGGCGCGGGGGCGTCCGCCCTGGCTTGTGCCTGAGCCGGGCCGTCGCCCGGGCCCGCCTGACGGCGCAGGTCGCTGAGCGAGGCCACGGGCAGGGCGCGCAGGAACAGGAGCAGCAGGACGAGGAACATCCCCACGGACCCGGCGAAGGTGGCGAGGCCCCAGAGCCCGACCCGGTAGTCGAGGGCGGAGGAGGGCAGGAAGTCGTGCGACAGCGTCACCACCAGCACCATGACGTGGTCGGCATAGGCGCCCACCGCCACGAGGCCGCCGACGAGGGCCAGGGCCAGGGGCGAGCGCCGGAACCGCGCCCACCAGAACAGCTGGACCGGCAGCAGGGCACAGGTCAGCACCGTCCAGGCCGCCCAGGCATGGGGGCCGGTGAACCGGCGCACCAGGGTGGCGCGCGCGTAGGCGTCGCCGTGCAGGAAGCCCGAGAGGAGCTCGGCCGCGTAGCCGTAGAGGCTGGCGAGCCCGAGGCCGAGCAGGAGCCGGGCCAGGATCTCGGCATGGCGCAGGGTGACGACGGCCTCGAGGCGGTAGACCGTGCGGACCAGCATCGCCAGGGCGGCGATGACGGCGACCCCGGAGAAGACGGCGTTCACCAGGAAGGTGACGGGCAGGATGGTGTCGTGCCAGCCCGGCAGCACGGAGCCCGCCAGCATCACCGAGGCTCCGGTCTGGAGCGAGACCACGAGCAGGATGCCGAGCAGGGCGATGATGCGATAGGCCTGCGCCCAGAGCTGCCAGTGGGAGGCGGAGCCGCGCCAGCCGGCGGCGGCGATCCCGTAGGCCTGCGCCCGCAGCATCGGCCAGCGCCGCGGCCGTCCGGCGCGCTCGGACGTCGCCTGCGCCTCCGCGAAGGCCCGGTCGCGCAGGGTCGCGAGGTCCGGCAGGAGCCCAACGTACCAGAGGCTCACCGTGACCACGAGGAAGCTGACGATGTCGATGGCGTCCCAGACCAGGGGCGAGCGGAATTGCGGCCACAGGCCGAGGGTGTTGGGGTAGGGCAGGTTCCAGTAGAAGAACCACGGCCGCCCGAGATGGATGATCGGGTAGAGCCCGGCCGCGATCGTGCACAGCAGGGCATTGGCCTCAGCCAGGCGGCTGATCGCCCCGCGCCCGAACGCGGCCTCCCGTGACGTGCCCGTCAGGCGCAGGGTACCGGCCAGGGCGAGGCTGCCGCAGGCGATGCCGATCCACCAGTCGTAGGAGGCGATGTCGAGGGCCCAGACGACGGCGTTGTTGTTGTTCCAGATGCCGACGCCGGTGAAGAGCAGGTAGAGGATCACCCCGAAGAACAGGGCCAAGAGCCCGGAGGCCGCCGCGAAGGCGATCCACCAGCGTCGGCCGAGGGGGTCGTGCAGGGCCGCATCGGAGATGGCGCGTCCGATCCCGCCGGGGCGGGTCGGGGTGTCGGGGGTGAGCACGGCTCCGGCCATGGCGCCTCAGCCCTCCCGGCCCGGCTCGGCGCCGGGCGCCAGGCTCGCGAGGTAGGTGGTGCGTGGCCGGGTGTTGAGCTCGCCGAGCAGCGCGTAGTTGCGCGGGTCCCGGCGCGCCGCCGCGACCTTGCTGCTGGAATCCGAGAGGTCGCCGAACACGATGGCGCGGGTCGGGCAGGCTCCCTGGCAGGCGGTCTCCACCGTCCCGTCCGGGATCGGCGCATGGGCGTCCTTGGCCGCGTCGATGCGCGCCCCGGCGATGCGCTGGAGGCAGTAGGTACACTTCTCCATCACGCCGCGCGCCCGCACGGTGACGTCGGGGTTGCGCTGCTGCTGCGCCACAGGCGCCATGCCGCCCGTGTAGTCGAGGTAGTTGAAGCGCCGGACCTTGTAGGGGCAGTAGCTCTGGCAGGTGCGGGTGCCGATGCAGCGGTTGTAGACCTGCAGGTTCAGGCCCTCGCTGTCGTGCACCGTCGCCTCCACCGGGCATCCGAGCTCGCAGGGCGCCGCCTCGCAATGCATGCAGGGCACCGGCTGGAAATGCGTGTCGGGCGCGTCGAGGTCGCCGGCATAGTAGCGGTCCACCCGCAGCCAGTTCATCCAGCGCCCGCGCGCGACCTCCTCGCGTCCCACCACCGGGATGTTGTTCTCGGACTGGCAGGCCGTGAGGCAGGCATTGCAGCCGATGCAGGCATCGAGGTCGATGACCATGCCCCAGGCCCGGCCTCCGCGTGCGCCCGCGTCCGCGGACGCCGCGCCGCGCCCCGCCGAGGGCGGCTCGGCATAGAACGACGGCACCACCGCGCCCGGCGGGTCGCCGACGCTCGGAGCCCCCAGGGCCTGGACGCGCACGAAGTCGTGTCCCTGCATGGTGCCGAGATCCTGCGTCGTCACGGGCCTGGCGCGGCGGCCGGTCTTCGTCAGGGTGACGTCGGACAGGCGATAGGGCGTGGCGGCGGGGCGCAGGGCCTGGGCGTCGTAGCCGAGCCCCTGCGCGAGGTGGTCCGGCACCCGGCGGCCGTAGCCGAGGGTGAGGGTCACGGTGTGCGCGGCCTGGCCCGGCAGGATCCAGGCCGCGCCCTCGAGGCGCCGGCCGTTCGCCTCCACCGCCACGACGTCGCCGGTGACGAGGTGCAGGCGCTCGGCGAGGCGCGGGCTCACCGCGACGACGTTCTCCCAGACCACCTTGGTCAGGGGCTTGGGCAGTTCCTGCAGCCAGCCGAGATCGGCCGAGGCCCCGTCCCAGACGCAGGGGTCGGGCCGGAAGACCGCCTCGATGCGGTCCGCGGCGGCCCGATCCTCCGCGGCGGAGGCCGGCACGGGGTCCGCGACCCGCCCGGTCAGCGCCACGCTCTCCATGGGCAGGGCGGTGTCCGGCAGGAAGCCGAGGCGCAGGGCTTCGGCGAACCGGGCCTCGAAGGCGGCGGCGTCCTCGCCGGGACGGCGCCACTGGCGCTTCAGCAATCCGAGCCCCCGCTCGGGTCCTTCCTGTGCGGGGGTCTCCGGCTCGGGACTTTCGGGGCCGAACAGGGTCAGGATCTCGTGGGCCGAGCGTCCGCCATAGAGCGGGGCGACGGTCGGCTGGATCAGCCCCACGGTGCCGTCGAGGGAGCGGGCATCGCCCCAGCTCTCCAGCGGGTGCGCGAGCGGCAGGTGCCAGTCGGCATGGGCGGCGGTCTCGTCGAAATACGTCCCCGCATGGATCTTGAACGGTACCCGGGCCAGGTGCTCGGCGAAGGCGAGCTCGCCCGAGCCCTCGTAAACCGGGTTGACCCCGAGCATCAGCAGGGTGCCGACGCGCCCTCCGGCCATCGCCTCGATCAGGGCGGACACGTCCTCGGCCCCGCTCACCGGAACGGGCGCGGTGTGCACCACCGTGGTGCCGGTGTTGCCCAGGGCGCCGTTGATGCGGTGAACCAGGGCGTGCACCGCAGCCGGCTGGCCGATGCCGGCGGTGACGAGACCCCGGCCCCGCGCGGCCAGCAGCGCCGCGCCGGCCCGCCGGAGCCACGCCGCCCTCGGCCCGTCCGCGGTCTCCGCCGCCTGCTGGGGGGGTGCGCCCTCGGCGATCCGCAGGAGATCCGCGGCCAGGCGCGCCAGGTCGTCCGAGCCGGCCGCCAGGGTGTGGTCGGCCTTGACGCTGGTCAGCCCCGGGGTCGGCGCCGCCGCGTGCAGGGTGAGGAGGCGGCCCTCGGCCTGCGCGGCCCGGCGCGCGTCGATCCAGCGGCGGGACAGCCCGACCTGGCCCGGCCCAACGTCGAGGAAGTCGCCGTCGAGGCTGACCAGGGTGCGGGCGGCCTCGAACCGGAACTGGGTTTCCAAGGGCCGGCCATAGGCCTGCCGCGCGCCGTCATAGAGCCCGTCCCGCGGCACCGTCTGCGAGACGTGCCAGCGCAGGCCTGGATAGGCCGACCGCAGCCGATCGATCTCGGCGGCCAGCGCGGGCGACGTGACCGGCCCGGTGAGGAGATGGAAGCCCGCACCGCCCGTCTCGCGCAGGGCCGCGAGGCGCGCCAGCAGGGCGCCGCGGAAGGCCGACCAGGCGGCGGGCCGCCCGAGATGCTGCACCGCCTGGCTGCGGAAGGGGTCGTAGAGCCCGAGCACCGAGGCCTGGCCCAGGACGTCGGTACCGCCACGGCTCCAGGGATGGTCCGGGTTGCCCTCGACCTTCAGGGGACGGCCGTTGCGCGTGGTGACCTGGATGCCGTTCGCGAAGCCGTCGAACAGGGCCGAGGTGGCGTAGGCCAGGGGAGCACCGGCGACGATCCGCTCGGGCTGCACCACGTAGGGCACCTCGCGCCCTCGCCCGTCGAAGGCATCGCAGGCCGAGAGCCCGGCGAGGGCGAAGGAGGCCGCCATCAGCTTGAGGAAGCCGCGCCGCTCCGGCCCCTGCGCCAGGGGCACGGCCCCGGGGAATTCGGTTCGCAGATAGGCCTGGAACGCCTCCGTCCCGGCCAGCGCATCGAGGCTGCGCCAGAAGGCGGGGCCGTCGCCGGAGGCGAGGCGCCGGCGCAGCTGCGGGAGATCGAGGTCCTGAGCCATCAGCGGTGACAGATCCCGCATTCGAGGAGCCGGTCGCCCCCGTGGATGTGGTTCTTCGCCACGAGCTGCGGCCCGAGGGTCGCCTGGTTGGCCGGCGGGCTCCAGTTCATGTTCCAGACCTGGTCCGGCGTGCGCACCCAGCGTTCGGGCGCCTGGTGGCAATCGAGGCAGAACTGCATCTCGAAGGCGTTGGCCCGGTAGGTCATCTGCATGGTGGTGACGTCCCCGTGGCAGGTGGAGCAGCCGATCCCCTTCGTCACGTGAACGGAGTGATTGTAGTAGACGTATTGCGGCAGCTTGTTCAGGCGAACCCAGCGCAGGGGCTCGCCGCTGGCGTAGCTGTCGCGCACGGGCTTCAACATGTCGGAGCCGGTCCAGATCTGCGAATGGCAGGTCATGCAGGTCTGGGTCGGCGGCAGCCCGGCCGTGGCCTGCGTCTCCACCGTGGTGTGGCAGTAGCGGCAATCGATGCCGAGTTCGCCCGAATGGTGCTTGTGGCTGAAGGGGACCGGCTGGGCCGGGGCGATCCCCACGCCGGTGACGTAGTCCGAGCGCGCGATCCCGGCCACCAGTACGGCCCCGCCGGCGATCAGGGCGGCCCCGGAGAGGAGCGCCAGGCGCAGGAGCGCGTCGGCGCCGGGTGCGAAGAGTTGCGCCATCAGGCGCGGCGCCCGCCGGTACGCAGCAACAGGCCCGGGATGTCACGGGGTCGTCTCATCCGCACTCGCTTCTCCCGGTCCGTCTCGATAACCGCGATCTGACGGCTACGGTTCAGTCCGGCCTTTCATCCCGCGGGATGCGAATCCAGCCCGGGCCGGCGCCGCACCGGCCGAACGGAACACCCGCCGCGCCGGACAGCGTTGCCCCAGGAGACGGATCGGCGCGACCCAAAACTTCGCGATCCAAAACTTCGCGAGCCAAGAGTTCGCGAGCCGCGTGATTCCGGTCCCGTGCGGCGCCATTGCGGGCTGCGCCCCGGCCCGGGATCGGGCATGAGAGGATCCATGCGACAGGGCAGCCGCAGGCGCGCGATCCGGATGAGGCAAAGCTGGCCGGCGGCCCTCCTGCTCGGCCTCGCGGGACTCGCGACGCTGCCCGGAGCCGGGCTGGCGCGTCTGGCCCAGAACGACCTCGCGCGCGTCGGCGTCACGCCGGCCTCCGACGCCCGGGTGCCGCTCGGGCTTGCCTTCACCGATGCGGAGAGCGGACCGACCACCCTGGGGTCGGCCCTGGGGGAACGGGCGGCCCTGCTCCTGCCGGTCGACTACACCTGCGCCAATGTCTGCGACCCGATGCTGGCGATGACCGGTGCGGCCCTCGCGGCGACCGGCCTCGCCCCCGGCCGCGACGTCAGTTTCGTCCTGGTGGGTCTCGACCCACGGGACGACGTCGCGGCAGCTCGGCGGATGCTGCACGACGACGGAGGCGGACGTTCAAAGGCGGGCGTCTCGGAAGGCAGCGTCTCGGCGGTCCGGGCCCTCGTCGGCGCGGCACCGGCCGTCGCCGCCCTCACGGCGGCGCTCGGCTACCGCTTCGTGGTCGACCGGGATACCGACAGCATCGCCCATCCGGCCGCCGCGATCCTGCTGACGCCCGAGGGGCGCGTCGCCCGCATCCTGTCGCCCCTGGCGCTGAACGGCCGCGACCTGCGCCTCGCCCTGATCGAGGCGGGGGAGGGGCGGGGCAGCACGCTGGCCGATCGGCTCACCCTGCTCTGCTACGGGTACGACGCTGTCCGGGGGATCTACACCCCCTTGATCGAACGAATCCTCAGCCTCGCCGCAGCCGCAACGGTGCTGGCGATCGCCTTGGGCGTGTTCCTGCTGCATCGACGCGGCCGGGGCGCGGCCGGATCTTAGAACGCCGAGCGGCCCGTCGCGTGTGTTGTGCGACGGGCCTCTTGGCGTTTGTGTTTGGTTGCGGGGACAGGATTTGAACCTGTGACCTTCAGGTTATGA
>NZ_PDHT01000032.1:0-52030 GCF_002917135.1 Methylobacterium sp. V23
TCATCGCCCTCAAATGGGCCGTGCGCGAGATGGAGGAGCGCTACAAGAAGATGTCCAAGATCGCCGTGCGCAACATCGACGGCTACAACGCGCGCATGGCGGAGGCCCGGGCCAAGGGCGAGGTGATCACCCGCGAGGTCCATACCGGCTTCAATCGCGAGACCGGCCAGGCCGTCTACGAGAGGGAGGAGATGGACCTGTCGGCGCTGCCCTACATCGTGATCGTGGTCGACGAGATGGCCGACCTGATGATGGTGGCGGGCAAGGACATCGAGGGCGCGATCCAGCGCCTGGCGCAGATGGCGCGCGCGGCCGGCATCCACCTGATCATGGCGACCCAGCGTCCCTCGGTCGACGTGATCACGGGCACGATCAAGGCCAACTTCCCGACCCGGATCTCCTTCCAGGTGACGAGCAAGATCGACAGCCGCACGATCCTGGGCGAGATGGGCGCCGAGCAGCTGCTGGGCCAGGGCGACATGCTGTTCATGGCCGGCGGCGGGCGCACGACGCGCGTGCACGGGCCGTTCTGCTCCGACTCGGAGGTCGAGAGCGTGGTCGCCCACCTCAAGCGCCAGGGCCGGCCGTCCTACCTCGAGGCCGTCACGGCCGACGACGGCAGCGGCGACGAGAAGCCCGCCAAGGGCTCGAAGGCCGACAAGGCCGACCGGGCCGACCGGGCCGAGAAGGCCCAGGCCACCGAGATCGAGGACATCGACGCCCCGATCTTCGATGCGGGGGCCTATGCGGGCAGCGGCGGCATCGATCCCGGCGCCGAGCTCTACGACCAGGCGGTGCAGGTGGTGATGCGGGACCGCAAGGCCTCAACCTCCTACATCCAGCGCCGCCTGCAGATCGGCTACAACCGCGCCGCCTCCATCATGGAGCGGATGGAGATCGAGGGCATCGTCGGCCCGGCCAACCACGCCGGCAAGCGCGAGATCCTGATGGAGGGCGGCCACGCCGCCTCCGGCATGATGGACTACGACGACTGAGCCGGATGGCACGGGTGGGGCGGTTGCCGTCCCACCCGTCGCATATTCGCCACAGGGCGGGCTTCTAAGCGGGCACCACCCGCACTCGACCCGCACGCCTTCGCATCGCCTCAAGGGAGCGTCCCGATGATCGGCCGCCGTCACCGCCTCGCCGCCGGTCCGCTGCTCGTCCTGGCGGCCAGCCTCGCGCAGCCGCAGCCCGCCGCCGCCCAGGTCTCCTCGTTCCTCGACGGCCTGTTCGGCCGCAAGGAGCAGCCGGCCCCCGCGCCCGAGCCGGAGCCCGCCCCGGAGGCCGCGCCCCCGGCCGCCGCCCCGAAGAAGCCCGTCGCCCAGGCGCCGAAGACCACGAAGCCGTCCGCCAAGGCCGACGCGAAAGCCCCCAAGGGCGAGGCCAAAGGTGCGGACGGGAAGGCTGCCGACGGCAAGGCTGCGGATGGGAAGACTTCTGACGGGAAGGCCGCGAAGGTCGCGGCCGTGGGTGCGCCCGCCGCCGCCGCCGTCGCGGGCGAGGCCGACGACGCCACCGTGATCGCGCAGGCCAATGCCTACTTCAACGGCATGACCACGCTCACCGGCAACTTCGTCCAGGTCGGCCCGGACGGGCGCCGCATCGGCGGCAAGCTGACGCTCGCCAAGCCCGGTCGCCTGCGCTTCGACTACGACCAGCCCTCCCCCCTGGAGATCGTGGCCGACGGCACCTCGGTGGCGGTCAAGGACCGCAAGCTCGGCACCCAGGACCTCTACTTCATCTCGCAGACGCCCCTGAAATTCCTGCTCCGCGAAAAGATCGACCTCGCCCGCGACCTCTCCGTCACCGACGTGGCGAACGATCCGGGCGGCCTGCGGATCTCCCTGGAGGACCGCTCGACGCTGGGCGGCACCTCGCGGATCCAGCTGTTCTTCGACCCCGAGGTGAAGACCCTGAGCCAGTGGCGGATCACCGACCCGCAGGGCTACCAGACCACGGTGCAGCTCGCGAACCTGCAGAAGGGCCGCCCGGTCGAGGGCAGCCTGTTCTTCATCAATTACGGACGCAGCGAGGACAAGGCGGCCGAGCGCCAGATCCGCGCGCAGTAGCGCCGCGTCGGACGTCCGGGGCGGCGCCGCGCTTGTCCCGCCGGTGCCGAAGCGGCTAAGCGTCGGGCTCGCATCGTACGAGCCGAGCCCATGCACGACATCCGCGCCATCCGCGACAATCCGGACGCCTTCGACGAGGCCCTGCGCCGCCGCGGGCTGGCGCCGCTCGCCGCGGACCTCATCGCCCTGGACGACGCGCGCAAATCCGCGATCTCGGCCGCGCAAGCCAACCAGGAGCGCCGCAACGCGCTCGCCAAGGAGATCGGCGGCGCCAAGAAGGCCAAGGACGAGGCCAGGGCCCAGGACCTCATGGCCGAGGTCGCCCGCCTGAAGGACGAGGCCCCGGCCCTGGAGGCCGCCCAGGCCGAGGCGGGCAAGACCCTCGACGACCGTCTCGCCGCGATCCCGAATCGCCCGAACCCGGACGTGCCGGAGGGTGCCGACGAGCACGGCAACGTCGAATACCGGCGCTTCGAGGCCCACCGCCCGCAACTCGCCACCGGTAAACAGCACTTCGAACTCGGCGAAGCCTCCGGCCTGATGGATTTCGAGGCCGCCGCCCGGATGTCCGGGGCCCGCTTCGTGGTGCTCAAGGGCCAGCTCGCCCGCCTGGAGCGGGCGCTCGGGCAGTTCATGCTCGACCTGCACACCGGCGAGCACGGCTACACCGAGGTGGCGCCGCCGATCCTGGTGCGCGACGAGGCGATGTTCGGCACGGCGCAGCTGCCGAAGTTCCGGGACGACCAGTTCCAGTCCGGCGAGCACTGGCTCATCCCCACGGCGGAAGTCCCCCTCACCAACCTCGTGCGCGAGAGCATTCTTCGCGAAGAGGAGCTTCCCCTCCGCTTCACCGCCCTCACCCCGTGCTTCCGGGCGGAGGCCGGCTCGGCGGGCCGCGACACCCGCGGCATGCTGCGCCAGCACCAGTTCAACAAGGTCGAGCTCGTCTCGATCACCACGCCGGAGCAGTCGGCCACGGAGCACGAGCGCATGCTGGGCTCGGCCGAGGCCGTGCTGAAGAAGCTCGACCTGCCCTACCGGATCATGACGCTCTGCACCGGCGACATGGGCTTCGCCTCCCAGAAGACCTACGACATCGAGGTCTGGATGCCGGGCCAGGAGACCTTCCGCGAGATCTCGTCCTGCTCGGTCTGCGGCGACTTCCAGGCGCGGCGGATGAACGCGCGCGTCCGCGCCCGGGATGGCAAGGCGGTGAATTTCGTCCACACCCTCAACGGGTCCGGCGTGGCCGTGGGCCGCGCGCTCATCGCCGTCATGGAAAACTACCAGAACCCGGATGGCAGCGTCACGGTGCCGTCGGTGCTGAAGGCCTATATGGGCGGGATCGAGCGGATCGAGGGGTTCAAGAGCTGATGCGCATTCTCGTCACCAACGACGACGGCATCCACGCGCCGGGGCTCGAGACCCTGGAGGGGATCGCCCGGGCCATCTCGGACGACGTCTGGGTGGTGGCGCCGGAGACCGACCAGTCCGGCGTCTCGCACTCCCTCTCGCTGAACGACCCCCTGCGCCTGCGCCAGGTCGCCGAGAAGCGCTTCGCCGTGAAGGGCACGCCGTCCGACTGCGTGATCATGGGCGTGCGCCACATCCTCAAGGAGCACGGTCCCGACCTGGTGCTCTCGGGGGTCAACCGCGGCCAGAACGTCGCCGAGGACGTGACCTACTCGGGCACCATCGCGGCGGCCATGGAGGGGACGATCCTCAACGTGCGCTCCATCGCGCTGAGCCAGGCCTACGGGGCCGGCGGGCGCGGCGCCATCAAGTGGCACTGCGCCGCCGAGCACGGGCCCGGGGTGGTCCGCAAGATCCTCGACATCGGCATCGAGCCCGGCATCGTCGTCAACGTGAACTTCCCCGACTGCGAGCCCGAGGAGGTCCTGGGCACGGCGGTGACGGCCCAGGGGTTCCGCAACCAGGCCCTGCTCCAGATCGATGCGCGCCAGGACGGGCGCGGCAATCCCTATTTCTGGCTCGCCTTCGCCAAGGCCACCTTCCAGCCCGGCCACGGCACCGACCTCAAGGCCATCGCGGAGAAGCGCATCTCGGTCACGCCCCTGCGCCTCGACCTCACCGACGAGCCGAGCCTGACCCGCTTCGCGCAGGGCTTCGCGCCGTAGGGCCGGTCACCGCGGAACCGATCGAGGTCCAGCCATGATGCACGAGGGCTCGATCGAGGATGCCGCCTTCGTCATGGCCCTGCGGGGCCGCGGCGTGCGCGACACCGACACCCTGCGGGCGATGGAGCGGGTGCCGCGCGAGCGCTTCGCCCCGGCCCGGCACCGCGACCTCGCCCGGCGCGACCTCGCCCTGCCGCTGGCCTGCGGCCAGACCATGACGGCCCCGACCACGGTGGCGGCGATGCTGAAGGCGCTGGCCCTGCGCCCGGGCGCCCGCATCCTCGAGATCGGCACCGGCTCGGGCTACGTCACCGCCCTGCTGCTGCGCCTCGGGGCGGCCCATGTTCACAGCGTCGAGCGCTACGCCACCCTGGCGGACGAGGCCCGCGACAACCTCGTGCCGGAGGACCGGCCGCTCGCCGAGATCGCCGTCGGGGACGGGCTGCACCCGGCGACCCTGCGGGGGGCGGAGCCCTTCGACCGCATCCTCCTCAACGGCACGGTGTCGGCGATTCCGGATCACCTCGGCGACCTGCTCGGCCCCGGCGGCCGCCTCGTCGCCCCGGTCGGCCGGCCCGAGGCGGCGGGCCTCGTGACCTGGACGCGGGGGCCGGACGGCACCCTGGACGCGCGCCCCGGCGCGGCCGTCCGGCTGGCGCCGCTCACCCCGGGGCGCGCCCGCGTCCTGTAGAGCGAAAGGTTCCCGCGAGAGCCCGGCGCCGGCGCAAACGTGGTGAATCGGAACGGTTGCTTAACCTGAATCGGGTTTGAATGACGTCATCAAGTTGCGTCAGGCAAACAGGTGCGTCGATGCGGGTTCGCGGGACTGGTCGAGGGTTGAGGACGCTGTCGCGTTTCGCGCTCATCGGCGTGATTGGAGGCGGTGTGGCCGCCTGTTCTTCGGATGCGTCCCGATTGGGCGATCCCTTCGGCAATCCATTTGCCTCGAACCTGTCGAGCGAGCCCGCCGCGACGGGCAGCCTGCCCGACGGCGAGATCGCCCCGGCACCGGTGGTGCGCACCAGCCGCATCCAGTCCCAGGCCCTCGGGGCTCCGGGCGCGGCCACCTCGGCGGCGGCCATGTCGCCCCGCCCGATGGCGGCGGCCCCCGTCCCGGCCCGGCCCCAGACCACCCGCCTCGCCTCCACCGAGCCGGTCTCGGGCGGCATGACGGCCTCCGCGGTCTCGGGCATGAACCCCGATGCGGCCCGCATGAGCACCCGCGCGGTGCCCGCCGCGCCGGCCCCGAAGATGATCGACCGGGCCGCCGAGAAGCGGGCCGCCGACGCCCGCCGCGAGGCGGAGGCCCGCGAGGCCGCCGAGGCCAAGGTGGAGGCCAAGCGCCAGGCCGAGGCCGCCAAGCTCGCCGAAGCCCGCAAGGTCGTGGAAGCCGCCAAGGCGAACGAGACCAAGGCTGTCGAGGCCCGCAAGGCCTCGGAGAAGGCGGCCAACGCCGCCAAGCTCGCCGAGACCAAGGCCGCCGACGCCCGCAAGGCCCATCTCCGTCCCGGCCAGGCCGTCGCCAAGGCCGAGGACAAGGCGGTCCGCAAGATCGAGATCAAGGAAGCCAAGGCCGAGGTGAAGGCCGAGGCGAAGGTGGACGCCGCCAAGGACGCGGCCAGGAAGGCCGAGGCGGCCCGCAAGACGGCCGAGGCCGAGGCGGCCAAGCTGGCCAAGGCCGACGCCGCCAAGGAGGCGGCCCGCAAGGTCGCCGAGGCGAAGGCCGCGGAGGCCGCCGCCAAGGAAGCCAGCAAGGAAGCCAGCAAGGCGCCCGTGAAGGTCGCCGCGGTCGAGGCCCCCAAGGCCGAGCCCGCCAGCACCGGGTCCGTCGCGGCCGCCGCGGAGCAGTCGTTCCGCTGGCCCGCCAAGGGCCGGGTGATCTCGGGCTACGGCACCTCCGGCAACGAGGGCATCAACATCTCGGTGCCCGAGGGCACCGCGGTGAAGGCGGCCGAGGACGGCACCGTGGCCTATGCGGGCTCCGACGTGAAGGGCTACGGCAAGCTCGTCCTGGTGCGCCACTCCAACGGCTACGTCTCGGCCTATGCCCATAACGGCGAGCTCGACGTCCGCCCCGGCGAGAAGGTGAAGCGCGGCCAGACCATCGCGAAGTCCGGCGCCTCCGGCAACGTGACCTCGCCCCAGCTCCACTTCGAGATCCGCAAGGGCGCGACCCCGGTCGACCCGATGCCCCACCTCGCCAGCAACTGACCCTGCGGTCGGAAGCCCGCGATCCCGAAACGGCGGCCCCTCGGGGCCGCCGTTCTCGTTCGGGGGGGCGGTCGGCGACGGCCTCAGCGGCCGGTGCGCACCCGGGTCCAGCTCCGGGTGACGAAGCGCTGGGTGCGGTCGTCCCAGGCGGTGTTGCTGGCCAGGCGCTGCATCGTCGCCTCGTCCGGGTAGATGCCCGGATTGGCCAGGATCTCGGGCTTGATGAACTTCCGGGCCGCGGCGTTGCCGCTGGCGTAGGAGACGAAGTTGGTGTTGGCCGCCGCCACCTCGGGCCGCATCATGTAGTCGAGGAACTGGTGGGCCTCGGCGGGATGGGGGGCGTCCTTCGGGATCGCGAAGGCGTCGAACCACATCAGCGCGCCCTCGCGGGGAATGACGTAGCCGATCTCGACCCCGTTCTTGGCCTCCTCGGCCCGCTTGCGGGCCTGCATGATGTCGCCGGAATAGCCGACCGCCAGGCAGAGGTCGCCGTTGGCGAGCCCGTTGATGTATTCCGAGGAGTGGAACTTGCGCACCGAGCCGCGGACCTTGAACAGGGCGTCGGTGACCTGGGTGATGTCGTCCCAGCGCTTGGAATCCGGCTTGAAGCCGTAGAACGGCAGCAGGCTCGGGATCAGGTCCTCGGGGGAATCGAGCAGCATCACCCCGCAATCCTTGAGCTTGGCCATCAGGCCCGGATTGAGGACGAGGCTCCAGGTGTTGAGGGGCTGGCTCGCCCCCAGGCGCTCGCGCACCTGGGCCAGGTTCACGCCGATGCCGGTGGTGCCCCACATGTAGTCCACGGCGTAGGTGTTGCCGGGGTCGTAGGTGGCGAGCCGCGCCGCGATCTCGGGCCAGGCATGGACCAGGTTGAAGATCCGGGCCTTGTCGAGGGGCTGGAACACGCCCGCCCGGATCAGCCGCTGCAGGAACGGCCCGGAGGGCGCCACCACGTCGTAGCCCGAGCGCCCGGCCAGCAGCTTGGTCTCGAGGATCTCGTTGTTGTCGTAGGTGTCGTACACGACCTTGATGCCGGTCTCCCGGGTGAAGGCCTCGAGCATCTTCGGGTCGATGTAGTCCGACCAGTTGTAGATGTTGACCACGCGCTCGCCCTGCGGCGCGGGCGTCTCGGCCCGCGCCCCGGGCAGGCCGAGCGCCAGGGCGGCGAACGCCCCGGCGACCAGCCCCCCGGACAGGAGCGCGCGGCGGCTGCCGGCTCGGATCATGCCTGTCCTTTCGCAGCCACCACCACGATCTCGACGCGGTATTCGGGGGCGGCGAGCTTGGCCTCCACGGTGGCGCGGGCCGGCGGGTTGTCCTGGGGCACCCAGGCGTCCCACGCGGCGTTCATCTCGGAGAACGTGGCGATGTCGGCCAGGTAGATGGTGGCGGTGAGGATGCGGCTCTTGTCGGTGCCGGCCGCCGCCAGCAGGCGGTCGATCTCGCCCAGGATCTCCTGGGTCTGTGCGGTGACGCCGGCGCCCACCACCGTGCCGGCCACCTGGCCCGCGAGGAAGACCATGTCGCCGTAGGTGACGGCCTGGCTCATGCGGGGACCGGATTCGAAGCGCTGGATCGTCATGGCGGGGATACGTGCCTCTCGCGTGTCGGCCGCGGGATGCCTCGAGGCACCCCTGGGATGCCCCCTTGGCATCCCGGCTCGGGGCAAGCGTTGTGCCGCGTCGGGGACCCGAACGTAAAGGCCCCCCGGCGCCCGGCGCACGCGGCGATCCGGCCGCGCCGGATCGGCTTCGCCGGCGCCGCGACAAAGTCGCTGCGTGCAGCGCAACCCATCCCACCGGTGCGGCGTTCTCACCCCATGCGCTAAGGCCAAGGCTAGAAAGCCGGTCGCTACCGCCAGTGACGTCCGACCCAGAGGGTTCGGCCAAGTTCGAGGATCAGCTCATGGGTATCATCTGGACCATCATCATCGGCTTTCTGGCCGGTGTCATCGCCAAGTTCATCATGCCGGGCAGCAACGAGCCGGGCGGCTTCATCCTGACCACGATCCTCGGCATCGTCGGCGCCTTCGTCGCCACGTTCCTCGGCCAGGCGCTCGGCTGGTACGGTCCGAACCAGGGTGCGGGCCTGATCGGCGCCGTCGTCGGCGCGATCGTCGTGCTGGCGATCTACGGCTTCATCCAGGGCCGTCGCTCGACCACCTCCCTGTAAAATCCACGCCACGCCTGCGCTCACAGCGCAGGCGCAACGGTGAAAGGGGCGCCTCAGCGAGGCGCCCCTTTTTCGTGTCCGGTTGGGCGCGAGGCCGGTCAGGCCTCGGTCACGGCCTTGACGGCGCAGTGACCGGTGGCGCCGCGGATGGCGAGGCCAGCGCCGACCACCAGGGCCGCGAGGCTGAGCCACTTGTTCGGGCGCGGCTGCGCGGCCGCCGCGGCGATGCCGAGGCCGAGCACCACCGAGACGGCGCGCTCCGTGGTGGTGAGGTTCGGGGTGCCGCTGAAGATATCTTGGATCATCGCGTTGGCCATGCGGGCGTCTCCTGTGCTGCGTCGCGGGGCGAACGCGGCGGGGGAACGGGCGTTCCACCGCGCGGGTGTGGCGCGGCACCGGGCCGCCGACCGCGCCGGCCGCCCCGCCGGGATCCGGCGCGCGATCCCTGTGTATATCGGAAGTTGTGATCGGGGCGGGATCTTGTTCCTGCGTGCAGAGGGCGTGAAACCGGCTGGGCCGTCACAGAATACGGCTCGGGGGGACGACATGAGCACCATGAGCACCAGGATCACGGGCACGCGGACACTCACCGCCGCGATGCTGATCGCGGTGAGCGTCGGGGCTTGCGGCAGCATCACGCGCGGCACGACGGAGAAGATGGCCTTTCTCACGGAGCCCTCCGGCGCGACGATGACGAGCACCAAGGGCTATGCCTGCCCGGCGACCCCGTGCTCCCTCGAGGTGGATCGCTCGGACGCGTTCGACGTGACCTTCGCCAAGCCCGGCTTTCAGCCCGCGCTCATCCCGGTCCGCACCCAGGTGGTGGGTGCGGGCGCTGCCGGGATGGCGGGCAACGTGCTCGCCGGCGGGGTGATCGGCATCGGCGTCGATGCCTATACGGGGGCGGCCCTGGACCATACCCCGAACCCGGTCAGTGCCGTGCTGGTGCCGGAGGCCCGGCCGGGGGCCCCGCACGCCCGCCGTCGCCGCGCCCCCGACGCCTAGGCGGTGGTCGCGCGACCGTCCGAGGCGAGAAGACAGGCAAGCAGAGCCGGGCCGGCGTCAGGTTCTCGACGCGTCCGCGACCCGCGCGATCCCGATGGCCGCGACGGCGGGAAACCGTTGCCGCGCCCCTAGTGGGCATTGGGCAGGCGCACCGTCACGCCGGCCTTCGCCGCCGGGGCTTCCGGGCCGGGCGGCGCCCCGCCCCAGCGGGTGGCCTCGATGCGCACCGTGCCCCATCCGGTGGCGACCGTGATCGACAGCGGCAGCAGCAGCGTCCCGTCGAGGATCGGGGCGAAGCGCACCTGCATGTCGTCGTTGGCGGCCATGCGGCGGACGTTGCTCCCGCCGGAGCGGTGGCCTGAGATCGGCACCCAGCGCACCCGGCAGTCGAGGGCGGGGCCGCGATAGGCGCCCTCCGTCACCGTCGCGAGGCGGCCCCGCGACAGCACGAGGTCGGCCCGGCTCGCCCCGTCGAAGACCGGGATGCGCCGGTCGCACAGGGCGACGTCCAGGGGGGCGGCCCCGAGGGGAATCGTCAGCATGGTCAGGGGGTCGACCACGCCGACCTTGTCCTCCGGCGCCACCGGGACCCGGTCCTCGCGCGGGGTCGGGGGCGGCGCGACGCTGGCGCTGCGCACGCGCCCGCCGGCAAGGTCGAGGGCCACAGCGATCGGCTTGCCGCCGTAGCGGCTGTCGATCCGGAAGGTGGCGGTCACCGCGCCGGCCCGGGTCGCCGATCCGGCGACGGTGGCCTTGCCGGCCCCGTCGAAGAAGACGCCGGCGAGGCCGCGCAGGCCCGCCTCGAGCTCCAGGGCGTAGCGCTCGCCCGACCGCTCGACCGCGAGGCTCGCCTCGCCCGCCGGCAGGTTCAGGAAGCTCAGGCCGTAGGCCGCCGTGAAGCGGGCCGCGGGTGCCTCCCCCGCGGCCTGCGCGCCGGCCCCCAGCACGGCGGTCGCCAGGGACAGGGCGATCAGGGCCCGGATCTGTCTGTGCCTGCGAGCGGACACGGCCATCGCCTCATCGCGCCCCGAACGGCGCTCAAGCTGTCATATCGGCGTCGGAAGCCCGTAGTATGCGCGCTTCGGCACCTCGCGCGCAGGCTCAACCCCGCGCGACTCACCCATCCCCTCGCGTGCCGCCAGAACACGCGCCCTTGCCGGACACGCTCCCCTTGCCGGACAAGACTGCCTTGCCGGACACGCCCCCCTTGCCGGACACGCCCCCCTTGCCGGACACGACTGCGTTGGATCGACCCGCCCGATACGCCCTCTACTTCACGCCCGCCCCCGGCTCGGCCCTGGCCGCCTTCGGTGACGCGATCCTGGGTTCCGGCCCGGCGCCCGGCCCGGAGGCGCTCCGGGCGATCCTGGCCGCCCACACCGCCGAGCCGCGCACCTACGGGTTCCACGCCACCCTGAAGGCGCCGATGCGCCTCGCCCCCGGCGCCACCGAGGCCGATCTCCTGGCGGCGGCCGAGGCCCTAGCGGCGCACCGGAGCCCCCTGCCCGTCGGCCCCCTGCGGGTCACCGCCCTCGGGGCCTTCGCCGCCCTGGTGCCGGAAGCGCCCCCGGCCGCCCTCGGCCTCCTGGCCGCCGAGTGCGTCGCGGCCCTCGATCCCCTGCGCGCGCCCCTCACCGAGGCCGAGCGGGCCCGCCGCCGCCCCGAGCGTCTCGATCCCCGCGGCCGGGCGCTGCTGGAGCGCTGGGGCTACCCGCACGTCTTCGAGGCCTTCCGCTTCCACATGACGCTCACCGGCCCCCTCGGGCCGGAGGACGGGGCGACCGCCCTGCCCCTCCTGGCCGCGGCGGCCGCGGGCCTGCCCGACCTGGCGGTCGATGCGGTGAGCGTGGTGGTCCAGGACGGCGCGGCGCCGTTCCGCCTGCTGCGCCGCCTCCCCTTCTCCGCCTGACATCCCTTCTCCGCCCGACATTCCTTGCCCGCCCGACAGGATCCCGCGATGGCCTCCGATCGCCTCGGCCTCGAACCGGCCGTCCACCCGACCGCCCAGACCTCGGGGGGCCGCCTCGGCCGCTACACCGAGGTCGGTGCGCGCACCCGCCTCCGCGAGACCAGCCTCGACGATTACTCGTACATCGTCGAGGACGGGCAGGCGGACGACACCACCATCGGCAAGTTCTGCTCCATCGCCTCCCACGTGCGGATCAACCCCGGCAACCACCCGATGGAGCGGGCCTCGCAATCCCACATCACCTACCGGGCCAGCGCCTACTGGCCGGGGGAAGCGGACGAGGCGGCCTTCTTCGCCCGGCGCCGGGCCCTGCCGGTCAGCATCGGCCACGACGTCTGGATCGGGCACGGCGCCGTCATCCTGCCCGGGCGCCGCATCGGCACCGGGGCGGTGGTGGGCGCGGGCACCATCCTGACCCGCGACGTGGCGCCCTACACGATCGTGGTCGGCAATCCGGGCCGGGTGGTGCGCCGCCGGTTCCCGGAGGCGATCGCCGAGCGCCTGCAGGCGCTGGCCTGGTGGGACTGGGACCATGCGCGCCTGCGCCGGGCCCTGCCGGATTTCCGTGCCCTGTCGATCGACGCGTTCCTGGAGCGCTACGAAGCAGAGGCATAAGAGTTCCGGCTATCGGTTAGCCGAACAACTGTCATGATGCTGTCGTGCCCCGCGGGTTTACCGGCGCTCATCGTGAAGCGCCGGGTACCCGCATGCTGATCCTCGAAGATCTGACGCGCCGTTACGGCGACCGCCGTGCCGTGGAGCGCGTCTCCCTCGCCATCCCCCGCGGCCGCTTCGTGGGCGTGATCGGGCGCTCGGGCGCCGGCAAGTCGACCCTGCTGCGGATGATCAACCGCCTGGCCGAGCCGACGGGTGGCCGCATCCTGTTCGACGGCCTCGACGTCACGGCCCTGCGCGGCCGCGAGCTGCGGCGCTGGCGGACGCGCTGCGCCATGATCTTCCAGCAGTTCCACCTCGTCGGCCGCCTCGACGTGCTGAGCAACGTGCTGATGGGCCGGCTCTCCGAGGTGCCCCGGCACCGCGCGCTGCTCAAGCTCTGGTCCGAGCGCGAGCGCGCCCTGGCCCTGGCCGCCCTCGACGGGTTCGGCATGGGCGACTTCGCCGGGCACCGGGCCGACCAGCTCTCCGGCGGCCAGCAGCAGCGCGTCGCCATCGCGCGGGCGATGATGCAGGCCCCCGACCTGATCCTCGCCGACGAGCCCGTGGCCTCCCTCGATCCGCGCAACACCCGCATTGTCATGGACGCCCTGGCCGAGGCCAACCGGCGCCACGGCATCACGGTCCTGTGCAACCTGCATTCCCTGGATCTGGCCCGCCGCTACTGCGACCGCCTCGTCGGCCTCGCCGACGGCCGCCTCGTGTTCGACGGCGCCCCCGCCGACCTCACCGAGGCGGTGGCCCGCCAGCTCTACGGGCTGGAGGCCGGTGAGGTCCTCGATGCCCCCGAGCCGGTGCGGCCCCCGACCTATCCCGCCGCCCTGGTTGCCTGATCCGCCGGCTCGATCCTCCGCCCTGATCCTTCGCCCCGATCCTTCGCCCTGATCTTTCGGCCCGATCCTGCGGCCCGATTTCCCACCCCCACCGGGAGTTTCCCATGCTGACCCGTCGATCCCTCGCCGGCGCCGTCGCGCTCGCCCTCCTCGCCCTCCCGGCCGCGGCCCAGGACTGGAAGGCCGCCTATCCGGCCCTGACCCTGGCGGTGATCCCGGCCGAGAACGCATCGGGCACCACCGATCGCTACGCGCCGATGACCGCCTACCTGTCGAAGGCCCTCGGCGTTCCGGTGACGCTGCGCATCGCCAACGACTACGCCGCCGTGATCGAGAGCCAGCGGGCCGGCAACGCCCAGCTCGCCTTCTACGGCCCCGCCTCCTTCGCCCGCGCGGTGATGACCGGGGTCAAGGTCGAGCCCATCGTCAACCAGCGCCACGACACCGGCGCCTCGGGCTACTACTCGGTGATCTACGTGCGCGCCGACAGCCCGTACAAGACGATCGAGGACCTGAAGGGCAAGAACCTTGCCCTGGTCGACCCGAACTCCACCTCCGGCAACCAGGCGCCGCGCTACTTCCTGCACAAGGCCGGCCACCCGGTCGACACCTACTTCGGCAAGACCGTCTATGCCGGCAGCCACGAGAACGCCGTCCTGGCCCTGGTGCAGGGCACCGTGGACGCGGCGGCCAACCTCTACAACACCGACACCGACACCATGGTCACCCGCATGGCCGCCAAGGGCATGCTGAAGAAGCCCGACGGGACGCCCCTGACGCAGGCGGATTTCCGGGTGGTGTTCAAGTCCGACTTCCTGCCCGAGGGGCCCTTCGCCATGCTGGCGAGCCTGCCCGACGCCCTCAAGGCGAAGATCCGCGAGGCCCTGGTGGCGATGCCCACGGCCGACAAGGCGGCCTTCGACCGGCTCTCGGACGGCAAGGATCTGGGCCTCACCCCCGTGACTCTGAAGGACTACCAGCCGATCATCGACATGCTGAAGTTCAACGACGACCAGCGCCGCAAATCTTGATCCCGCCCCTCCTGACCTGCCCCGTCCCGGGACGCGGGCGCGCGGGCGTGCCGGTGACGACCGATGCCTGAGCGGATCACGCCCCTGCCTCCGGACCGGGCCGCCGCCCTGGCGGGGGCCTACGAGGCCGCCATCGCCGCGACCCGGCGCCGGACCTGGGCCGGCCTCGCCGGGCTCGTGGTCCTCACCGGCCTCGCCGCCTGGGCCGCGGAGGTGCGCCCCTGGGTGCTGGCGACCCATCTCGGCCGCTTCACCGACTACATCGTCCAGATCCTGCCGCCCCTGACCCTGGCGAACCTGCCGGGGGACCTGGCGGACTGGTACTGGGGCGGGCCGAAATGGCTCGGGCTCCTGGGCGAGACCCTGCTGATGGCCTATCTCGGCACCCTCCTGGGGGGCATCGGCGGCTTCCTCCTGTGCTTCTCCGCCGCCGCCAACGTGGCGGGCAGCCGGACGGCCTGCATCCTCGTGCGGCGCGGGCTGGAGGTCTGCCGCACCGTGCCGGAGATCGTGTTCGCGCTGATCTTCGTCATCGCCTTCGGCCTGGGGCCGATGGTGGGCGTGCTGGCCCTGGCGATCCACACCACGGGGGCGCTGGGCAAGCTGTTCGCCGAGGTGGTCGAGAACATCGACATGAAGCCGGTGGAGAGCCTCACCGCCGCCGGGGCCGGGCGGATCGAGATCCTGCGCTTCGCCGTGCTGCCGCAGGTGCTGTCGAACTTCGCCTCCTACGGGCTGCTGCGCTTCGAGATCAACGTGCGCGGCGCCGGCGTGATGGGCTTCGTCGGGGCCGGCGGCATCGGGCAGGAGCTCCTCGTGGCCATCCGGAACTTCTACTACGCCGACGTCAGCGCCATCCTGGTCCTGATCATCCTCACCGTGATGGCGATCGACCTCGGCACCGAGCGCCTGCGCCACGGGCTGCTCGGAGGCCTGCGATGACCGGCCCCGACCTCGGCCCGGCCGAGATCGCCGCCCTGCGCCGGCGCTTTCCCGACAGCTTCCGGCCGGCCTGGCGGGGGCGCCTCCTGGGGGGGCTCGCCCTCGCCGGCCTCCTCGCCCTGGCGGGCTACGCCCTGGTCCGCCTCGACGTCTCCCCGGCGCGCCTCCTCGCCGGCCTCGGCCGCCTCGGCGAGTTCAGCCTGCTGATGCTGCCGCCGGAGACCGGCGGCCGGGCCTGGGCCTTCCTGCAGGCGCTGGCCGAGACTCTCGGCATCGCCTTCATCGGCACGCTGACGGCCGCGCTCCTGGCCTTCCCGGTGGCGTTCCTCGCCGCCCGCAACGTCGTGCCGAACCCCTTCGTGCACTTCGCCGTCCGGCGCGGCCTCGACGTGATGCGCTCCGTCGACGTGCTGATCTGGGCCCTGATCTGGATCAACGTCGTCGGGCTCGGCCCCTTCGCCGGGGCCCTCGCCATCGCGTGCGCGGATGTCGGAGCGCTCGGCAAGCTGTTCTCCGAGGCGGTGGAGACCGCCGACGCCAAGGCCGGCGAGGGCGTCGCCTCCTCCGGCGGCACCGCGCTGCACCGCGTCCGCTTCGGCCTGATCCCGGCGGTGCTGCCGGTGCTCGGCAGCCAGGTGCTGTACTTCTTCGAATCGAACACCCGCTCGGCCACCATCATCGGCATCGTCGGCGCGGGCGGCATCGGCCAGTATCTCAGCGAGCTGATCCGCGTTCTCGAACTGCGCCAGGTCGCCTTCCTGATCCTGATGATCCTGGTCACGGTGGCCCTCATCGACGCCGTTTCGGGGCGCCTGCGCCGGGCCCTGATCGGCGGGGCCGCGCGCTAGGGCGCCGGCGCGGCTACTTCGCCGCGTGGAGGGTCGGCGGGCCGAGATGCTGGAGGTAGTCGACCTTGCCGAGGCCGACGCCGGCGCTGCGCAGGATTCCGTAGGCCGTGGTGACGTGGAAGAAGAAGTTCGGAAGCGCGAAGCCGGTGAGGTAGGCCTGGCCGCTGAAGCGGTATCCCATGCCGTTCGGGAATTTCAGCTCCACCGTGCGCTCCGCGCCCGCGGCCAGGGCGGCCGGATCGACGCCCTCGACGAAGGCGATCGTCCGGGCGCAGCGGGCCTGGAGTTCGGCGAAGGTCGCCTCGACGTCGGGCATCGCCGGCGCCTCGATCCCGGCGAGCCGGGCCACCGCGTTCTTCGCGCTGTCGGACGCCATCTGGTACTGGGCCGGCAGCGGCTTCATGTCCGGCGCCAGCCTCCGGCCGATCAGCGCGGCCTCCGGCTGCTCCGAGGCCGCCTTGTCGAGCCACGCGCTCATGGCGCGCAGGGCGTTGACGAAGACCGGGACGCTGACGTCGTGGAGGGGGATGCTCATCCGGCCTGCGTAAGGCCCCCGTCCCCGAAGCGGGGTGAGACGGCGCACATGGCGCGCGGCCGTCATCGGCCCGGGGCGGTCACTTGCGCAGCGGCACGCCCTTCGTGGTGAAGCGCGGTGCCCCCGGATGGCGCGCAGGGTGCGGCTGGCCGCGCCCCTTGCCCGCCGCAGGGCCGGTTCCGGAGGGCTGCGAGACCGGAATCAGCTGGTCCGGCCGCGGCCCGATGAGATCCGCCCGGCCCATCGCCCGCAGCGCCTCGCGCAGCAGCGGCCAGTTCTCGGGGTCGTGATAGCGCAGGAACGCCTTGTGCAGCCGGCGCTGCCGCATCCCCTTGATCGCGTCGACCGGCTCGCTGCCGCCGCGCCGCACGCCCTGCAGCGGGTTGATCTCGGTGTGGTACATGGTCGTGGCGGTCGCCATGGGCGAGGGCAGGAACGTCTGGACCTGGTCGGCCCGGTAGTCGTTCTTCTTCAGCCACAGGGCGAGGTTCAGCATGTCCGCGTCGGTCGTGCCCGGATGCGCCGCGATGAAGTACGGGATCAGGTAGTACTTCTTGCCGGCCTTCTGGGCGGCGGCGTCGAACATCTCCTTGAAGCGGTCGTAGGTGCCGATGCCCGGCTTCATCATCAGGTCGAGGGGCCCGCGCTCGGTGTGCTCGGGGGCGATCTTGAGGCGGCCGCCGACGTGGTGGGTCACCAGCTCCTCGACGTATTCGGGGCTTCGGACCGCGAGGTCGTAGCGCACGCCGGAGGCGACCATCACCTTCTTGACGCCCTTCACCTCGCGGACCTTGCGATAGAGCCGGATCAGGTCGTCGTGCGAGGTGTTCAGGTTCGGGCAGATGTCGGGGAAGACGCAGGAGGGCAGCCGGCAGGCCGCCTCGATCTTCGGGTCCTTGCAGGCCATCCGGTACATGTTGGCCGTGGGCCCACCCACGTCGGAGATCACGCCCGTGAAGCCCGGGGTCTTGTCGCGGATGTGCTCGATCTCGCGCAGGATCGAGCCTTCCGAGCGGTTCTGGATGACGCGGCCCTCGTGCTCGGTAATGGAGCAGAAGGTGCAGCCGCCGAAGCAGCCGCGCATGATCGTCACCGAGAACTTGATCATGTCCCAGGCGGGGATCTTCGCGTCGCCGTAGGACGGATGGGGGGCGCGGGCGTAGGGCAGATCGTAGACCGCATCCATCTCCGCGCTGGAGAGCGGGATCGGCGGCGGGTTCAGCCACAGGTCGCGGTCGCCGTGGCGCTGGACCAGGGGACGCGCGTTGCCGGGGTTGGCCTCCCGGTGCAGCACACGGCTTGCGCGGGCATAGGCCTCCTTGTCGTCCTTGACCTCGTCGTAGGCGGGGAGCCGGATCACGGTCTCGCCGGGACGGCGGCTCGCGGCCTCGTCGGCCGAATCGAGGTCGTCGGCGGGCAGTTCGGTGTAGCCCTCGGGCACGCGGCGGAACAGGGCGACGCCCCGGACCGAATGGAGATCCTGCGGCACCTCGCCGGCCGCGAGGCGGTTGGCCACCTCGACCACGGCGCGCTCGGCATTGCCGTAGAGGAGCAGGTCGGCCTTCGCATCCGCCAGGATCGAGCGGCGCACCTTGTCGGACCAGTAATCGTAGTGGGCGATGCGGCGCAGGGAGGCCTCGATGCCGCCGAGGATGATCGGCACGTCCTTGTAGGCCTCGCGGCAGCGCTGCGTGTAGACGATGGTGCAGCGGTCCGGCCGGGCGCCGCCTTCGCCGCCGGCCGTATAGGCGTCGTCGCTGCGCAGGCGCCGGTCCGCCGTGTAGCGGTTCACCATCGAATCGAGATTGCCGCCGGTGACGCCGAAGAACAGCGTCGGCCGGCCCAGCGCCTTGAACGGCTCCGCCGATTGCCAGTCGGGCTGCGCGATGATGCCGACCCGGAAGCCCTGCGCCTCGAGCAGCCGGCCGATGATGGCCATGCCGAAGCTCGGATGATCCACGTAGGCGTCACCCGTCACCAGGACGATGTCGCAGGCGTCCCACCCGAGCGCGTCCATCTCGGCGCGACTCATGGGCAGGAACGGCGCCGCCGTCCTGTTCAGCGGCGGCGTGCAGGCGAGGGGAGCCACGGATCGACTCACGGAAGCTTGGAGGTCCATGGGGCCCGTGCATAGACCGACCGGGCCGCGAGCTCAACGAAGCGCGCGGGGACCGGATGCCGCGACAGCATCCGGGCGGCGGCGAGGGGCTGTCCGTCCGCCTTGCCGCTTCCCTTGCCCTCCGCCTTGCCGCGTCCCTTGCCGCCTCCCTTGCCGCGTCCCGCGCCCGCCCCTTGCCGCCGGCGCCTCGCCCGCCCCGGCGGGGGGCCTCACTCCACCACCAGCTCCACCCGGTCGGCGGCGAAGAGGCTGCGGGTGGCCTGGATGCGTGTGCCGGCGCCGTCCACGTTCACGCTCGACAGGGCGATCAGGGTGCGGCCGGGGGCGATGTCCAGGCGCTCCGCCTCCTCGGGGCTGGCCGGGCGGGCGCCGATCCGGGTCGAGAGCCGGGTGTAGTCGGCCACGCCGAAGCCCGCATAGGCGCGGGTGAGCGAGCCGCTGGCGGCGTAGGCGGCGTCGAAGCCGGCGAAGCGCGGCAGGGGCAGGCAGGTCCGGGCCGTCGAGATCGGGGCGCCGTCGGCCCGGTGCACGGTGAGGAGTTCGAGGATCGGCGCGCCCGGGGCGATCCCGAGGGCCTCGGCCCAGTCGGCATCCGCCGGGACGGTGGCGGCCGTGATCAGGTCGCCCCAGGCCTCGCGCCCGGTGCGCGAGACGATCTCGGAGAAGCGGGTGCGCGGGCCGATCGGGTAGGCAATCGGCCCCTGCTCCACGAAGCTGCCCCGGCCCTGCGTGGTCCGCACCAGCCCGCCCTCGGCCAGCACGCCGAGCGCCCGGCGCACCGTGTGCCGGTTCACGCCGAAGCGCGCTGCCAGGGCCGATTCGGCCGGCAGCTGCGCCCCGGCGGCCGGGGTCCCGCTGCGGATCTCGCCTGCCAGAGTGTCCGCGATCTGCCGCCAGGCGGCGAGGCCGCCCCCGCGCTGGAGCGCCGTCACGCGGGTGTCGCCCGCCTCGGTCATGGATGTCTCGCGTGGGTGGCCTGCATCACGTCCTCGATAGCCTTTGGATAGCCCTTCGATAGCCCTTGCGCCCGCCCATCCACTTGTCTATACATATAGACAGGTTTGGAGACCGATCGATGCCGAGCGCCAGCCAAACACCACCTGAGCCCGGGATGCCAGACCTCGCCGCGCGCCGGCAGGCGATGGCGTGGGCCGGTGCGGCGACCGCCGACGAATTGCGGGACGCCCTGGCGCAGGCCGGCGCCCTCCCGGAGGCGGAGGACCTGCGGGCCCCCGAGACGGGCCTGGTCATGGTTCGCGGCCGGATCGGCGGCGACGGCCGGGCCTTCAATGCCGGCGAGGCCACGGTGACCCGGGCGGCGGTGCGCCTGCCCGGCGGCGAGACCGGCTTCGCCTATCACCTCGGCCGCGACCGGGCCCGCGCCCGCCTCGCCGCCATCCTGGATGCCCACTGGCAGCGCCCGGAGGCGCGCCCGGTCCTCGCGGCGGCCCTGGCCGAGATCGCCGGCCGCCGGGCGGACGCGGCGCAGCAGGCCGCCCGCAAGGCAGCGGCCACCCGGGTGACCTTCTTCACCCTGGCGCGGGGAGAGGATTGATGGCGCCCACGCTCGCCCACGGCTTCGCCGACCCCGTCCACGCGGGCCAGGCCGTGTTCCGCGCTGCCATGGAGGCCCTGAGCCGGCCCGGCCGGATCCGCCCCCTGGTCACCGCCCTGGTGCCCCCCGCCCCCCTCACCCCCGAACTCACGGCCCTGGCCCTGGCGCTCACCGACGCCGACACGCCGGTCTGGCTCGATGCACCCCTGCGGGCGGACCCGGCGGTCGCCGGCTTCCTGCGCTTCCACACCGGGGCGCCCCTCGTCGCGAACCCCGGACAGGCGGCCTTCGCGCTGATCGCCGATCCGGCCCGCTGCCCGCCCTTCACGGATTTCGCGCCGGGCACCCCCGCCTACCCGGATGCCTCCGCCACGCTGATCCTGGCCGTCGACACCCTCTCGGACGCGGATGGGGGGGACTTCGCGGGACAGGCTTGCGCGAGACAGGTTTTCGCCGGGCCTGGCATCCGCGGCACGGCGCCGTTCGCCGCCGGGCCCCTGCCCGCCGACTGGACCGCGCGCTGGGCCGCGAACCATGCGGGCTTCCCGCTCGGGATCGATTGTCTCTTCGTGGCGCCGGGCCGCCTGGCCGGGCTGCCCCGCTCGGCCCGGCCCGTCGACGCTGAAACCGTGCCGGGGTCGGACGGGTCTGGGGGTTCGGAGGCACTGCCATGTACGTCGCGGTAAAGGGCGGCGAGGCCGCCATCGACAACGCCCACCGGCTCCTGGCCGAGGTCCGGCGCGGCGACCCGGCCGTGCCCGAGCTCACCGTGGCGCAGATCCGCGAGCAGATGCGCCTCCTCGTCGACCGGGTGATGACCGAGGGCTCCCTCTACGACCCGGACCTCGCCGCCCTCGCCCTGAAGCAGGCCCGGGGGGACGTGGTCGAGGCGGTGTTCCTGGTGCGGGCCTACCGCACCACCCTGCCGCGCTTCGGCGCCACCGAGCCGGTCGACACCGGCGCGATGACGCTGGCGCGGCGCATCTCCGCCACCTTCAAGGACCTGCCCGGCGGACAGGTGCTCGGCCCGACCTTCGACTACACCCACCGCCTCGTGGATTTCGGCCTGGCCGACGCAGGCTCCCCCGACCCCGCCGCCGAGGCCGAGCCGGAGGCCGATGCCGCCGCCTGCCCGCGGGTCACCGATCTCCTGGGCCAGGCCGGCCTGCTCGAACCCTCCCCCCCGGACGAAGGCGCCCCCGTCGGCGACCTCACCCGCGAGCCGGTGGACTACCCGGCCGACCGCGCGGTGCGGCTCCAGGGGCTGGCCCGGGGCGACGAGGGCTTCCTCCTGGCCCTCGGCTACTCGACCCAGCGCGGCTACGGCCGCACCCATCCCTTCGTCGGCGAGATCCGGGTCGGGGCGGTGGAGCTCGCCTTCACGCCGGAGGAACTGGGCTTTCCCGTCAGCCTCGGCACGGTCGCGCTGACCGAGTGCCAGATGATCAACCAGTTCCACGGCCACGGCGCGGTGCCGCCGCAATTCACCCGGGGCTACGGCCTCGTCTTCGGCCAGGGCGAGCGCAAGGCCATGGCGATGGCGCTGGTCGACCGCTCGCTCCGGGCCGCCGAACTCGGCGAGCCCGTGGCGGTGCCGGCCCAGGACCAGGAATTCGTCCTCGCCCATTGCGACAGCCTGCAGGCGACCGGCTTCGTCGAGCACATGAAGCTGCCGCACTACGTCGACTTCCAGGCCGAGCTCGAACTGGTGCGGCGCCTGCGGGCTGAGCACGCCGCCCGGGCGGCCGCGCCGGCGCCCGCTTCCGACGAATCCCCCCTACGGGAGGCCGCCGAATGAACCCGCCAAATCCTGCCGTCGCCCGCGCGACCGTCACCGTCTCGGCCGGCGCCGGCTACAACTTCGCCTATCTCGACGAGGGCACGAAGCGGATGATCCGCCGGGCCATCCTCAAGGCCATCGCGATCCCGGGCTACCAGGTGCCCTTCGCCGCCCGCGAGATGCCGATGCCCTACGGCTGGGGCACCGGCGGGGTGCAGGTCACCGCCGCGATCCTCGGCGCCGCCGACGTGCTCAAGGTGATCGACCAGGGGGCGGACGACACCACCAACGCGGTCTCGATCCGGCGCTTCTTCACCGCCACCGCCGGAATCGCCACCACGACGCGGACGGCCGAGGCCACGGTGATCCAGACCCGCCACCGCATCCCGGAGGCGCCGCTCGCCGACGGGCAGGTCCTCGTCTACCAGGTGCCGATCCCCGAGCCCCTGCGCTTCCTCGAACCGCGCGAGACCGAGACGCGCCAGCTCCACGCGCTGGCCGAGTACGGCCTGATGCACGTCAAGCTCTACGAGGACATCGCCCGGCACGGCCACATCGCCACCACCTACGCCTACCCGGTAGAAGTGGCCGGCCGCTACGTGATGGACCCCTCCCCGACCCCGAAATTCGACAACCCCAAGATGGACGACTGCCCCGCCCTCCAGCTCTTCGGGGCCGGCCGCGAGAAGCGCATCTACGCGATCCCACCCTACACCCGGGTGCGCAGCCTCGACTTCGAGGACCATCCCTTCCGGGTCCAGCGCTTCGATCGCCCCTGCGCCCTCTGCGGCGCCGAGGACGTCTACCTCGACGAGGTCGTCCTCGACGATGCCGGCGGCCGGATGTTCGTCTGCTCGGACACCGACCATTGCGAAACCCGCCTTGCCGAGCCCCGTCTTGCCGAAACCCGCCTTGGCGAGACCCGCCTTGCCGACGGCCACACCGGGGAGGCCGCGTGATGGAACCGCTCCTGAGCGTCGCGGGCCTGACCAAGCGCTACGGCGGCCGCCTCGCCTGCGACGGCATCGGCTTCACCCTCGACCCCGGCGAGGTCCTGGCGGTGGTCGGCGAATCGGGCTCCGGCAAGTCGACCCTGCTCTCGCTCATCGCCGGCGAGGTCGCGGCCGATGCGGGGTCGGTCGCCTACCGCATGCGCGACGGGGCCACGCGCGACCTCGACACCCTGAGCCTGGTCGAGCGGCGCGCGCTGATGCGCACCGACTGGGGGTTCGTGCGCCAGGACGCGACCCAGGGCCTGCGCATGGCGGTCTCGGCCGGAGGCAATGTCGGCGAGCGCCTGATGGGGGTCGGCGACCGCCATTACGGCCGCATCCGCGCCACCGCCCTCGACTGGCTCGCCCGCGTCGAGATCGCCGCGGACCGGATCGACGACCCGCCCACCCGGTTCTCCGGCGGCATGCGCCAGCGCCTGCAGATCGCCCGCAACCTCGTCACCGCGCCCCGCCTCGTGCTGATGGACGAGCCGACCTCGGGCCTCGACGTCTCGGTCCAGGCCCGGCTCCTCGACATGATCCGGGGCCTGGTGGCCGAGCTCGGCCTCGCGGTCATCATCGTCACCCACGACCTCGCCGTGGCGCGCCTGCTCTCGCACCGCGTCCTCGTGATGCGGGCCGGCCGGGTGATCGAGACCGGCCTGACCGACCAGGTCCTCGACGACCCGCAGGCCGCCTATACCCAGCTCCTCGTCTCCTCGGTGCTCGCCGCATGACGCCCGCTCCCACCCCGTCTTCTCTCCCCCTCCTCGTCTTCGAAGACGTGGCCAAGAGCTTCACCCTGCACCTGCGCGGCGGGGCCGTGCTGCCGGTGATCGCCGGCGCCATCCTGGCGGTCCACCCGGGCGAGTGCGTCGTGCTCGGCGGGGCCTCCGGCGCGGGCAAGTCCTCCCTGCTGAAGATGGCCTACGGCAACTACCGCTGCGCCGCCGGGGCGATCCGGGTCCGCGACGGGGACCGCAGCGTCGACCTCGCCACGGCCGCGCCGCGGGAGATCCTGGGGCTGCGCCGCACCACCCTCGCCTACGTCTCGCAGTTTCTGCGGGTCATCCCCCGGGTCGGCGCCCGCGCCGTGGTGGAGGCCGCCGGGATCGAGGGCGGCCTCGCCCCCGCGGCGGCCCGGACCCGGGCGGCCGACCTGCTGGCCCGGCTCAACCTGCCCGAGCGCCTGTGGGCGCTCCCGCCCGCCACCTTCTCGGGGGGCGAGCAGCAGCGGGTGAACATCGCCCGGGGCCTCATCGCCGACCGGCCGATCCTGCTCATGGACGAGCCCACCGCCTCCCTCGACGCGCAGAACCGCGCCGTGGTGGTGGACCTCATCGCCGAGAAGCGGGCCGCCGGCACCGCCATCCTCGGCATCTTCCACGATGCGGACGTGCGCCAGGCGGTGGCGACGCGCATCGTCGACGTCTCGGCCTTTCACGGAGCGCTGGCGGCATGACACCGGATCGGGAACAGGCGAGCATGCGGAACCAGGCCAGCGTACGGGATCAGGCAAGCATGCGGGACCAGGCAAGCCTGCAAGATCAGGCAAGCCGCACGGATCGGGTCGAGATCCTCGAGAACGCGCGCCTGGTCCTGCCCGACCGGGTCGAGGATGGCTGGCTCGCCGTGGTCGACGGGCGCATCGCCGAGATCGGCACCGGGCGTGCCCCCGGGCGCGGCCTCGACTGCGCCGGCGACATCCTCATCCCGGGCCTCGTCGAGCTCCACACCGACCACCTGGAGAGCCACTACGCCCCGCGCCCCGGCGTGCGCTGGCATCCCCTCGGGGCGGTGCTGGCCTACGACGCGCAGATCGCGGCGTCCGGCATCACCACGGTGTTCGATTCGCTGCGCGCCGGCACCGATCCGGACGGCAGCGGCCTCGGCACCGAGCTGGAGCTGCTCGCCGCCGCCCTGGCGGAGGCGCAGGAGGCCGGCCTGTTCCGGGCCGAGCACCGCACCCACCTGCGCTGCGAGATTCCCTCCCCCGACGTGGTCGAGACCGTGCGCGCCTTCGCCGGGCGCTACGCCATCGGCCTGCTGTCGCTGATGGACCACACGCCGGGCCAGCGCCAGTTCCGTGACGTCGACAAGTACTACGTGTATGCCGGGCGCGGCGGCCGCTCCCTGGAGGAGATAAAGCGCAGCACCGCCCGCAAGATGCGCGACGGCCATGCCCTCAACGCCGTGAACCGGCCCGCCCTGGTGGCACTCGCCCACGCCCACGGCATCCCTCTGGCCAGCCACGACGACACCACCCTGGCGGACGTCGCGCTCTCGCGGGAGGAATCCGTGGTGCTCGCCGAATTCCCCACCACCCTGGAGGCGGCCGAGGCCTCGCACGCGGCCGGCATCACCGTGATGATGGGGGCGCCCAACCTGATCCGGGGCGGCTCGCATTCCGGCAACGTCGCGGCTCACACCCTGGCGGAGGCCGGGACCCTCAGCATCCTGTCCTCGGACTACGTGCCGGCGAGCCTGCTGATGGCGGCTTTCGGCTTGCCCGAGCGCGTCCCCGGCATCACCCTGCCAGAGGCCCTTGCCACCGTGACGGCCAACCCTGCCCGCGCCACCGGCCTGACCGATCGCGGACGGCTCGCGCCGGGCCTGCGCGCCGATCTCGTCCGCGTCCGCCTCGCCCGGGGCGTGCCGGTGGTACGCCAGGTCTGGCGCGCCGGCGAGCGGGTGGTGTGATGCCGGGCGGCTTCGTTCTCGTGGTCGGCCCGAGCGGCGCCGGGAAGGATACCCTGCTGCGGCTCGCGCGCGATACGCTCGGCCCGGACCCGCGCTTCGTCTTCCCACGTCGCCTCGTCACCCGGGCTCCCTCGGCCCACGAGGACAATGTCGCCCTCACGGAGGAGGCCTTTACCGCGGGCGCCGCCGCTGGCGCCTTCGCCCTGCATTGGCGGGCGCACGGTCTCGGCTACGCGATTCCCGGCGAGACCCGGGACCAGGCGCAGGCGGGACGGGTGGTGATCTGCAACGTTTCCCGGCGCATCGTGGCGCAGGCTCGCGAGACCCTGCCGCATGTCGGCGTCGTCGCCATCACGGCGGCTCCCGCGGTGCTCGCCCAACGCCTCGCCGCCCGCGCCCGGCCCGAGGATGGCGACCTGCGCACCCGCCTCGACCGCGTCGTCCCAATTGCCGCCGAGTACACGATCTGGAACGATCGCGATCCGGACAGCGCCGCCGCCGTGTTGGTCGCGCACCTACGGGAGCGAGCGGCCTGAGCCTCGGCCGATCGCAGCTTCAGTCTTGCTCTCAAAACGAAGAAGAGCGCGGCCCTGACGCGACCGCGCTCTTCTTCGTTTTGATCGGTTCGGCCGAGCGCTGACGCACCCGGCCGGAACTGGTCGCTTACGCCTCCTGGCGGGGTCCGCGGGCGCGGTCCTGCTCGGCGTTGCGCTCGGCCTTGAGCTTCTCGGTGATGTCCTCGCCGGTCTCTTGGTCGACGACCTTCATCGAGAGGCGGATCTTGCCGCGATCGTCCTGACCGAGGAACTTCACCTTGACCTTCTGGCCCTCCTTAACGACGTCCGTCACCTTGGCGACCCGCTGGGCGGCGAGCTCCGAGATGTGGACGAGGCCGTCCTTGGCGCCGAAGAAGTTCACGAAAGCGCCGAACTCCATCGTCTTCACGACCGTGCCATCGTAGATCATGCCCGGCTCGGCCTCGGCCACGATCGAGCGGATCCAGTTGTAGGCGGCCTTGATGGCCTTGCCGTCGCTGGACGCGATCTTCACCGTGCCGGTGTCGTCGATGTTGATCTTGGCGCCGGTCTTCTCGACGATCTCGCGGATCACCTTGCCGCCGGTGCCGATCACTTCCCGGATCTTGTCGGTGGGGATCTGCATCGTCTCGATGCGCGGCGCGTACTCGCCGAGCTCGGGACGGGCGTCGGTCAGGGCCTTCGCCATCTCGCCGAGGATGTGGACACGGCCTTCCTGCGCCTGGTGCAGGGCGACCTTCATGATCTCCTCGGTGATGCCGGCGATCTTGATGTCCATCTGCAGCGAGGTGATGCCGGACTCGGTGCCCGCGACCTTGAAGTCCATATCGCCGAGGTGATCCTCGTCGCCGAGGATGTCGGACAGCACGGCGTAGCGCTCACCCTCAAGGATGAGGCCCATGGCGATGCCCGCCACCGGACGGCGCAGCGGCACGCCGGCATCCATCAGCGACAGCGAGGCGCCGCAGACGGAGGCCATCGAGGAGGAGCCGTTCGACTCGGTGATCTCGGACACGACGCGGATCGTGTACGGGAACTCGTGGGCCGGCGGCAGCACGGGATGCACGGCGCGCCAGGCGAGCTTGCCGTGGCCGATCTCGCGACGGCCCGGGGAGCCCATGCGGCCGGTCTCGCCCACCGAGTAGGGAGGGAAGTTGTAGTGCAGTAGGAAGGTCTCCTTGTAGGTGCCTTCCAGTGCGTCGATGAACTGCTCGTCCTCGCCGGTGCCGAGGGTGGCGACCACGAGGGCCTGGGTCTCGCCGCGCGTGAACAGCGAGGAGCCATGGGCGCGGGGCAGCACCCCGACCTGGGACTCGATCGGTCGCACGGTGCGGACGTCACGGCCGTCGATACGCGAGCCGGTGTCGAGGATGTTCCAGCGCACGACCTTCGACTGCGCTTCCTTGAACGCGGCCTTGACCTTCTCGGCCGGGAAGCGCGCCTCGCCCTCGGCGGGGCAGAGCGCGGCCATCACCTTCGCCTTCACAGCATCGACGGCGGCGTAGCGCTCCTGCTTGACGGTGTTCTTGTAGGCGGCGCGCAGGTCGGCCTCGCAAACCTCGAGCACGGCGGCTTCCACGTCGCCGTTCTCGGGGGCGGAGAAGTTGCGGGGCTCCTTGGCGGCCTTCTCGGCGAGGCGGATGATCGCCTCGATGACCGGCTGGAAGTGCTTGTGGCCGAACATCACGGCGCCGAGCATGACCTCCTCGTCGAGCTCCTTGGCCTCGGACTCGACCATCAGGACGGCGTCCTGGGTGCCGGCGACGACGAGGTCGAGGGTCGAGGCCTCGAGGTCGGCCACGTGCGGGTTTAGGGTGTACTGGCCATTGGTGTAGCCGACGCGGGCGGCACCGATCGGACCCATGAAGGGCACGCCCGACAGGGTCAGGGCGGCGGAGGCCGCGACCATCGCGAGGATGTCGGGATCGTTCTCGAGGTCGTGGGTCAGGACGGTGACGACGACCTGGGTGTCGTTGCGCCAGCCCTCGATGAAGAGGGGGCGGATCGGACGGTCGATGAGGCGGGAGACCAGGGTCTCCTTCTCGGACGGACGGCCCTCGCGCTTGAAGTACCCGCCGGGGATGCGGCCGGCGGCGTAGGCACGCTCCTGGTAGTTCACCGTGAGCGGCAGGAAGTCGATGCCGGCCTTGGGCTCCTTGGCGGACACGACGGTGGCGAGCACCGAGGTCTCGCCGTAGGTCGCCATCACGGCGCCGTCGGCTTGGCGGGCGACCTTACCCGTCTCGAGGACGAGCTTGCGGTCGCCCCACATCAGCTCTTCGCGTTGGATATCGAACATAGTGTCTAGCCTTCCTGCGATCGGGCGAACCCGGCGCCGTCAGGGGCAAGATGGCGGGGGGCGCCGCACGCCGTGCCCCCCGCGATCCTGTCCCCGACGCATCCGCCTTCAAGTCGCCCGGGTCTTCGGGTGGCCGGACCCATTCCGGCCGCCCGAACTGTCAAAACGCGGCCCCGGGCCGGGCCCGGAACCGCATGAGAGTGCTGTGCTTAGCGGCGGATGCCGAGACGCTCGATGAGGCTGCGGTAGCGGGCCTCGTCCTTGCGCTTGACGTAGTCGAGCAGCGAGCGGCGCTGCGAGACCATCTTCAGAAGGCCGCGGCGGGAATGGTTGTCCTTGCCGTGGGTCTTGAAGTGGCCGGTCAGGTTGGTGATCCGCTCGGTCAGGATCGCCACCTGGACCTCCGGAGAACCGGTGTCCTTGCCGCCGGTCGCGTATTCCTTGATGAGCGCGGTCTTGCGCTCTGCCGTGATCGACATCGTAGTGCCTTTCGGTACGGGTTTTCGGAAGGGGCGGCCTCGTCGCGAGGGCCGCGCCACGCTCGTGGAAGGCCGGTGCCGGGATGTCGTCCAGCACGGTCAGACCCACAAGCAGCTTGTGCCCCGGCCCCGTTCGCACGGGTCGGAGCGGCGCGGACCATACACGAAACCCGCTCCGACGCCAGCCCTCGGGGTGTCGCGGTCCCGTACGGGGACGTTGGAAGAGGGAAGCGCTCAGGCCGCGGCGGCCTCGCATCCGGCCACCGCGCGGATGTCCCTTGCGAGCGCCTCGATCCGTGCCGGATCCGAATCCCAGGCGAACATGAAGCGCGCGCCTCCACCGATGAAGGTGTAGAAGCGCCAGCCCCGGGTGCGCAGGGCCTCGAGGTGCTCGGGTGCAGCGCGCAGGAAGACCGCGTTGGCCGCCACCGGGAACATCAGCGCGAAGGCGCTTACGTCCGCCACGGCGGCAGCGAGGCGTTGCGCGCAGGCATTGGCATGGGCGGCGTGGCGCAGCCAGGCACCGCCCTCCAGCACGCCGACCCAGGGCGCCGAGAGGAAGCGCATCTTCGAGGCGAGTTGGCCCGCCTGCTTGCAGCGATAGCCAAAATCCTCCGCCAGGGCGGCATCGAAGAACAGGATCGCCTCGCCCGCCGCCATGCCGTTCTTGGTGCCGCCGAAGCACAGGAGATCGACGCCGGCCTTCCAGGTCATGTCGGCGGGGCTGCAGCCGAGGCTGGCGCAGGCATTGGCAAAGCGCGCTCCGTCCATGTGGAGGCGCAGGCCCAGATCTCGGCATGTGGCGGCGATCGCCCGGATCTCGGCGAGGCTGTAGAGCTGGCCCGTCTCGGTGGGCTGGGTGATCGTGACCACGCGAGGCTTCGGAAAGTGGATGTCCGAGCGACCGGTGGCGACGCTTCGAATCAAGGCCGGGTCCAGCTTGCCGTCGGGGCTCGCCACCACGAGCAGCTTCGAGCCGTTGGAGAAGAACTCGGGCGCGCCGCACTCGTCCGTCTCGACATGGGCCGAGGCCGAGCAGATGACGCTGTGGTAGGACTGGCAGAGGGAGGCCAGGGCCAGGGCGTTGGCAGCCGTCCCGTTGAAGGCGAAAAAGACGTCGGCGGCGTCGGTCTCGAACAGGGTCCTGAAGGCATCGGCGGCCCGCTTCGTCCACGGGTCCTCGCCGTAGGCCGGCACCGAGCCGCGATTGGCCGCGTCCATGGCGGCCCAGGCCTCGGGGCAGATGCCGGCGTAGTTGTCGCTCGCGAATTGCTGGGGCTCGGGGGGCATCGGTCGCTCTCGTCTGGTCAAGGTCCGCATCAGGAGTGCAGCGACTGACCGGATAGAGATATGGCGAAGCCCGTTCGGTTGCCGGTCCGGCCACATCCCCGCCGATTGCCGGAGGGTGCCACCTTGCCCGGGAGAGCAGGTTGGCGTCAGGGATCGCCCCGACTCTTGATGCTGTTCAAGATCTACCAGAGGGGACCGGCGCTGACAACACGGCCAGGTTGCTGCCTGGCGCGAGAGCTGATCCTGGCGAGAAAGTCTGGACTGGTGTTCGGCACGCAGGCCTTGGTGCGGGAGAAGGCCTTGGCGCAGGAGAAGGCCTTGGCGCGGGACTTGCCCCGATTGGCACACGATCCACCGTCATGCGAAGGTCCGGACGATGACGGGCAACCGCCTCACCGCGCGAAAATCCATCGCCGACATCCTGGCGGCCGACGCCGATGGCGATGGGACCTCGCGCCTGCCGCGTTCGCTCTCGGCTTTCGACCTCGTCGCCCTCGGGGTCGGGGCGACCATCGGGGCGGGCATCTTCGTCCTCACCGGTACGGCGGCGGCCAATTATGCCGGTCCGGGCCTGACCCTGTCCTTCGTGCTCGGCGGCATCGCCTGTGGGTTCGTCGCGCTCTGCTATGCCGAACTCGCCGCGATGGTGCCGGTCCCGGGGAGCACCTACACCTACGCCTACGCAACCCTAGGGGAGGTCTGCGCCTGGATCATCGGCTGGGACCTCGTCCTCGAGTACGCCATGAGCGCTGCGACCGTGGCGGTGGGCTGGTCGGGCTATGCCCGCTCGCTCCTCGCCGATGTCGGCCTGCATCTTCCTCCATTCCTCTCGGCGGCGCCCTTCACCCCCCTGCCCGGCGGGGTCGACGCAGGGTTCGACCTGCCGGCGGCGGCCATCATCGGCCTGCTGACCCTGCTCCTCGTGCGCGGCAACCGCGAATCGGCTCGGGTGAACGTCCTAATGGTGGCGATCAAGGTTGCGATCATCCTGGCCTTCATCGGCGTCGGTGCGGCCCACGTGAATGTGGGCCTGTGGTCTCCCCTGGTGCCGGAGAACACCGGCACCTTCGGTGCGTTCGGCTGGAGCGGCGTGCTGCGCGGGGCCGGCGTGGTGTTCTTCGCCTTCATCGGCTTCGAGACGATCTCGACCGCGGCGGGCGAGACGCGCCGTCCCCAACGCGACGCACCGATCGGGCTCCTCGGGTCGCTGGCAATCAGCACGGTGCTCTACGTGGCGGTGGCGGCGGTACTCACCGGCCTCGTCCCCTATCGGGCCCTCGACGTGCCCGACCCCATCGCCAAGGCGGTGGAAGCGATCGGCTTCGGGGCTTTCGCGGTTGCGATCAAGTTCGGGGCGATCCTCGGCCTGACCACGGCGGCGCTCGCTGCCCTCTACGGGCAGGCCCGGATCTTCTATGCCATGGCGCGCGACGGACTGCTGCCGCCGGCCTTCGCGCGGGTGCATCCCCGCTTCCGGACGCCGGCTACCAGTCAGATCACCATCGGTGCCGTGACGGCCCTGGTGGCGGGGCTGGTTCCGATCGACCTTCTGGGCGAACTGGTGAGCATCGGCACACTCTTCGCCTTCGTGGTCATCTGCACCGCCGTCCTGGTGCTGCGCCGGACGGATCCTGGGCGCCCTCGCCCCTTCCGGGTGCCGGGCATGCCGGTGGTGCCGATCCTCGGCATCCTATCCTGCCTCGGGCTGATGCTCGGCCTGCCCGGGGACACCTGGCTGCGGCTCGCCCTATGGCTCGTCGTGGGGCTGGCGATCTATGTCGGCTACGGTCGACGGGCGGCTCGGCTCCGCCGGATGAGCGCGCCGGGACTGCCTGCAGTCCCGGCGCGCTGAATCTTAGGAGTAGTGACGCGGGCTCGGACGGCCGGAATAGCGCCGGCGCAGATAAGAGACGAGCTTCGGGAGCAGGAAGGCGACGAGGAGCTTGCGCATGGGGAAACCTCCGGTTGGGGTGGGCGGCCTGGAAGCCGCCGCGTCGGAAACCCAATGCGGGGTCGCGCCAGGGCGTTCCGCCGAAGCCGGCTGAATCAATCTCTGCGATCGGCGCTCGCCAGGCGGATCCTGCGCCCTCAGCGCGTGATCACCGCGTGCACGCAGTAGCCGCGGAAGCGCTGGTGCACCCGCGCCTCGGCGTCCAGGGTGGTGGCCACGGCCGCCACCGCCTGCGGCAGGGTTGCGCGCGGCGTCACCGCGAAGGCCGCGAGCCATCGGTTGAGGAGGCTGCGGGCGGGGCGGGGCAGGCCCGCCTGATCGCCGAAATCCACCACATGGAGACGTCCGCCCGGTGCGAGGTGTCCGGCGGCCTCGGCCAGCACCCGCTCCCAGGGCGGGATCATCGACAGGGCGTAGGAGATTACGATCCGGTCGAAGCTTGCCCGCCCGAACAGGGCCTCCGGGTCGAAGGCCGTCGCATCCCCGCGCGCGAGGCGAATGCGGGACTCGAGCCCGGCGCGTGCGACGCTGCGGGCGGCCGTGGCGAGCATCGCCGCCGAGACGTCGAGGCCGTGGCAGGCGGCCTCCGGGTAGGTTCGGGCGATGCGCACGAGATTGCGTCCGGTGCCGCAGCCGATCTCCAGCACCGTACCGCCCGCCGGAACGGCGAGGTCCGCGATCGCCCGGTCGCGCCCGAGGAGATAGAATTTGCGGCTGGCGTCGTAGAGGTGGCGCTGGCGCCGGTACATCCGGTCCATCGCCTGCGCGGCATCGCTCACGCGGCCCGCCGACGGTAGAGATGGAAGCCGCCGTAGATGGCGGAGCGGTCGCGGGCCTGTCCTGCGCGGCTCTCGGTCTCGGCATAGTCCCAGGCGGAGAGGATCCCGTCCGGCACCCGGCCCGGCAGGCAGCGCTCGTCGGCGGCCGTGCGGAAGATGACCCGTGCGCCCGGCCGGGCGGTGCGGGTGATCTCGGTCCACAGGGCGGTCAGGTCGGCGTCGCTCATCCAATCCTGCGCGTCGAGGAGCACGTAGGCATCCGCGCTCCTGTCCGGGCTGGCCGCCAGGAACGCCGTCATCGACTGCTGGCGGTAGCTCACGCGTCCGGCCCGGGCCCGCAGGGTCTCGAAGTGGCGCGGCTGCAGGTAGGGCGGCAGGGCCGCGTCCGGACCCGGGGCGTAGCCCCGGCCGAAGGCCTGCCAGGCAAAGTAGTTGTCGGCGAGGTCGAAGTCGCAGGCGAGGCGCTCCAGGCGGTGGCGTAGGACGTCGACCATGCCGCCCGGGTGGTCCTGGGCGAGGGCCTGGTACTGGGCCGGGGGGATCCCGAGGCCGTAGAGGGAGGCCGGGCGCCGGATCAGCCAGCGCACGAGGCGCTTCTCGAACAGCGGCGCCACGTGTGCCGCGAACAGGCTGCGCTGTTCGGCGCGGTCGCGGGCCTTGAGGACGGCGGAGAGGTCGCAGCCGTAGAGCCGGGCCAGCCGATGCCCGGTCCCGATGAAGCGCCCGAGCAGGCCGTGGCGGAAAACGTTCTCGGAGAAGGCTGCGATGCGCCGGCGCCCGTCCAGGCGACGGGCCTCCCAATACGCGCGCGCGGTGGCGTCCAGATGGGGCGCGATTCGCGCATCGTAGGCGGCGATGTTGCCGGCCGTGTCGGCACGCCCGAAGAAGCGCAAGTAGGCTGCCGAATCGGGCAGCCGCATCAGGGCCGCGAGCTTGAGGCGCCCCAGGGCGATGTGCGCGCCGTTCAGATCGACCGCGCTGATCCGCGCCGGATCGGCGGTGAGGTAGGACAGGACGTTGCAGCTGCCCGACGCGATGGCGACGACGTGGTCCTCCGGCCCCAGCGCCAGGGCTTCCAGATCGACCGCCGGATCCTCCCAGATCTGGGGATAGACCAGCCCGCTGAAGGCCAGGGTGAACAGCCGTTCGGACAAGCCGGCGCGGGACAGGGCGCGGCTGCGATGCACGGCCTGGGTCAGGCCGAGGCTGGTTTCGCGGCGGACCGCCCGTGCTGCGGGATTCATGCGGGCTCTCGGACTGTCCATCGGGGATGATGGACGCCGCCCCTACGCCTCGCGCATGACCGGCCGGTGACAGCCCTTAGAGTTCCAGGGTCAGCGTCACCGGCGCATGGTCGGAGGGGCGGTCCCAGCCCCGGACGTGGCGGGCGACCGTCATGTCGCGCACCGTGCCGGCGAGGTCGGAGGAGACCCAGGCATGGTCGAGGCGCCGGCCCTTGTCGGCCGCCGCCCAGTCGGGAGAGCGGTAGCTCCACCACGTGTAGATCTTCGTCGGCTCCGGCACCAGCAGGCGGGCGGCATCGACCCAGCCGGCCTCGCCCCGCAGGGTCTCGAGCCGCTCGGTCTCGATAGGGGTGTGGCTCACCACATCGAGGAGCTGCTTGTGCGACCAGACGTCGTGCTCCAGCGGCGCCACGTTGAGGTCGCCGACCAGGATCGCCGGGCCCGTGACCCGCCGCCCACCCCAGGCGCGCAGTTCGTCGAGGAAGTCGAGCTTGTGCGCGAATTTCGGATTGAGGCCGCGGTCGGGGACGTCGCCGCCCGCCGGCACGTAGAAATCGTGCAGCACGATCCCGGCCGCCTTCCCGGCTTCGGGCCCCAGGACCGCCGAGATGTGACGCGCGTCCTGGCGCTCGCAGAACGCCATCACGTCGCGCGTGAGGAGGGGAAAGCGCGAGAGGATCGCGACGCCGTTATAGCCCTTCTGGCCGGCGAACACGACGTTCTCGTAGCCGGAGCCCCGCAGGGCCTTCAGCGGAAACGCGTCGTCCGGGCACTTCGTCTCCTGCAGGCAGAGCACGTCCGGCTGGGCCTCGGCGAGGAAGCGCAGGACCGAATCGATGCGCAGGCGCACCGAGTTGATGTTCCAAGTGGTGACGGTGAGGCGCACGGCGTTCGGCTCGCGTGAAACTGGAAAATGTTTAAAGGATCGTGCGCGCGTCGGCGCGGCGGGCCGGCATAGACCGGATCGCCGCCGCCGTCGCCGGGGAAATGCCGCGCCTGGGGCTCCTGATCCGCGAGGGATCGCACCCGGGGCGAGATCGAGGGATCGTCACGTGTCGCGCATCCGTTCCGCGCTCTTCAACGCCTACTGGGCCGCCTGGACCGCCCTGTTCATCCTGCCGCTGGCAGTGCTCGCCCTGCTGGGCGCGCCGGCACGGCCGATCCGGGCCTTCACCCGCCTGTGGTCCCGGGGCATCCTGTTCGGCCTCGCCCGCATCGTCGGGCTCACCTATGTCGAGGAGGGCCGCGCCCGCATTCCGGCCGAGCCCTGCCTCATCGTGGCCAACCACCAGTCGGCCTGGGAAACCCTAGCCTTCCTCGTTCTGGTGCCCAACGTCGCCATCGTGGCCAAGCGCGAGTTGGTGGCGATCCCCATCGTCGGCTGGTTCCTGCGCCGCTCGCCGATGATCATCATCGACCGGGCCAACGGCACCCAGGCCCTGCGGGTGATGATCGACGAGAGCCGCGCGGCGATCGCGCAGGGGCGTTCGGTGCTGATGTTTCCGGAAGGCACCCGCGGCGGCATCGCTGAGCCGGTCCAGTTCAAGCGCGGGGTCGAGCTGCTCTACGCCAAGCTCGGCCTGCCCGTGCTGCCGGTGGCGGTGAATTCCGGCCTGTACTGGCCCCATGGCGGCGCCCGCCACAGCCCCGGCGCCGTGACTGTGAGCTACCTTCCGCCCCTGCCCCCGGGGCTGAGCGGCGCTGAGTTCATGCGTGGGACGCAGGGGGCGATCGACGCCGAGCTGAACCGCTGGCGTGATCCTGCCGCGCCCGTCGCCTCGGCCGTGACGGCCGAGGCCCCGTAGGGGCGGCGTTTTACGGGTCGAGCCCCTCGGCCTTGCGCTGGGCGGCTCGACGGCGCTCGACGCGGGCCACCGAGAAGATCGAGGCCTCGTAGAGCAGCAGCATCGGGATTGCGAGCGAGAGCTGCGAGATCACGTCCGGCGGCGTCAGCACGGCGGCGGCCACGAACACCAGGACGATGGCGTAGCGGCGCTTCTCGCGCAGGAACGCCGTGTCGATCACGCCGATCTGCCCGAGCAGGGTCAGGATCACCGGCAGCTGGAAGGCGATGCCGAAGGCAAAGATGAGCGTCATGATGAGCGAAAGGTACTCGTCCACCTTCGGCAGGAGTGCGATCGTCGCCTCGCCGGGCTGGCCGATCTGCTGCAGCGAGACCGAGAACTGGATCAGCAGCGGCATCGCCAGGAAGAACACCACCAGGGCGCCGAGGATGAAGAAGATCGGCGTGGCGATGAGGTACGGCAGGAAGGCCTGGCGCTCGTTGCGATAGAGGCCCGGGGCCACGAAGGCGTAGATCTGCGTAGCGATGACCGGGAAGGCCAGGAAGCCGGCCCCGAACACGCTGAGTTTGATGTTGGTGAACACCTGCTCGAGGAAGTGCGTCGCGATCAGCTTCGCGTTCTCGACACCCACCACGGAGACGTAGGGGTAGACCAGGATGTTGTAGATGTGCCGCGAGAAGAAGAAGCACCCGAAGAACATCACGACGAACGCAGCCAGCGACTTGATCAGCCGCGACCGCAACTCGATGAGATGATCGAGGAGCGGGGCCCGCGAGGCTTCGATCTCGGCTTCGTCGGTCTCGTTGATCATCGGCCGGAATCAAGCTGGGGTTTGGCCGGCGTCTCGGAGTGAGGCGACGCGCTGGGAGCTGGGTCGGGGGAGCCGGGCGGCGGTTCGGCGGTCCAGGCGTGGGTCGCAGCCGGACCGGGCGCCCCCGAAGACGGGTGCGGCGGCAGGTCGGGCAGCGCTTCCACGGGGGCTGGCACGGGGTTTGGCATGTCTCGAACGGGCTCGGACGACGAAGTCTCGCGCTCGGCCAGCTGGTCGGCGACGTTGGCGAGGCCCTGGGTCGGCGAAGGGGTCGTCTTTGTCTCGGTCCGACCGTCGACGGCCCCCTTCAACTCGTCGCGGATGGTCTGCACCGGGTTGAATGTCGGCCCCATCGTGCTCGCCGAGCGCTTGACCCCATCCACCTCGCGGCGGATTTCGTCGAACTCCGCCTCACGGATCGCCTCGTTGAACTGCGACTGGAACTCGCCGGCCATGCGGCGCATCTTGCCGGTGATCTGCCCCACCGTACGCAGGGCCTTCGGCAGATCCTTCGGGCCGATGACGATGAGGGCGACGCCGCCGATCAGCATCACCTCGCCCCAACTCATGTCAAACATGGTGTCGACTGTCCCGCGACCGTGCGCCGTCCATCAACAGCGCGCCGCCCATGGCAGGTCGTGGCGCCCTGCGCCAGACCCGCGATCGGCCGCAGCGCCCGATTCTCGCGTAGGGGATCAGACGACCTTGCGGTCGGCCGACACCGTATTGGCGGTGGCGGGCTCCCCCTGATGGGGCAACGTCCGCACCGGCTCGCCCGCGCTCGGCGGCGGCACGGCCGTGGTGGTCGGCGTCTCGTCCTCGGCCATGCCCTTCTTGAAGGCCTTGATGCCCTTGGCGACATCGCCCATCAGGTCGGAGATCTTGCCGCGACCGAACAGCAGCATCACGATGCCGGCGACGATGATCCAGTGCCAGATACTCATGCTGCCCATGGCAACCTCCCGCGCCGCAGCTCAAACACCGCGCTGCGCCGTCTCGTGTGTCGGTTGAGGGCGAACCTAAGGATCGGGTACCCCGAGCACAAGAAGTGCGGGTGACTCTCGCTCCGTTCCGATCGCCGCATCGCGGGCATGCAAGTTTCCGGCCCGCCGCCGGTTCATAGACCAGCCACGCGCCGTTGTCGCCTCATCCGGCGCGCGGTGCGCAGGATGGCGGGAGAGTGGGAATTCATGCGGCCATCGACAGGGCCGCCGCAAACCGGGCCCGGGCCTCTTGCACGTCGAAGGTGTCGGTCCCGGCGGGCAGGCGGGCCAGGGCAGCCTCGGCCCGACGCAGGGCCGCGCCGGCCAGGGCAGGCGCACCCTCGGCGACGCCCTGCATCTCGTCCGGATCGCCGTTGCAGTGCAGGCCGATATCGACGCCGGCAGCGAAGCAGGCCTCGGTCCGGCCCCGGAACGTGCCCTGGAGGGCGTGCATCGAGAGGTCGTCGGTCATCAACAGCCCGTCGAAGCCGATGGCGCCGCGGATGATGTCGCGAATCACGATGGCCGACTGCGTCGCCGGGTGGGCGGCATCGAGGGCGGTGAGCACCACATGGGCACTCATGGCCATCGGCAGGTCGGCGAGCGCCCGGAAGGGTACGAAATCCTGGGCGCTCAGGGTAGCGAGGTCGGCCTCCACCACCGGCAGGCCCTTGTGGCTGTCGCAGCCGGCGCGGCCATGCCCGGGAATGTGCTTCATGACAGGCAGCACGCCGCCCTGCATCAGGCCCTCCGCAACGGCCCGGCCGATCTCGGCCACGCGGTCGGGCGTGGTGTCGTAGGCGCGGTCGCCGATCACGTCATGGGCTCCGGCCACCGGCACGTCGAGGACAGGGGCGCAGTCGACGTTGATGCCGACGCTGGCAAGGTCATGGGCCATCAGCCGGGCGCCCAGATGCGCGATCGCCGCGGCCGAGCCGTTGAGCCCGCCGAAACGACGCCCCGCCGGATAGGCCGGCCAATGCGGCGGTCCCATGCGCTGAACCCGGCCGCCCTCTTGGTCGATGAGGATCGGGGCGTCCGCGCGGCCGACCGTCTCCCGGAGGGCGTCGGTGAGGGCGCGGACCTCGTCGGGCGTCCCGATGTTGCGCTTGAACAGGATGAAGCCCCAGGGCGCCACGTCCCGGAAGAAGGCGGCCTCCTGCGCCGAGAGGGTCTTGCCGGCGCAACCAAGGATCAGGGCACGGGAGGTCATGATCGGGGACGCATCCTCGGTGGATTGGCTCGGGGAGTGGACTGGCGGGATGGGACGGCCGCCGGAAGGGCTCGGCGACGAATCGACCCCACGCCAATCGGGGCAGGATGCGGCCGGAAAACGTCGAACGGAATGGGGGGTGCACGGGAGAACGCACGCGTGGCCTGGTGGCCACAGGGTGCGATGGGCTCCCGGAAGGCGCCGCGCTCGCCGCCCGGCCGGGCGACCGGGCGCGCGCCGGCGCCCGGTCATTTCAGGGGCCCGGATTGGACCTCAGTTCTTGGCCACGAAGCACTGGCCGCCCGCGCCCTGGAGCTGGGTGCACAGGCTGGTCGCCTCGGTCTTGCCGAGGGGCCCGACACGGACGCGGTAGATCGTCTTGCCGTTGACCTCGGCCTGACGGATCAGGGCCGGCTGGCCGGAGAGCTGGCTGTACTTGCCCTGCATCTGGCGGAAGGCGGCCTGGGCCTCGCTCTCGCTGGTGCGGACGCCGAGCTGGACGGCGTAGCCGCCACCGCCCGCGGAGGGTGCTGCCGCGACGGGCGGCGGGGCGGCGATGGCGGAGGTCGCCTCGGGGGCTACGGCGGCCACGCGCTGGGGCGCCTTGACGCGGGGGGCGGGGGCCGGCGCAGGCTCTGGCGGGGCCGCGGCGGGCGCTTCGGCCACCGGGGTCGTCGCGACCGGAGGCGGCAGCCGGGTCGCGCGCTGGCGCAGGGACGGGCTGGCGCTGGCGCCGTCGCTGGTGGCGCCCGGTAGGGTCATGGTGGGGATCACCGACGGTGTCGTGGCTTCGGCGGACGCCTCGCGCTGGGGCGGCGGTGGGGGCGTATCGGGCTTCACCGAGACCGTACGGACCCGACGGGGCTCACCGAGCGAATCGCCGAGGCCGCCTTGCTGGGCCGGCTGCGGGGCCGCTGCCGGAGCGGCGCTGCCCGGGGTCGCCCCGCCTTCGCCGTTCCCGAGGGCCGCCCGGGCGGCCTGGGCCACGTCGAGGGGCTGCTCCTCGCGGTTGACGATGCGGATCTGGCCATCCTTGGCGGTGCGCTCGTAGATCTGCTTGTTCTGGTCCGGGATCTCGACCCCATCGGATTTCTGCGGTGCGATTTTCAGGGGCGCGGTGTCGGCCAGGATGGTGGGGACGCCGCCGCTGCTGCCGGACTGGCCGTGCAGGCCGCGCCAGGCCAGGGCACCGGTGACGCAGAGGGCGAGGACGCTGAGGCCGGCGCCCACCGATACCAGGCGGTTGCGCTTGCGCGGCCGCTCCAGGGAGCGGACCCGGTCATCGGCGTCGTTGGGGGCGAATTCGGCCGCGTCGGGGTCCGGATAGGCGCCCTGCGAATCGGCATAGGCGCCGTGATCGACGGAGGCGAGATACTGGTCGAAGGCGTCCGTGGGCGAGGCCGGCTGCTGAGCCGCCTGGTGCGCGGGCGCCTGGGCATGAACGGGTGTGTGAGCCTGGACCTGGGCGGAGCGGGCCTGGACCGGACCGTCGCCGAAGCTCGGCTCGATGCGGCCCCGCGCGGCCGCATCGACGCGGGAATCGCGGGCCTGGAGCAGGGCGCGGAACGGATCGTCCTGCCCGACGATGCGGGCCAGTTCGGCCAGGGGGTCGGCCTTGGCCGCAGCCGGAGCCTGGACAGGCGCAACACCCTGGACGGGCACTTGGGCCGGCGCCGGAGGCTGCTGCAGATCCCGCGCAAAGGCGTCGAAATCGACCGTCGCCCGCGAAGCGTTCGTCGTCATGGCAGCATCCCTCTTCACGCCGAGATCACCTCACCGCATTTCGTCCGGCGCGGTGACGCCCAACACCGCGAGGCCGGAGGCGACAACGCCCCGCAACGCCTCAACGAGGGCCAATCGAGCCCGTGTGGAGTTTCGGTCGTCAGGATTAATAAACCGTAATTGCGGCAAGTCTTTGCCTTTGTTCCACAAACCGTGCAGCGACGAGGCCAGTTCATAGAGGTAGAACGCCACCCGATGCGGTTCATGGGCGCCGGCCGCCGCCTCGAGGACGCGCGGGTACTGCGCGATCAGCCGCATGATCTCGACCTCGCTCGGATCGGTGAGGCGCGACAGGTCGGCCTCGCCCAGGAGGCCGGCCCGGGACAAATCCTCGCCCGGCATCGCCTGCGCGGCCTGGCGGAACACCGACACGCAGCGCGCGTGGGCGTATTGCACGTAGAAGACCGGGTTTTCCTTCGACTGCTCCACCACCTTGGCGAGGTCGAAGTCGAGGGTCGCGTCGTTCTTCCGGTAGAGCATCATGAAGCGCACCGGATCGCGCCCGACCTCGTCGACCACCTCGCGCAGGGTGATGAACTCGCCGGAGCGCTTCGACATCTTCACGGGCTCGCCCGCGCGCAGCAGCCGCACCAGCTGGCACAGCTTCACGTCGAGGGTGGCGCGGCCGTCGCTGACCGCCTTCACGGCGGCCTGCATGCGCTTGACGTAGCCGCCGTGATCGGCGCCGAGCACGTCGATGAGGTCGGTGGCGCCCCGGGCGATCTTGGTCCGGTGATAGGCGATGTCGGAGGCGAAGTAGGTGAAGGAGCCGTCCGACTTCAGCAGCGGCCGGTCGACGTCGTCGCCGAACTCCACGGTACGGAACAGGGTCTGCTCGCGATCCTCCCAGTCCTCGGGCAGCTGTCCCTTGGGCGGCGGCAGGCGCCCCTCGTAGACGAGACCCTTCTGGCGAAGCTCCGCCAGCAGGACGGGCACCTCCCCCTTGAGGGTGGCTTCGGAGAAGAACACGTCGTGATGGATGCCGAGCCGGGCGAGGTCGTCGCGGATCAGGTCCATCATCGCCGCGATGGCGAAGGCCCGCACCGTCGGCAGCCACTCCGCCTCCGGCTGGTCGAGGAGGGCACGGCCATGGAGCTCGGCCAGCCGGGCGCCCACCGGCACGAGGTAGTCGCCCGGATAGAGTCCCTCCGGCACCGGGCCGACCGGCTCGCCCAACGCTTCGCGGTAGCGCAGGAAGGCCGAGCGGGCGAGCACGTCGACCTGCGCGCCGGCATCGTTGATGTAGTATTCGCGCGTCACGTCGCGCCCGGCCGCCACCAGCAGGTTGGCCAGGGCGTCGCCGAACACCGCCCCGCGCCCGTGGCCCACATGCATCGGGCCGGTGGGATTGGCCGAGACGTACTCGATGTTGACCCGGCCCCCCGGCATGGCGCCGCGCCCGTAGGCCTCGCCCGCGGTGAGGGCCGCCCGGACGACGGCGTGGAAGGTACCCTGGGCCAGCCGGAGGTTGATGAAGCCGGGGCCGGCGACGCTCGCCTCCGTCACGTCGGGGTCGGCGCGCAGGGCTGCGGCGAGGGTTTCGCCCAGGGCCTTCGGGTTGGTCTTCGCCTCCTTGGCCAGCACCAGCGCGGCGTTGGTGGCCAGGTCGCCATGGCTCGCATCGCGCGGCGGCTCCACCACCACTCGGGCGAGGTCGAGCCCCTCGGGCAGCTGCCCGGATTGGATGAGGGCCTGCACGGCGCCGCGCACGCGGGCCTCGAAGGTGGCGAAGATGTTCATGGTGCCGTAAAATTCCATGTCCGGGGCTCGGCGGGGACGTCCGTCCCGCGGGGAACGCTCCGCCCCCTCGCCCAGGCCGCGGCATAGCAAGGGCGCTCCCGGGTGTCACGGCGGCCCCGCCCGCTCCGCTTCGTGAAGGACCTCTCTGCAAGCACGGTTACCGGCCGGTTGGCGGAACCGCGCCGTTTCGCGCCATCGCCGAGACGGCGCATTCGGCCTGTCGCGCGAGAGCCGCAATCCCGCCGGCGAATCGATAAAATTGCGCGGATCGGCTTCAGCGCGGAACAGGTCCCACGGCGGCACCCTAGCGGCATAGGACGTGAGGACGCCGCCATGGACCGGACGAAGACGATTGCGCTGATCCTGCTCGCGGTGCTGGCCGTCCTGACGAGCGGTCCGTCGTCGGCCCAGACCCTGGCGGCCCTGCCTACGCCCTCACCCGCCGCCCTGACCCTGGCCGAGGCCCGTCCGCTGCCGGCTTGGGCCGCCTTCTGCCAGCTATATGCCGCCGAATGCGCGATCGACGCGAACGAGCCCAACCGCATCGCGCTCACCCCGGCCATCTGGAACACCGTCGTCGCGGTCAACCGTCGCGTGAACAAGTCCCTGCACGCCGTGACGGACCAGGAGCATTGGGGCGTACCGGATCGCTGGGACCTCGCCGAGGACGGTTCGGGCGATTGCGAGGATTACCAGCTGCTCAAGCGCAAGCTCCTGGCCGAGGGCGGCCTGCCGCGCCGGGCGATGCGGATGACGGTCGTCATCGACGAGAAGGGCGAGGGCCACGCGGTGCTGACCCTGGTCACCGACCGCGGCGACTTCATCCTCGACAACAAGACCAGCGAGATCCTGGCTTGGTACCGGACGGGCTACGTCTTCATCAAGCGGGAGTCTGCAGATACGGTGGCATGGGTTTCGCTTGGTGGGGTCACCTCGCCCGTCACCACCGCCAACCGCTGAGCATCTCGGCGGAGACCGAACGGGCTCGAGAGCACCGGCCGTTCCGGTGGCGCGGCACGATCCGTCGGCATCCTCACGTCGCACGAACCTGTGTGGAACCAATGCGCCCCAGTGCGCGTTAACGCGGGTTTAACTTTCCGATTGAGCCCGGATCGTTCCCGTGTAAACCTTATCGCTCCACCAGGGGATGGCAGGGCGACCGGCATGCGGCACGCGAGACTGCGAAGCGTCGAGGGACTGCCGCACGGGCCGCGCGGAAGACTTTGGCGACGCTTCGCCCGCACGCTGCAGTTCGGCCTCGTCGGGACCATCCTGCTCATCGGTGGCGCCAGCACCGAGGCCCAGACCGTCGCGGCCTTGCCCGATGCCTCGGCCCTCGAGGAAGGCGTCCCGGCCCGCCCCGTCGCCGCCTGGACCGCCTTCTGCGCCCGGATGCCCGCCGAATGCGCCGTCGACACGACGCAGCCCGCCGTTATCGCCCTTACGCCGCGCATCCGCGACCTGCTCAACCGGGTCAACCGACGGGTCAATGCCCGGATCAAGCCGATCACCGACCTCGCCCATTGGGGGGTCGTCGACCGCTGGGATTATCCCGACGACGGCTTCGGCGACTGCGAGGACTACCAGCTCCTCAAGCGCCGGATGCTCGTGGAGCGCGGCCTTCCGCGCCGGGCCCTGCGGATGACCGTGGTCATCGACGAGATCGGCGAGGGCCACGCGGTGCTGATGGTCCGCACCGATCGCGGCGACCTGATCCTCGACAACAAGACCAACGCGGTCCTGTCCGGCCCCCGCACCGGCTACACCTTCATCAAGCGCGAGGGGCAGGACGGTTTGGCCTGGGTCACCCTGAATGGCGGGGCGTCCCCGGTGGCCACCGCCAATCGCTGAGGGCGGATCCCGCCATCGCTGTACGCGCGAAAGGCCGCCTCCAGGGCGGCCTTTCGTGTATCGGCGGTCCAGATGTTGGCCGGGACCTCGGAACAGGAAGGCGTGTGCTCAGACGCCCGCGATCAGGTGAGCGAGGTCAAGGGCGACGCGGCCCGACATCAGGCTCCAGCCGCAGGCGATCATCGTGGCGATCATCACAAAGGGGATCGGGCGGCGCTCCAGTCGGCGGCCGCGGACGGTGTTGCGCAGAATGATGAAGGGCGCGCCGAAGGCCAGCATCGGCAGGGCCGCCACGGCCGTCACGCCGCCGCGCTCAAGCAGGCTGAAGCTCGCGCGACGCTCCGTGAACAGTTCGAAGGCGCTGGCGAGCAGGCCCGAGAGGGCGAGGCCGACGCAGAGGGTCTGCAGGGAGTCGAGGGCCGAGGGGCTGAGGGTCATGACGCGAACGCTCCACCATCGAGAGGCGATGTGGCGTCCACTGTGCCGCGTCGTTTACGAAACGTTAAGGGTTTCCTGCCGTCAGGGTTAAATCCACGCACAGGCCGGTGCGACCTGCAGGGCCCCGCGGCAGGTGGGAGCCCTCAGTCTTCGAGGTCGATGTCCAGGATCGCCATGGCGAAGTTGAACGAGCGGTCGCCGTCCTCGTCGTCGACCGAGACCACGCCCAGGAACTCCTCGCCGATATAGACCTCCGCCGAATCGTCCTTTTTGGGACGGGGAACGAGGCGGATGTTGGTGTTGGCGAAGGTCCGGCGGAGGTAATCCTGCACCTTCACAATGTCGGTCTTGTTCACGCTGATCGCCTCTCGCGTTCGAGTCGTTTTCCGGCTCATCGCCAGTCGCGCGCGGCGGCCTCGTGAGCCTGCCGGCGGCGGCCGGGGCCGGGCTGGCCCCCGCTTGCCACGCCATCGGGGGATGGGCAAGCGGGGCTCCGAGCCGATATCGGCATGCCGGGGGCGCCGTTAGATGCCCTCGGCCATGTGGATGAACTGATCCATGGCGACGAGCTGGTCCATGGCCCGCGACGGCTCGGCGCAGCCGGCGGTGCCGACAACGCGGGCGGGAACACCGACCACGGTGGTGTTGGCCGGCACCGGGCGCAGCACCACCGAACCGGCAGCGATGCGGGCGCAGGCCCCGACCTCAATGTTGCCCAGGATTTTGGCACCGGCGCCGATCATCACGCCGTGGCGGATCTTGGGGTGACGGTCGCTGCCCTGCTTGCCGGTGCCCCCCAGGGTAACGGCGTGGAGGATCGAGACATCGTCCTCGATCACCGCCGTGGAGCCGACCACGAGGCCGGTGGCATGGTCGAGGAAGATGCCGCGCCCGATCCGGGCCTGCGGATGGATGTCGGTCTGGAACACCTCCGAGGACCGGCTCTGGAGGTAGAGTGCGAGGTCGCGCCGTCCCGCCGTCCAGTACCAGTGGGCGAGGCGATGCGCCTGGATCGCGTGGAAGCCCTTGAAGTACAACACCGGTTCGATGGCCCGGCTGGTGGCGGGGTCCCGATCGAGCACCGCGGCGATGTCGGCGCGAAAATCCTGGCCGAGGCTCGGCTCGGCGGTGATCGCCTCGAAGAAGCCGTGGGCGATGAGCTCGGCCGGCAGGGAGGCGTGTCCGAGGCGGGCCGCCACGCGGTGCGCCACGGCGCCCTCCAGCGAGGTATGATTGAGGACCGTCGCCACGATGAATGAGGCGAGTTGCGGCTCCTCGCGGACGATCGCCTCGGCCTCGGCCCGCAGGCGCGCCCAGATCGGATCGCACACCGCCAGCGGTTCTGCGCCTTTCGCGGCGATGGGGAAGGGGCTGGCGGACATCGGGTCCTCCTCTGGGCCGGGCGCGTCGCGGCGGGCCGGCGTATACCGCGAGTCGACGTGGAGGTCGTGCCGCGTCGGCGGGATCCTGCCCCGCCCCGCGCCGCTCCAGTAGGGTATGTCTGTCGTCACGCGGGCCGGCAGAACAAAACCGCTCCGGACCGCATGTCCCATAGCTTGGTGTGCATCGCACGCCCGATCAAGGCCGCGCGGCGACCGACCCGATCGCGCGGGCCGCGACCGTCAGGCGCTGCGGCGGTGATCGAGGGTGCCGAAGCGCGCCTCGATGGCTTCGGCGAGGCGGTCGACCATGACGTCGACGGGCACGTCGGAGGTGTCGACGACCGACGAGGCGCGGGCGTAGAGGGGCTCGCGGCTGGCCAGGACGGCGCGCAGTTCCTGCATGGCCGAGGGGTGGTCGCCGGTGGTGGTGAGTTCGCCCTGGTCGCGCACGCGCTGCATGTGCTCCTCGGGCCGGGCCCGCAGCCAGATCGTGAAGAAGGCCTGGAGCAGCAGGTCGTAGGTCAGAGGTTCCGCGACGATGCCGCCGCTGGTCGCCAGCACGAGGGGCCCGGGATGCTCGGTGAGCCGGCGCAGGGCCGCCTGCTCCAGGCGGCGATAGCCCTCCTGTCCGTAGATCGCGAAGATCTCCTTCACCGAGAGTGCGTTCTCGCGCTCGATCTCGGCGTTGAGTTCGACGAAGGTCCAGCCCAGGCGATCGGCGACCCGGCGGCCGAGGGTCGATTTCCCGGCGCCGCGCAGGCCGATCACCGCGACGCGCGGCTGTGGCGCCTCGCCGCTGGCCGAGGACTGGCCCGACAGGATGCCCTTGGCCAGGGCGATCTGCTCCGGCGACGCGTTGCCGAGGAGATCGCGGATCACGTGCCAGTCCGGCAGGGTCTCCTGCCCGGCGATCAGGTCGTCGAGGCGCACGCCCATGGCGTTGGCGACCCGGCGCAACAGGATGATCGAGACGTTGCCCTGCCCGCTCTCGAGCTGCGCGATGTAGCGCTCCGACAGACCGGAGGTCTGCGAGAGGAGCTTGCGCGACAGGCCCCGCACGGTCCGGGCATGACGAACCCGCCGGCCGAGATCAGCCAGGAAGGTCGATTCTTGTTCTACCGCGCCGGCCATGCCGTCGTCCGTTTCCTCGGTTCGCGGTCGGGCCGAAGCCCACACGCAGGTTGCCACAACAGGCGGTCGATCCCGGAGCTAGGCTCACGGATGTGGAAATATTATGCCCAGATTCGGCGTTTCGAATGTGTTAAAAAGCAACAATCCGAAGATCCGACGTCGGAACAACGCTCCTGGGTCGTTGCGATGATCGTGCCGAACCACGCCGAAGCCCGGCGCTTCGCATTGCACCATGTGAGGCGAGGCGCGCTCCGACGCAAGCGGTCACGGCCACCAGAACGGGGGAAACCCGGAGAATCAGCCGGGGGATGTTCCTCGAAACCGTGACGGCAGGGCCGGACCGGCACCCGGCTTGTGCGCAAACGCCGCGTGGGGGGAGCGTGCGAGCGGAGACGGCCTACTGCGCGGCGGGCGGCAGGGCCGAGGCCTCGAGCACGGTGCCGGCCACCGGCGCCTTCTTCGCCACCACCGGCCGGTTGACCGCGGCGAGGGCCAGCGCAGACGGACGGCGCGGCGGCAGCGGAACCTCGATCGCCTCCGTGAAGACGGCGTCGACCTGGGCGGCCGCCTGGGTCATGCCCGGGACGATGCCGGGATGGGGGCTGATGGCCGCCGCGGAGGCTGGGGCCGCGGCGTCGGCCGGTGCCAGGGCCGCGACCTCGACCGCGCCGAGTCCGGCGAGGGCGGCGGGCCTGCGCGGCGGCAGCGGCACCGCGACGGTCTCGGTGGGAACGCCATTTGCGGTGGGGCTGGGCGCGTAGGCGAGCGCGGTGTTCGCGGCGATGACGGCGGGGCTGTCGGCGCGGGCGAAGGCGTTGGAGAAGGCCTCGCCGGATCTCGGCGTCTCGAGATCGTCGGGGACGCTGGTCTCGATGCCGAGGCGCTTGGCGGCGTAATAGTAGCCTCGATTGTAGAAATTATAGGCCTGGGCGATGTCCCCCTTGGCGGCCCGGTAGGCGCCGGCGAGGTAGGCGATGCCGTAGCGGAGGTTCACCCGCGGGTCGAACAGGCCCGCCGCATCCCCCTGGTAGCCGAGGCCCCGGGCGGTCGCATGCTTGATCTGCATGAGCCCGAGGGCGCTGCCGCCCTTCGCGTTCGGGTTGTAGTTGCTCTCGCGCTTGACGACCTGATGGACGAAGCTCGACGGCACCCCGTTGGCCTTGGCCTGCTGCTCGATCAGCGCATCGATGTTGTCCCGTGCCGCCGTGCCCTGGGCCAGGGCCGCGCCGGGCGGGAGCATCCCGCACGGCATGGCGACCGCGGCGACGGCGAGGAGCAGGAAGCGCTGGTTCATCGGAGACCCGGATCGTCCTTGTTCTTGGACGGTCAAGGTCCGGGCGAATTGAGGCCGGAAAGCGGCTCGGGCGGGTCGAGCGTGACCGTTTCCCCATGTGCTGTGTCGCACATGGCACAGTCGCCGCAGCCCGGTCTGGATTGTGTCTGAAGCGATTCGCCAATGTTGCCAAGGGCCTCGCGGTGCCGTGCGGCCGGCGGGGCAAAGGCTGCCTCAGCGTCGCAAAATGAATTCGTCGATGGCTTTTGCGAAGCCGTCCGCGTCGTTCGTGGCCGTGACGGCCCGCGCCGCGGCCTGGACCGCCGGCGCGGCGTTGCCCATCGCCACCGAGAATCCGCTGCGGGCGAACATCGGCACGTCGTTGGCGGCGTCACCGAGGGTTGCGATCCGGGATCTGTCGATCCCGAGGTGCCGGCTCATGGCATCGACGAAGGCGGCCTTGCCGGAGCCGGGGGGCGTCACGTCGAGATAATAGGCCTGGGAGCGATGGACGTCCGCCCGTCCCGCCAACGCCGCGGCGGTCTCCGCCTCACAGGCCTCCAGCTGCGCCGCATCGGCACTGACGCCGACGATCTTGGCGGCCTGGTCCAGGAGCGGTTCGAGATCCGCGACCACGTTCGGCTCGGCCTGCAGGGTCCGGCGCTCGAGGTCGGTATAGGGCCCGTGCGGATCGGTGAGGTTCCACTGCCCACGGGCGAACACCCAGGTGTCGAGACCGGCCTCGGCGAAGCGCCGCACGGCCGCGCGGGCGGCCTCGGCCGGGATCAGCGTCTCGGACAGGAGGCTGAGATCGGGGGCGACCAGGGTGCTGCCGTTGAAGGCCCCCATCGGCAGGGTGAGCCCGAGTTCGGCCACCAGCGACTTCAGGCCCACGGGCGGTCGGCTCGACGCGATGGTGAAGGCGATGCCCGCCGCCTCCAGCCGCCGCACGGCCGCCCGGGTCGCGGGCGTCAGGCTCTTGTCGGTGGTCACCAGGGTGCCGTCCACGTCCGAGATCACCAGGGCAATCGCGGCGGGGGTCGGTTCGGAGGACAGGGGCATGGAATCCGGAGGGGGCTCAGGGTTGCGGGGCACCCTCCCCCAATCCCAACCGGGCCACGATCGTTGCGACGATGGCCTCGGGGGGCGCATCGACGCCCACCGCCACCGCGTTCTCCTCGGGGGCCGGCGGCTCCAGGATGGCGAACTGGGTGTCGAGAAGGCCTGCCGGCATGAAGTGCCCCTGCCGGCGCGCGAGGCGCCCCTCGATCAGGGTGCGGTCGCCCTCCAGGTAGACGATCCGGACTTCCGCGCGGCCGCGCACCAGCACGTCGCGATAAGCCCGCCGCAGGGCCGAGCAGACCACCACGCCGGTCGCCCGCTGCTGCAGCTGCGTGTCGATCCAGGCGCCGATCGCCGCGAGCCAGGGGGCGCGGTCGTCGTCGTCAAGGGGGTGTCCTGCCCGCATCTTGGCCACGTGCTCGGGGCTATGGAAGCTGTCGCCGTCGACGAAGGTCCAGCCGAGGCGCTCGGCGAGGCAGGACGCCACCGTGCTCTTGCCCGATCCCGAGACGCCCATCACCACGAGGACCATGGGCCTGCCGCCCGGTGCGGGAGTCTGGCCTGATGACATCGTGCATCCCTTCCTGGTGGCCGCCTCGGATAAGGCGGCCACGGCCTCATAGCAGGCCGTGGCGCCTGGAGGCTGTGCGGAAACATGCCCGGCGAGGGCGGGTTTCCCCGCTCTCAGGAGGCGAGCGGGGTGCTCGGACAGGCGCCGGGCGAACCGGGATTTGGCAAGGCGGGACTTGGAAAGGCGGGATTTGGCGAGGCGGGATCGGTCGAGACGGGACCGGGCAGAGCGGGATCGAGCGCCCGCTCGCGCAGCCGTTGCGGGCCCAGGGTCATCGCGAAGAAATCGTAGTACCCGCGCCGGTCGTTGGCGAGGAGGAACTGGAAGTGCATCCGGAACGGACGCCAGCGCACCTTCCGGTAGGTCTCGGTGCTGATGATCTCGCGGAACCGGGCCGAGCGCACCAGGGGGTTGGCGACCGTCCGGCCCTGAAGGTCGAGCGTCAGGTGCACCACCGGGTTGAAGCCGGGGAAGTTCATCCAGTCCTGGGGGGCCTGGAAGTCGGCCCAGACGAGGCGCTGCGAGGTCACCAGACTGGCGATCTCGCAGCGCAGCCCCTTCGCCATGCCCTGCATCGCCACCAGGGGCAGGCCGGACCCCAGGGTGACGAGGGCGAGCGTGGTCGCTCCGGTGCCGAGATGCGGATCGCGGGCGAGCACCCGGGCGGTCACCTCCACCGCGCTCAGGGCTCCCGAGGAATGGCCGAGGATCAGGATCTCGTCGAGCGGGTCGCTGGCCGCCAGGGCGGTGCAGCGCGCGAGGACATGCCCGGCGAAGGCCTCCAGCCGGCGCTCGTAATCCGGCCGTCGGCCCTGTCCGTGCTGCCAGTTGAAGACCCAGTCGTTCAGGAGCTGCCAGAAGAAGATCCGGTTGAGAAAAGCTTCCATCGCCTTGATCCAGGCGAGGCCGATGAGGAGGCCTGCCGGCAGCGTCACCCAGAGCGGCCACCCGAGGCTGTGCCCGAAGGCCGTCCCCAGATGGGCATGCACGAAGGCGGCGATGGCCAGGGTGCACAGGGCGAGGAGCAAGACCATCACCAGCGGATAGAGGATGACGTTGCCGTACTTCCAGTTCAGCCGGTAGAATCGCAGCATCAGGCCGGAGACGATGGTCTGGAGCGTCCCGAAGACCAGGAGGGCGACGCTGACCGGACGCCGGCGCCGGAAGTCGTCGCGGACGATGTCGTCCCAGAGGAGCACGTCGTAGGTGGTCTCGGCGCCCTGCGTGGCGGGCTGGCCGGCCACGCGCCAGCTCTGAACCAGCCCGTCGGCGCTGAGATTCGCGCCGGAGACCGTGCGTTTCGGCTCTCCGAAGCGCTTGGCGTAGCGGGCCAACTCGCGCACGAACAGCATTCGATAGCGGCTGCTGCCCTCAGGATCGTAACCCGGAAGATAAAAGACATGCCGTCGTCGGACCGGCCCCGGAACACCCTGGGCTAGTCCAGGAGGTGTGTAGTCGAACGACGTTGTCATCGGATCCGATTCGGCCGAAACCCAGGTTTGGCAAATCAAGAGTTGCCGTCCCGACGAGAGCGCACATCGCGTTGCTCCTTTCAAGTATCGTGTCGGACACGATTTTTTGGGATAGACGTGGGTAGTGGGGACGACGGGCGGGTGACGGGCGCTCACCGCGAGACTGTGTCCCGGCCGCCACGGACAGCGACCCGGCGATGGTCTAGGCAGCCCATGAGAGAAACCGACAGGCGATCCTGCATGCGCGCACTGCCTTTGGCCCTCTGCACCGTTCTGGGCACCGCCCTGACGGTGTCGGGCTGCTCGTCGCTCCTCCCTGCGGCCGGACCGACGACGGGTGCGGTGGTGGAGGGGGCCGACA
>NZ_PDHT01000033.1:0-49310 GCF_002917135.1 Methylobacterium sp. V23
ACGCCATGTACGCCGAGGCCGGCCTCGACGCCGCCGGCATCCTCCAGACCGTCAAGGCCGCCCTGCCCGAACGGAAGGCGCGCGGCGCCAAGCTCGTCAGCGTCGTCCAGAAGTAGCGTCGTCCCGCACCCCGCGGAGCCCAGGGCTCCGCGGGGTCGAACCGAGGCTTACTTGATCACCGCGCAGGCGATGCGGGCGCCGGCACCGCCGATGGGCTGCGTGGTGTGATCGTCCTCGTTGGCGTGGATGATCAGGGCCGAGCCGTCGCCGTCCTTGAGAGCGCCCTCGCCGGTCAGCGGCGTCTCGCTCGACACCTCCGCGTTCACCGATCCGTCGGCATTGGCGAAGACGTTCGGCAGGTCACCCTCGTCCGGACCCTCCGGATTGAGCAGGCCGTGCTTGCTCTGGTCGTGGTTCACGTGGGCCTTCGACTTCTCGAACTTCGCGGTGTCCGAGCAATCGCCCACGGCGTGGAAGTGGATGCCGTGCCAGCCGGGGGGCAGGCCGCCGGGCTGGATCGTCACGCGCATGACCAGGGAACTCGCGCCGTCGCGGATCATGATCTTGCCGATGGGCTCGCCCTTCCCGTTCTGAATCGGGCTCTCGAAGGTCTGTGGGGCCGCGGGGGGCGCTGCCTCCGCGGGCGCCGCCGGGGCGGTCTGCGCGAGGGCCGCCTGGGCGGCGAAGGCCGTGCTGGCCGCGAGGGCAAGGACCGACGGAAGTCGTCTCATGAAATGGCTCTCCTCTCCACGCCGGGTACGCCGGTGGAGCGTCAACGAAGATGGTCGCGAGGCGCTCCACGGCAATGCCGGGCGGCCCGACCTTTCCCATGCCTGGACCGGTGAGGCCAGATGCCGGACCCCCGGGCCGGCGCGAACAGCTGTGTCCTGCGGCACCCCGATGGTTGCGGTCCGTGGACGAACTCTTAAGGTTTCGCTAAGTTTCCCGTCACGGGGCCAATCTCGGCGCCCGATTCACCAAGTCTCCGCTGGTGGATGGGCCGCAGATCTTGGCGCGGCATTAACATTGATTGCAGCGTTAGACTCGTTGGGAGGTTCCCATGACGTTCGCCGCCCCTCGCCGCCTCGGGTTCCTCGCTCTGGTGCTGGGTCTCCTGCCCGCCCTGGTCCACGCGCAGACGCCGCCGTCATCCGCATCCGGCCGGACCTGGACCGACCCACCCCCCCGGGGGACCGCCGAGTCCGCATCCCCGGTGCCCACGCCCGCGGCGACCCCGGAGGCGCCCAAGCCGTCGGCGGCGCCTGCCGAAACCCGGCGCTCGACGCATGCGGCGGTCCGGACGCCGAAGAGCGCGCGCGAGACGCGTGCGCGTGGGAATACCGAAGCCCGCGTGCGGGTCGCGCGCCCGGCGGCGTCCCCGTCGCGTCGTCCTGCCGTCCGGACGGTGGCGCGGGTCCAGGAGCACCGGGACCCCGCCGTCCGGCGCGTGACGACGCGGCCGCCGGTGATTCGCTACAGCTACGGCGTCGTCCCGGAATCGACCGGTCCGTTCGTGTACGAGGACGACCGGGCCCGCCGGATCCGCCAGGCCCAGGAGGCCGGCTACCTCGTGGTGCGGTCCCGCAGCGTCGAGTTCCCCGATGGCCGGCGCCTGCGCACCTATCGCCCCTACGAGGAGGAGAGCGAGGACTAGGACTCGCTCGGCGCCGCAAACGAAAACCCCGCCGGGGATACCGGCGGGGTTGGGGTCAGCGTGCGATCGAGGGTCTGCGGATCAGCGCAGGCGGCCGGGCCGGGCCGGCTCGAACACGATGCGGCGGTGGAAGGCGCACCAGCTCTTGCCGTCGGGCGCCGGGGCGCCGCAGCAGACGGCGCGGTCATTGGGCTCGCCGATGATGAATTTGCACACGAAGGCACCGGACTGCGCGAACGGCACCCGCAGCTCGGCGGAGGGCTCGGCGATGGCATCGGCCTCGCCGACCTGTGACATGCGGACAAGCTGGTTCATGGATCGGATGACTCGCGGACTGGCTTTCGCGGGCGGGGCCCAGCGGAGTGTGACGGATCGGGAGCGTGTCGCCTTCGGGAGGGCCTCTCCCCTGCATGGACACAGCGGGCGACCCGCGGACATGAATGGGAAGAATCGCGGACCTTGAGCAGGTCGGAAGCGCGGCCAAACCGGACGCGACAGCGTCATGATGCTGTTATATCTGGGGTTTGCCCCTCGGCAAACAAGTGCTGACGCATGCGTGTGTTGCAGCGCACAGGTTTCGGGCCGCTTGCTTAAGGGGCTCCAGGCTGCTTCGGCGGCCATTACGAATCACAGATGGGTTTCATCCCGGCCAATGCCAGGAGGCCCGTGGCTGTCATCGTCCTGAGACAGGACCGTCATACAGCCGGGATGTGCGGGGATCGTGCCGGGATCAACCCGCCGCGGCGATCGCCCTGTCGGGAGACCCCAATCATGGCCGAAATCATGGCTGATGCGATCGCCCCCGGACTTCGCCCGGCGCCGCAGGCGGAGCCGGGCCGCCGCCCCGGCCCGAACCTCGACGGCAGCATCCACGTCTCGGGACTCGTGGCCTTCGCCCTCGTCCTCCTGGGCGGCCTCGCCTATGCGGGCTACAGTCTGGTCCACGACATGAACGCGGTCGGCGAGACGCCGCTCGCGATCGGGGCCTTCGCCCTCCTGGCCCTGGCCCTCCTGATCGCCCTGGCCTTCGAGTTCGTGAACGGCTTCCACGAAACCGCCAACGCGGTGGCGACGGTGATCTACACCCACGCGCTGCCGCCGGTGGTGGCGGTGATCTGGTCCGGCGCCTTCAACTTCCTCGGCGTCATGCTGTCCTCCGGCGCGGTGGCCTACGCCATCGTCACCCTGCTGCCGGTGGAGCTGATCCTGCAGGTCGGCTCCTCTGCCGGCTACGCAATGATCTTCGCGCTGCTGATCGCCGCGATCCTGTGGAACCTCGGCACCTGGGCGCTGGGCCTGCCGAACTCCTCCTCCCACGCCCTGATCGGCTCGGTCATCGGCGTCGGCCTCGCCAACCAGCTGATGGCGCCCGAGGGCCAGGGCACCTCCGGCGTCGAGTGGGGACAGGCCGTGAAGGTGCTGGAGGGGCTGCTGTTCTCTCCCGTCCTCGGCTTCGTCCTGGCGGCCCTGCTGCTGCTGGTCATGAAGGCGGTGGTCCGGCGCCGGGACCTCTACGAGGCCCCCGCGGGTGAGGCCCCGCCCCCGCTCTGGATCCGCGGCCTCCTCATCCTCACCTGCACCCTGGTGTCGTTCTTCCACGGCGGCAACGACGGCCAGAAGGGCATGGGCCTGATCATGCTGATCCTGATCGGCGCCGCCCCCACCGCCTATGCCCTGAACCGCACCATGTCGGACGACATGACGCCGGTCTTCGTGCAGCAGTCGCGGGACGCCAGCACGGTGTTCGCCGCCCGGGCCGCGGGCGCGGCCCGTCCCGATGCGGCGGCTGCCCGCGGGCAGGTCAGCGAGGCCCTGCGCACCAAGGCGCTGAACACCCCCGCCGTCTACGCGGCGCTGGCAGCCCTCTCGGACGACATCGCCGCCTCGGTGCAGCGCCACGGTACGATCCGCCAGGTGCCGGCCGCCGCGACCCCCAACCTGCGCAACGACATGTACCTCGCCGCCGACGCGGTGCGGCTGCTGCCGGCCGCCGGCGCCGGCTTCCCGGAGGCCGAGGCCAAGACCCTCAAGGCCTACGAGGGCCTGCTCAACGACGGCACCCGCTACATCCCCACCTGGGTGAAGGTCTGCGTCGCCCTCGCCCTCGGCCTCGGCACCATGGTGGGCTGGAAGCGGATCGTCGTCACGGTGGGCGAGCGGATCGGCAAGACCCACCTCACCTACGCCCAGGGCGCCTCGGCCGAGATGGTGGCCGCCGGCACCATCGGGCTGGCCGAGCTCTACGGCCTGCCCGTCTCCACCACCCATATCCTGTCGAGCGGCGTCGCCGGCACCATGGCGGCCAACGGCTCGGGCCTGCAGGTCGCCACCGTGCGCAACATGGCGCTCGCCTGGGTGCTGACTCTGCCGGCGGCCATCACCCTGGCGGGCGGATTGTTCTTCATCCTGCGGCACCTGTTCTGAGGACAGGTGCGTCCCGCCCTCCCGGTCGCGCGGCGGGCGGATGGATGGGAGGGGCGGATGCCCGTCGGGCGATGGAAGCGGGCGATGGAAGCGGGCGATGGAAGCGGGCGATGGAAGCGGGCGGAGGGCTCGTCCCCCCTCCGGCGCCGCCTCCCGCGTGGCCGGAGCCGGCAAGTCCCGGCTTTCTTGAGGTCGCGCCGCGCTGCGTGTAGGTCGGGGACAGGCTCGATCCGGTTCGGACGGCCGCCAGGGACTCCATGCGCGTCTTCGTCACCGACACCGCCGGCCTGATCGGCGACCCTCTCGCACGGCCCCTCCTCGCGGCGGACCACCCGGTCACGGACCCTGACGGCGTCAGCGGCGATGGCGGCGTCGCCCGCATGCGCGCGCGCCGCGTCGGCACGTCCGGTCCGTCCGATGCCGTGGGAACGCCTGCGGGGCGTCACCGCCTGGTCGCCTCCGCCGGCTCGGCCCCCGGCGGCACCCCGCCCGGCCGTTCCCGCGCGTTCGACCCCCTCCTCGCGAGGCCGCCGACCCGCGACGCCGCCCCTTGCGGGGCCTGAATGCCCTCACCCGTCCTGCCCGCGTTCCCCCCGCCTGCGTTCCCCGCGCGTCCGCTCCGCCCGGCGCCGCGATGCCGCCACAAGCCACGAGCCCGATGACCCCCAGACCTCTTCCGCCGCGGCGCCGCCCCCGCTCCGGTCCGATCCGCCGCCGTCCGGGGCACTGGCCATGATGGCCCTGCGCTCCACCGCCCTGGCGGCGGCCGGGCTCCTCGCCTTCCTGCTGTTCTGGGAGGCGATGCCGCGCCTCGGCCTGATCAACCCGGCCTTCCTGCCGCCGCCGAGCACGATCCCGGCCGCCTTCCTCAACGAGGTGCGCCTCGGCGTCTGGGGCGAGGCGGTGCTGTCGAGCCTCAGCCACTACGTGACCGGCCTCTGCGTCGGTGCGGGGGCGGGCATCGCGCTCGGTCTCCTCAGCGGCATGTTCCGCGGGTTCGAAGCGGCGACCGCCTGGATCGTGCGCCTGCTGCGGCCGATTCCCGGTCTGGCCTGGGTGCCGTTCGCCATCATCTGGTTCGGCGTCCAGCCGGAGGCCGCCGTCTTCATCATCGCCATCGGCGTGTTCTGGATCGTGTTCTTCGCGACGCAGGGGGCGGTGCGCGGCGTCGACCGCGACCTGATCGAGGTGGCCCAGGCCTTCGGCTTCGGCTCGCCCTGGTCCCGGCTCACCAAGATCCTGCTCCCGGCCGCGACCCCGGGCATCCTCGTGGGCCTGCGCACGGCCCTGGGCCAGGCCTGGATGGCGGTGGTGGCCGCCGAGATCTTCGGCGTGCCCGGCGTCGGCGCCCGGATGATGCAGGCCTCGAGCCTGCTCTCCACCGACATCGTCGTCGTCTACATGCTCACCATGGCCGCCCTCTACGGCCTGTTCGACACGGCCTTCGTCGCCCTCCAGGGGTGGCTCCTACGGTGGCGCGCCTGAGATGTCCGACCCGATCATTTCCATCGCGGGCCTGAGCCTCGCCTACGAGCGCGCCGGCACCCGGACCGTCATCCTGCAGGACCTCGACCTCGACGTGGCCCGCGGCGAGTTCCTCGTCATCGTCGGCGAATCCGGTGTCGGCAAGTCCACGGTCCTGCGGGTGCTGATCGGGCTGGCCGAGCCGAGCGCCGGCACCGTGCGCCTCCAGGCCCGCCCCGACTGCCGCACGCCCATGGCCCTGGTCTTCCAGGATGCGCGGCTGCTGCCCTGGCGCCGGGTCATCGCCAACGTGGCCTTCGGGCTCGAGGGCCGCGGCCTGTCCAAGGCCGAGCGCCTGGCCAAGGCGCAGGCGATGCTCGACCTCGTGGGACTCGGCGATCTCGGCCAGCGCTGGCCGCACCAGCTCTCCGGCGGCCAGCGCCAACGCGTCGCCATCGCCCGGGCGCTCGCCGTCGACCCGGACGTGCTCCTCATGGACGAGCCGTTCTCGGCGCTCGACAGCTTCACCCGCGAGGGGCTGCAGGACGAATTGCAGCGCATCCAGGCGGCGACGGGCAAGACCATCCTGTTCGTCACCCACGACATCGACGAGGCCGTGACTCTCGCCGACCGGGTCGTTGTGCTCGCCGGCAGCCCCGGCCGGCTGGCGGCCGAGATGCCCGTGACGGTGCCCCGGCCCCGCCGCCGCCGCGACGCCGCCCTGCAGGAGGCGGCCCGGCAATTGCGGATGGAGCTGTCGAACCGCTCGGCGGAGCTCTGAGGCGACGGGGCGAACGCCGGGTGCGAAAAGGGTCGCGGGCGCGGCCGTTGCCATCGGTCGCCCGGCGCTCTACCCCGCTGGGAGACACCCGTTCGCTTCGAGGATCAGGCCGATGCGCCGCCGCACCCGCTCGCTGATCGGCACGATCGTGATGCTGGCCTTCATCATCATCTACGCGCCGCTGGCCATGGCGCTGGCTGACAGCCGGATCTCCGAGACCCCGGCGCCCGTGCAGGCGGTGCTCTATGCCCTGCTCGGCATCGCCTGGATCTTCCCGCTGATGCCGCTGATCAGCTGGATGGGCAGGAACGACGCCGAGGATCGGGGCTGAGGGCGCGGGAACCGGGGAGAACCCCCGGGCTGGCCAGAAAACGTCGTCCGGCGTCGGGTTTTCGCCGCACTCGCGCGCCAGACACGCGCCGTGTCATTCGTTAAAAGGCCGTCGTCCCGCTCAATGCCACGCCTGTGCACGCCCTCGCTTCTGCTCGGCCTCGCGATCCTGTCGGCCCTCCCCCTCCTGGCGGTGCGTCCGGCGCAGGCGCAAGGGGCGCCCCGCTCGGTCTCCGATTGTGAGCGCCTGAAGAACGACCTCGCCTACAACCAGTGCCTCGCCATGTTCGGCCCGGCCGCCAAGAACGTCGCTAGCGGCGTGTCCGCCGGTGCCGCCACGGCCTCGGCCGAGGTCGCGAACGCGCTGGCGGCGATCCCCCAGAGCCTCGCCGCGAGCGCCGCGGCGACGGGGGCGGCAATCGCCTCCATCGGTCATCGCACGCGGCGCGGGCGCCATGCCCGCCACGGCCGTCAGAGCGCCAGCTTCGCCATCGCGGGCGGCGAGAGCCGTTCCTATCGCCGCCATCGCCGTCGGCGCTGAGCGCGCCGCCGGCGACAACGGTGCGCCGCCCTCTGCGCCGGCGCCGCGCGTCAGGCGACGTTGAGCCGGCGGCCCCGGTTCCAGGCCAGGAACGGCACCCCCGAGAGCAGGGCCGAGAGCGCGGCCTCCGTCTGGTGGTGGCCGTTCACCGAGACCCGCGGCAGCGCGTGCAGGTGGTCGGCATGGGCCGCGAAGAGATGGCCCGGCCGGGTCGTCACCGCCGTGGCGAAGCCGAGTTCGCGGGCGAGGGCGAAGTCGCGCGGGCCGGCCGAGGTCGGATCGCCCACCGGGTAGGACAGGTGCGGGACCGGACGGCCGAGCTCGGCCGCGATCCGCGCCCGCCCCTCCGCGATCTCCCGGCGCGCCACCGCCGCGTCGTGCTTGGCCAGCATCGGGTGGCTGATCGTGTGGGCGCCGAAGGTGACGAGCGGATCGCGGCCGAGGCTCCGCAACTCGGACCAGGACAGGCAGAGCCCGCCGGCCATGCACCCCGGGGCCAGGCCGGCCTCGACACAGAGATCGGCGATGACCGCGAGGAGCCGCGCCTCCGGGCCTGACCGCAGCTGGCGGTAGACCCGGTCGAAGGCCGCCGATTTCTCGCGTGCCTGGCGTGCCGGCAGGTCGAGCCCCGCCTCGGGCACCCGGACCCGGTCGAGGCGGCGGATCGCCTCCTCCAGCTCGAGCCACCACAGGCGCCCCTGCCCGCTCGCGAAGTCGCTGGTGACGAACAGCGTCCAGGGCGCTCCGTGCCGCCGCAGGATCGGGGCCGCGTGCTCGGCATTGTCGCGGTAGCCGTCGTCGAAGGTGAGCACCACGAAGGGACGCCCGCCCGCGGCGAGGCGCGCCGGCAGGGCGTCGAGGCCGATGATCTCGAAGCCGCGCCGGCGCACCAGCGCCAGGGTCCGGTCGAGGAAATCCGGGGTGATCGCCAGGAGCCCGTTGGGGTCGTATGAGTCCGGCCGGTCGGGGCGGACGTGGTGGAAGGTCAGGATCAGTCCGCGCCCGCGCGCCACCGGCCCGAGCCAGAGGTCCGCCCGGCTCGCCGCGATGGCCCGGAAGCCGGCCGCGAACAGGCGGTGACGTCGGCTCAAGGGGGGCGGAGGGGCGGGCCGCGGGGCAGCAGGCTGGGGCGCGGCGGTCTCAGGAGCGGACATGTTGAATCCGTTTCGGCGTCGCCGCAGGGGACCACGCCAACCGGCAAGGTTTCGTTACCCACGCGCGCAGACAGGGGCAGCGTGTCGCCCCGTCGTCACCGCCGGGTTAAGGGCTGCGGGGTCAGGGTCGGCCCAGCAGTCCGGCGGATCCCGATCCGCCGGTCCCCGAGATTGATGGCAAGGATGATGGGATGGCCGTTCTCGCCCATGAACTGACCGGAGCCGGAGCGATGCGCGCGCGGGTGCGGCACGGCCTCGCCGCGGAGGTCTTCCCCGATCTGGCCGCCGCCGAGGCCCTGTGGCGGTCCCTGGAGGCCGATCCGGCCGTCCTGGCCACGCCCTACCAGCGCTTCGACTGGGTCGCAGCCTTCGCCCGGACCGCGCCGGGCGCGGACCTGCGGATCGTGGTCCTGCGCGACGCCGCCGGGCGTCCCCGCGTGCTCCTCCCCCTCGTGGTCGCCCGCGAGGGCGGGGCGACCGTGGCCCGGGTCGTGGGCGAGAAGCACGCCAACTACCACATGCCGCTCTTCGCCTCGCGCGAGGCGGCCGCGATGCCGCCGGAGGACCTCGCCGAGGCCCTGCACCGGTTCGGCCGGGACGCCGGGATCGACGTCTTCGCCCTCTCGCACCAGCCCCGCTTCTGGGACGGCGCGGCCAATCCCCTGCATCACCGGGCCGAGCCCGCCCCGAGCGACGCCTACGGGCTGATCCTCGGTCCCGATCCGGAGTCGACGCTGAAGCGCGTCTTCAGCAGCGATGCCCGCAAGAAGCTGCGCGCCAAGGAGCGCAAGCTGGTGGAGGCTTTCGGTCCCGTGGCCTGCCGGCGCGCCGAGACCCCCGAGGATGCCGAGCGCGTCCTCGCCGCCTTCTACGTCCAGAAGGCCGCGCGCTTCGCCGCCATGGGTCTCGCCGACCCCTATGCCGATCCGGCGGTGCGGGACTTCCTCGCCCGGGCGGCCTCCCCAGCGGGCGGGTCGGCGATCGAGGTGACGTCCCTCGTCGCCACCGAGACCGGGCGCATCTTCGCGGTCTTCGCCGGGGCGGTCGACGCCCAGCGCTACAGCGGCATGTTCACCGCCTTCGACGCCGACCCGGCGGTGAGCCGCTCGAGCCCCGGCGACATCCTGCTGCACCACCTCATCGGCGACCAGACGGCCCGGGGCCGGCGGACCTTCGACCTCGGCGTCGGCGAGGCCCGCTACAAGAGCAGCATCTGCGACGAGACCATCGCGCTCGGCGAGGTCGTCCTGCCGGTGACCCTGCGCGGCCAGGCCTTCGCCCTCCGGACCCGCGCGGTCGCCCGCCTCAAGCGCCGCATCAAGCGCGACCCGCGCCTGATGGCCCTGGTGACGCGCCTGCGCCGGCGCCGGGCGGTGGCGGAGTAGCGGTCCCGCCGAACGCGCGGCACCGCCCTTCCGCGGATGCGGGGGCGGTACCGGGTGGTTCGACGATCGGGGGTGGCCGGGTTCAGGCGGCCGAGAGGCGCAGGGGCATCGCCTCCTCGGCGAAGGCGGGCGCCTCGGGGGCCAGGGCCGCGGCGGCCTGATCCTGGGCCACCAGGATCTGGCCGGCGCCGGACGCCTCGGCCAGGGCGTAGAGGTCGAGGAGGTCGGCATCCTCGGGGTCGCGGTCCGAGGCGATGATCGCCGTATCCATCTGGCTGCCCGCCACCGCCAGGATGTCGCGGGCGGTGCGGGCCTGCGGCGTGCCGAGGCGGCACACCACCCAGTCATAGGCCTGGGCCAGGGCGTCGAGGGTGATCGCCAGGGCCTGCGGCTCCTCGGCCAGGACCGCCGCGTCGACGAAGCCCCGCGGAATCGCATGCAGGCGCGAGCCGGGGATCGACTGGATCACGTCGAGGAAGGCGGCCTCGCCGGCCACCAGGTCGGTGAGGCCGACATCGTCCGCACCGCAGGCGGGGCCGTTGAGATCGAGCACCACGACGCTCGCGCCGGTCGCGAGGCTGCTGCCGAGGCTGACGGCGAGGCCCGCCTCCCGGTGCCTGGCCGGCACGGCCTCGATCACCAGGACGGCGCGGCCGGCGCCGGACCGGGCCGGACCCGCGCCGGTGCGCAGGCGGGCGATGAGCGGGTCGAGGGCGTAGGCACCCGCATCGGTGGCGGTTTCGGCGGAAATCTCGGCAGAGGTCGCGACTGAAGTGTCGGCGGGGGTCTGGACGGCCTCGGTCCGTGCCGGGGCGAGGGTCGGCCGGGTGGGCGCCGCCTCGGCCGTCGGAGCCGCGCCGGCGGCCATCAGCGGGGCGGCGTCGGAGCTGCCGGCCTGCGCCGTGGCGCTGGCGCCCTGCCGCGCCAGGGCGAGGGAGGCTTCGGGGAAGGCGAAGGGCTGGCGGCCATAGGCGGGGCGCTCCGCCTCCGCCTCGGACTCCTCCTCGCGCCGGCGGCGGCGGCCCGGGCCGTCGGGATCGCCGAGGAGGTGGTGGGCGATGACGCCGCCCATGGAGAACAGCAGGCCGAGCACCGCCGCCAGGAGGACGATCGGCAGCTTCTTCGGGAAGGACGGCGTCTCGGGAGTGATGGCGCGCGAGACCACGCGGGCATCGGCCGGGGCGGCGCTCTCGGCGTCGCGGGCCGAGGCCTCGCGGTAGCGGGCGAGGTAGGATTCGAGCTGCTCGCGCTGGGCCTTCGCCTCGCGCTCCAGGGCACGCAGCTGGACCTCGCTGGAATTGCCCTTCGAGACCACCTCGCGCTGCGCGTCCACCGCCGCACCCAGGCTCTCGACCCGGGCCTCGGCGATGCGGGCATCGTTCTCCAGGGTGCGGACCACGCGCTCGGCGGTGGCTTTGATCTGGGCGTCGAGGTCGGAGATCTGCGCGGTCAGTTCCTTGATGCGCGGATGGGCGGACAGGAGGGTCCGGGATTCCAGGGCGAGCTGGTTGCGCAGGGTGATGCGCTGCTCGACGGTGCGCCGGATGATCTCGTTGTTGGCGACGTCCGGGATCTCGAAGGCGCGGCCGTCCTTGATCATCTCCTTGATCAGCCTGGCGCGTCCGGCGAGGTCGGCCTTGGCGGTGCGGGCCTGGGAGAGCTGGGTCGAGAGCTCGCCGAGCTGCTGGGCGCCGAGGGGCTGGCCGCTGGCGCCGCCGGTGGCGATCAGCCCATGGCTGGCGCGATAGGTCTCGACCTTGGCCTCGGCCTCGGCCACGCGGGTGCGCAACGTCTCGATGTTGCCGCCGAGCCAGGTCGAGGCGTAGCGGGCGGTGTCGGTCTTGGCCGCGTCGAGGGAGGCGATGTAGAGCTCGGCGATGGTGTTGGCCGCCTGGGCCGCGAGGTGCGCGTCCTTCGAGCGGAACTCCACCGTGAGGATGCGCGACTTGCCGGCCGGGTAGACGGTCAGGCGGTCGAAGTAGGTCTCCAGCATCCGCTCCTCGGGCGGACGCTCCATCGGGTTCTTGGCCAGCCCGATCATCATCAGGGCGCGCTGGAGCGGGCCGAAGCCGGCGACGCCGGGATCGAACTCCGCATTGCCCGCCAGGGACAGCCGGCGGATCGCCTCGCGGGCGAGATCCCGCGACATCACCACCTGCACCTGGCTCGCCACCGCCTGCTCGTCGATGGGCTGGGGCTGCTCGCCACGTTCCTGGGCGGTGCGGGTGTAGGGCGTGTCGCGGCTCTCCAGCAGGATCTTCGCCTCGCCGGTGTAGCGCGGCGAGACCACCTGCACGAAGGCAATGGCGCCGATGGTGACCAGGGCGGTCGGAACGACGATCCAGCGCCAGGACCGGCGTAGCACGCCTGCGAGCTGAGACAGCCCCAAGCCCTCGCTACCGGCAGGGGACGCATCGCGCGTGGGCTCGAACAGCGAAGAGCGGGGCATGGCTCGATCTTTACGCAAGGCAAGGATGTCGACCGCGAAGAGGCCGGCTTTCCACGACTAGACCGGCTTAAGGTTGACCGGACGTTAAGAACCGCGCGTTTCGTGCGGGCCGGTGCGGGACGTCAGTCTTCGTTAACCATATCAGCTTAGGGCTGGAGTCGAATTCTCCTCACGACGGCAGTAGTGATGAACCGGCGATCACTCCTCTTAGCTCTTACGTCGAGCCTGGCGCTCGGCGGCTGCCTGCGCCCGGATTTCCGGACCGATCAGCTCGACACGACGGGCACCGGCTCCATCGGTGCACGCTACACCCTCTCCGCCGGCGACCGCCTCCGGGTCATCGTCTTCGGCCAGGACAACCTCTCCAACATCTACGCGGTCGACGGGGCCGGCAACATCGCCATGCCGCTCATCGGTCTCGTGAAGGTCGGCGGCCAGCCCACCAGCCAGGCCGCGCGGACGATCGAGGCCAAGCTCTCGGCCGGCTTCGTGCGCGAGCCCCACGTCACCGTGGAGGTGGACGCCTACCGGCCGTTCTACATCCTCGGCGAGGTCACCACCTCGGGCCAATACCCCTACGTCAACGGCATGGCGGTGGAGACCGCGGTGGCCATCGCCGCCGGCTTCGGTCCCCGCGCCGCCCGCGACTACGCCGTGCTCACCCGCGAGGGCCGGGACGGCCTGGTCTCCGGCATCGTGCCGATGACCTACCCGGTGCGCCCCGGTGACACCATCGTGATCAAGGAACGCTTCTTCTGAGAGCCCGCCTCCCGGCCGCAGCCGGATGCGAACGATGCTGCCGGGGCGGTTAGGACTCGCCTAACCGACTCGAGAACTATTCCGCTGATCCGGGCCTTCGCACGCCGCGGCGCGAGCCCGGCCTTAACGGTCCACGCACCGGTGGCGCGCCAAGGTCTCCCGACGGACGAGCGGCCGGGCCGCTCGCGCTACGGTGCGTGGAGCAGCTGTCGTGAACGCGTTCCCTCTCGGTCAGTCCGGTGCCAGCGGCCCGGGCGCGGCCCTCAGCGCCGCCTCGGGCGGCCTCCCCGCCCAGCGCATCCTGCACGTGTTCCGCGCGCCCGTGGGCGGGCTGTTCCGGCACGTGGTCGATCTCGCCCGCCTGCAGGCCTCGGCGGGCCACCAGGTCGGCCTCGTCTGCGACGCCTCCACCGGCGGCGAGCGCGCCGCCCAGGCCCTGGCCGAGCTCGCGCCCTGCCTCGCCCTCGGCATCACCCGCCTGCCGATGCGGCGCAACCCGCATCCCTCCGACTTGGCGGCGCTTCGCACCATCGCCCGGCGCGCCGCGGCGGTGGGGGCCACCGTCCTGCACGGGCACGGGGCCAAGGGCGGCGTCTACGCCCGCATGGCCGTGGTGCCCGGCCCCGCGCCGATCCGCGCCTATACGCCCCACGGGGGCAGCTACAACTACAAGCCCGGCACCCTGCGCCACCGGTTCTACATGGGCCTCGAGCGCCTGATGGGCCTGCGCACCGACGTCTTCCTGTTCGAGAGCGAGTACGTCGCCGGGCGCCACCGGGCCTATGCGGGGGACCCGCGCCGCATCACCCGCATCGTCCATAACGGGATCAGCGAGGCGGAATTCGCCCCCGTCGTGCCGGCCGCGGAGCGGGTCGACCTCGTCTATATCGGCGAGTTGCGCGACGCCAAGGGCGTGCCCTTCCTCCTCGACGCGCTCCTGCGCCTGCGCGCCGCGGGCCGCCCCCTGCGGCTGCTCATGGTGGGCTCCGGCCCCGATTCCGCCGTCCTGGCCGATCGCGTCGTGGCGATGGGCCTCGGCGAGGCGGTGTCCTTCGAGCCGCCGCAGGCGATCCGCCCGGTGCTGGCCCGGGGCCGGCTCATGGTGGTGCCCTCGCTGGCCGAGTCCCTGCCCTACGTGGTGCTGGAGGCGGCCGCCGCGTGCCAGCCCCTCGTCGCCACCAATGTCGGGGGCATCCCGGAAATCTTCGGGGCCGCGGCCTCCGACCTGGTGCCGCCCCGCGACGGGCAGGCCCTGGCCGAGGCCATCGCGCGGGTCCTCGACGAGGATCCCGAGGCGTCCCGCCAGCGCTTCGAGACCCTGGCGGCCTCGGTCCGGGCCCGCTTCTCCATGACCCGCATGGGCTCCGACGTGCTCTCCGGATACGCCGCGGCCCTGCGCGCCCGGGTTCCCGGCGCCGGCCATGCCGTCGCACCCACGGCTCCGTGATTCCCCGTCGCGGACCCCCGGCCCCGTGACGTCCGTTTCCCCGTCCCGATCCGACCCCCAGCCCCGCTCCCCGTTTCCAAGACGCGTATCCGAGCCCGGAAATCAGCCATGAGCGCCTTCGATGTCCGTGACCTGCTGGAGGCCGCGGGCCGCTTCGGACCCCAGTCCGAGGGTGGTCCGGCCGCGGCGCTGCCGCCCGCCGAGGCGCGGCTGCACCCGGCCGCCCCGAAGCTGCTCTCGCCCGTGGTGCTGGCCGGCTGCGTCCGGATCGGGGAGTTCGCCCTGATCGCCGGGATCGGGATCGCCATTCAGCGCCTGCAGCTCGCCGGGATCGTGCCGCTGTCGCCGCGCTACCTCGCCGCCGCCCTCGGCCTGGCCGCCCTGGCCGTCTGCCTGCTCCAGGCCGCGGGGGCCTACCGCATGGCGGCCTTCCGCACCCTGCGCGGCTCCGCGCTGCGGCTGGTGGGCGCCTGGTCGCTGGCCTTCCTCCTGGTGGCCACCGCCATGGTGTTCGCCAAGATCGCCGACCACTATTCCCGGGTCTGGATGGCCAGCGTGTTCGCCGCCGGCCTCGCCGCCCTCCTGACCGGGCGCTTCGCCCTGGCGCGGTTCATCACCGCCCAGAAGCAGCGCGGCCATTTCGACCGCCGCACCGCCATCGTCGGCGGCGGCCCGGTCGCCGAGGACCTGATCCGCGCCCTCGACGCGGAATCGGAGTCCGGCGTGCGCATCGTCGGCGTGTTCGACGACCGCGGCGACATGCGCTCCGACACGGTGGTGGCGGGATACCCGAAGCTCGGGACCGTGAGCGACCTCGTCGCCTATGCCCGCACCACCCGCCTCGACCTCATCATCTTCACGATCCCGATCGCCGCCGAGGACCGCATCCTGCAGATGCTGGCCAAGCTCTGGGTCCTGCCGATCGACATCCGGCTCTCGGCCCAGGCCTCGAAGCTGCGCCTGCGCCCGCGGGCCTATTCCTATCTCGGCGCGGTGCCGGTGCTCGACATCTTCGACAAGCCGATGGCCGACTGGGACATCGTCGCCAAGAGCATCTTCGACCGGGTGGTCGGCTGCGCGATGCTGGTGGCCCTGGCGCCCATGATGCTGGCGGTCGCCCTGGCGGTGCGCCTGACCTCCACCGGGCCGGTGCTGTTCCGGCAGAAGCGCTACGGCTTCAACAACGAGCTGATCGAGGTCTACAAGTTCCGCTCGATGTACGTGAACCAGAGCGATGCCGGCGCCGCCCGGCTGGTGACCCGGGACGATCCGCGCGTCACGCCCGTGGGCCGCTTCATCCGCAAGACCTCGCTGGACGAGCTGCCGCAGCTCTTCAACGTCATCAAGGGCGAGCTCTCCCTGGTGGGCCCGCGGCCGCACGCCCTCCAGGCCAAGGCCGCCAACACCCTCTACGACCAGGTGGTGGACGGCTACTTCGCCCGGCACAAGGTCAAGCCCGGCATCACCGGCTGGGCCCAGGTCAACGGCTGGCGCGGCGAGACCGACACCAGCGACAAGATCCAGAAGCGCGTCGAGCACGACCTGCACTACATCGAGAACTGGTCGATCCTGTTCGACGTGAAGATCATGCTGGCGACCCCGGTCTCGCTGTTCCGAACCAAGAACGCCTATTGAGGAACGCCCGCCGACGCGGCGGGTCCACCGCTCCCGAAACGCGACAAGGGCCGCCCCCCGGGGGGGAGCGGCCCTTGTGCCGTTCAGAGGATCGGGGCGGAGACGGCCTACGGCAGGGCGCCGGCCTTCTTCTTGGCCTCGGTCATCGTGTCCTCGCAGCCCTTCATGTCGCCGGCCTTGTCCTGGGCGCGGGCCTTCGTGATCAGGTCGCGGGCCTCGGCGACGCCGCCGGCGCTGGCCTTGGCAGACGGATCCGTCGGCTTCACGTTCGGCGCCTTGTCGAGGGCCTTGTCCGAGTGGGACGAGGTCGGGCCGCCGGGCGGCTCCTTGCCCGTGACCTGCTCGGCGCCGGCGCTGTCGAGGCGGCGCTCGATCGTGGCGATCTGCTCCGAGCAGGACGAGGCGAAGGCGGGTCCGGCCGCACCGAGCAGGATGAGGGCGGCGGGCAGGACGGTGGTGATCCGCATGGATGGGCTCTCCGGGGTAGGGTGGGCACGCAGGTCCGCGGCCCGGGTCGGGGTGTCGCGAGAGAAGCGCCGGCCGGCGGACAGAGTTCCTTTCCGGATCGCCCTCGCCTGGAGGCCCAAGCGTCGCAGGGTGCGGGGTGCGTCGCAGGGTGCGGGGTGCATCGCAGGGGGCGGGCCGCGACGCGGACCCGGCAATGCGAAGGGGCGCGGATCGTTGCCGATCCGCGCCCCCGCTCGTCCGCCCGACCCGGTCTGTCGGGCTACCAGGTCACGCGGACGCCGCCATAGGCCGAGAGCGGCTGCACCAGGGTCGTGGTGCGCGGATCGTTGATCACGAAGTTGCCCGCCACCTGTCCGGTCTCGGCGAAGGTGCCGAAGTTGGCATAGCGGTTGTTGAACAGGTTCGTGACCAGGGCGAAAACCTGCACGTTCGGGCTGATCTGGATGCTCGTGTTCAGGTTGGCGGTGAAGTAGGCCGGCAGCTTGCGGTTGATGTTCGACTCGTCGCCGCGGAAGTAGGACGACGAGAACGCCTGGAAGTTCATGCCGAAGGTCCAGATCGGCGTGATCAGGTAGTTGAACCCGGCCTTGAACTGGTGGTTCGGGATCAGCGGGACGTTGTTGCCGCGCCGGACGTTGATCAGGCCGTCATCGGCGAGCGGGTTGTTCGGGGAGGACAGCTCGCCCTCGAACTGGAAGGTGGCGTCGATGAGGGCGTAGTTGCCGTAGAGGCTCAGGCGCTCGCCGACATACTCGCCCGAGACCTCGATGCCCTGGCGCTGGGTCGCCGGCACGTTGACGAAGTAGCCGCGGGCGGCGTTGCCCGGCACCGCGACCTGCAGGATGTCGTTGCGCAGGTCGGTGCGGAAGGCGCCGATCTTGTAGTTGAACAGGCCGTTCTCGTAGAAGTTCGGCACCGTGCCGCGGAAGCCGACCTCGTAGGTCTGGCCGGTGACCTGCTTGAGCGGCGGATCGGCCACCAGCGAGTTCGGCAGCAGGCAGGGCCGGTCGGGATTGGCGCAGGCGAGCTCGAGGGGCGTCGGGGCGCGGTTCGACTCGGAATAGCCGCCGTAGAGGTTCAGCCAGGGGAAGAAGCGGTAGGTCGCTCCCACCACCGGGTTCACCTTGGTGAAGTAGTGCGTCCCCGTCACGTCCGGCGAGAAGCCGGTCTGGTCCTGGGTCGCGATGCGGGCGAAGTTCAGGCGCGCACCGGCGGTGAGCGACAGGGCGTCGGTGACGTCGAAGGTGTCGAGGGCGTAGAGGCCCATGTAGAGGTTCGAGCCGGTGACGTTGCTCGGCGCGATGCCGAGGGCCGCCGCCGTGCGGAGCGCCTCGGTGCCGAGGCCCGGGATCGTGCCGTAGTTCGGGTTCAGCGGATTCGTGGTGACGCTGAGGTCCGGATTGATCACCCCGAGGGAGCTCGACGACTTGTAGGTGTAGTTGGCCGCATCGATGCTGCCGCCGACCACGAAGGTGTTGTTGTGGCCGAAGACCTGGTCGCGGTTGGCCGCCTGCAGGGTGCCGCCGTAGCCGGTGGCCTCGGTGCGGATCGTGTCGAGGGTGCCGTAGGGCACGCCCGCCGTGAAGGGGATGCGCTGGCCCTGGCGGCCCAGGATGGTGAACTGGTCGCGGAAGGCGCGGTCGCTGAGGCCGCCCCGCTCGAAACCGTCATCCTCGAAGCAGAGGAAGCCGCGGTTGCTGGAGCGCGTGCTGCACTGCTCGAAATTGCCGTCGTTGCCGTCGATCACGAACTGGCTGAGGCGGCGGACATAGGCGTTGCCCTGCAGGTCCCAGGTCGGCGAGATCGCGACCTTGCCGGTGACCTGGATCTGGCCCTGCTCGGTGGAGATCGTCTGGGGCGAGGTGAAGATCGCCCGCTCGTCGGCGCGGGTGAAGTCCACCGGCGTGGCGGCGGCGGCACCGAAGAAGGTCTTGGCGCCCGACGCGATGATGTGGAACTCGGAATCGAGGGTCTTGTGGCCGAGATCCGCATAGACGCGGCCGATCTCGGAGGGCGACTTGATGCGCCAGCCCTCGTCGCGCAGGCCCTCGCCGGCGAAGTAGATGCTCCAGGGGCCGATGACCTCGCCGTATTGCAGCGAGCCCAGGATGCGCCCGTTGGAGCCGCCGCTGACGGTGATCTCCTTGCCCTGCCAGGTGAAGCCGTTCTTCATCTCGATGTTGACCGCGCCGCCGAGGGCGTTGAGGCCGAAGACCGGGTTGCCGGTGACGATGTCGATCCGGTTGATCGCCACCGAGGGGATCAGGTCCCAGTTCACCACGTCGCCGAAGGCTTCGTTGATGCGCACGCCGTTCTGGTAGACCGCGAGGCCCTGCGGCGCGCCCTGGAGCGGCGAGGCGTCGAAGCCGCGATAGGTCAGGGTCTGGCGGAAGCTGTTGCCCTGCCCGTCCGACAGGTTCACGCCCGGCGTCTTGCGCGCCAGGGTGAAGGTCGGGTCGAGGGTGGCGCGGTCCTGCGCGAAGTCGGCCGCCGTCACGGTCTCGACGGTGTTGGGGATCTTGTAGAGCGATTGGCCGCCGCCGCCGCCCGTGGCGCCGACCGGGGTGGTCGCGACCACGTCGAGCTCGCTCAGCGTCACCGATTGCTGGCCGCCGGCGCCCTGCGCCAGCACGGCGCTCGGCAGCAAGGCCACCGACAGCAGCAAGCTGCTCCGCAGTGTCCGCTTCGTCATCCCCAGTCCCCCAAGATCGTCTTCGTGTGCCTGCCCCTTGGTCGGGGCTTCGAAGACAGTCTTGCGAGGATCGGCTGCTGAGAACAATCGCGCGCCGCGCGGATTCAGCGCTTTTGCGCGGTCCCGGCTTCGTTGGTCACATGGCGTGGCGCAACGGACACGATTTTTCTTACGATTTCAAAGGTTTGGGGAGAGTTCAGCAAGTCGCCCGGGAGGAAGTGGCAAGCGGTCCGGGCCCGCCAGGGCCCCGGACCGGCCGCCGCGTCAGAGGCGGGCCTGGATCTTGCGGGCGATCTCGCCGAGACGCTGCTCCAGCAGGGTCGGGACCTCGCAGACATAGGTCAGCGACTGGCTGCGTTCCTGGAAGATGCGCCGGTCCCAGGTGAACTTGGTCTCCAGCTCCGAGGCGTCCTTGGGGATGTCGCGGGCGTCCTGGACGCTCGGGGAATCCTTGGTGGCGCTGATCTGGTCGGCTTCGTCGCGGATACGCTCGGCCATGCGGCGCTGGCCCTGGGCGTAGCGACCGATGCCGGCGATGACCTTGTTGCGCTCGCCGTTGATCACCTCGAAGACGCCGGCGAAGACCCGGGTGAGGCGCTTCTCCTTGTCGGCACCGGCCTTGGCGGCGAAGTCCTCGAGCAGCGGATCGACCTCGGACAGGGGCGTGCGCCGCGAGGCGATCTTCTGGGCCAGGGCCGCGGCCTCGAAGTCGTCGCCCCAGGGGCCGGCCGCCTCGAGGTCCGGCCCGGTCCAGACCGTGCCCGGGCTCAGGGTCGAGACCTTGCGCTGGACGCAGGGCCAGTCCGGGTCGGATTTCGGCTGGGCGAGGACCGGGCCTGCACCGAGGCCCAGGAGGGCGAGGCCCGCGAGGGTGCGGAGGGGGAGCGTGCGAGAAATCATCAGGAATTGTCTCCGGCCGGGCCGCCGCGCCGGGCCATGATGCCACGGCCCGGATCGTAGGCGACGACGGCGAGGGTGAAGAAGGCGAGCGTGGTCCCCACGACCACCGCGCAGGCGATTGGCTCGAACTGCCCGTAGAGGGCGAAGCGCACGAGCTGCACGGCGTGGGAGAAGGGATTGAGCTGGCAGATCCAGTACAGGGTCTCGGAGGATTCGCGGATGCGCCAGAGCGGGTAGAGCGCCGAGGAGGCGAAGAACATCGGAAAGATCACGAAGTTCATCACGCTGGCGAAGTTCTCCAACTGCTTGACCATGGAGGAGAGCAGCAGGCCGATCGCGCCGAGCATCAGCCCCGAGGCGATGAAGGCCGGCAGCGCCGCCACGTAGCCGATGGCCGGGATGTCGAGTTCCCAGAACCACGCGATGGCCAGGAAGGCGTAGGCCTGCACCACCGAGACGGTGACGCCGGCGATCAGCTTGGCGAGCAGCAGGAGCCAGCGCGGATAGGGGCTCGTCAGCAGCACCTTCATCGAGCCGACCTCGCGGTCGTAGACCATCGAGAGCGAGGATTGCATGCCGTTGAAGAGCTGGATCATCACCGCGAGGCCCGGCACCACGTAGACCTCGTAGAGCACGTAGGTCTGGTAGGGCGGCTCGATCGAGACGCCGAGCGTGTTGCGGAAGCCCGCCGCGAAGATGAACAGCCAGACCAGCGGCCGGACCAGGGCCGAGAAGAAGCGCTCCTTCTGGTTGAAGAAGCGCAGCAGCTCCCGGCGCACGATGCCGCCGAGGCAGATGAGGTAGCCGACGGCGTCGAGGCGCCCGAGATGCGGCACCGGCGCCTCCGCCGGCGCGACGGCCGGGGGCGGGGTCGTCGCGGTGGCGCGGGCAGCGGGGCTCGGAGTCATGGCGATGGGATCCGTGGGCGTGCTCATGCGGCCTGCCGCGCGGGTTCGGCGACGAGGCGGCGGAAGGCCGCCTCCAGGGTCTCGTCGCCCTGCGCGATGGAGCCGGCGGTGCCGCGGGCGACGATGCGGCCCCGGTGCAGCACGACCGCGTCGTCGCCGGCGTCGATCTCCTCGAAGATGTGGGTGGCCCAGAGCACCGACAATCCCTCCTCCCGCACCAGGGCGCGGACGATGGCGACGATGTCGGCGCGCGATTCGAGGTCGAGGCCGACGGTGGGCTCGTCGAGGAGGAGGAGCCGGGGCTCGTGCACCAGGGAGCGGGCGATCTCGATGCGCCGGGACTGGCCGCCCGAGAGGGTCCGCACCTTGTCGTCGCGCCGATCGCTCAAGCCCACGCGGTCGAGCAGCGCAGTGATCCGCGCCTTGGCGGCCTTGCGGGCGATGCCGTGCAGGCTGGCGTGGTAGAGCAGGTTCTGCGCGACGGTGAGGTCGGTGTCGAGGGTGCGGGCCTGGAACACCACGCCGAGGCGGGCGAGGGCCCGGCTCGGTTCCCGGTCCAGGGCATGGCCGAGGATCGAGACCTGGCCGTCCTGGTTCGAATACAGCCGGGTGATCACCGAGAACAGGGTCGTCTTGCCGGCCCCGTTCGGCCCGAGCAGGGCGGTGAAGTGTCCGCGCGCGACGCTCAGGGAAACGTCGGACAGGGCCGCCCGCGCGCCGAAGCGGTGGCTGACATGGGCCACATCGAGGGCGGGGCTCGCGCGCTCTCCGGAACTCATGGCTTCAAGGCCCGCGCGGCGTCGCCGACCGCGTCCAGGCACTCGTCGAATTCGCCCTCCCCCATCTCGCGCTCGGCCACCCGCAGGGCCTTCCTGAGCTTGGGCTGGACCGCCTCCGGGGCGGGCTTGGCGAGTTCGGCCTGGATCATCGCGATGCCCTCCACGCAGGCGGCCTTGTCGTCCGCCAGGGCGGCGACGCTCCCGAGGGCGAGGAGGACGGAGAGGGCGAGTACCGGGGGCGCGCGCATCACGGGGGTCCTACTTCACGGTGAACTTGCCGGTCATGCCCTTGGATTCGAGGCCATGGACCGACCAGGGATACTCGCCGGGCCGGATGGCCACGAACTCGATCGCGATCTCGCCCGGATCGTCGAATTCGAAATGGTCCGGCGGGCCGCTGCCGTGGATCTCCAGGTGCTGAATCACGATCTGGTTGAACCAGATGTTGCGGAAGAACTCGGTGGCGTAGAACTTGTACTCCTGCCGGCCCTTGGCGACGATCCGCAGGCGGTAGGCCTTGCCGGATTCGAGCTCGATCTCCTTGTTCTCCACGACGAAGTCGTTGCCCTCCTCGTTGCCGAGGACGAGGTCGGGCAGGTTCTGGCGCTTCTTCGTCAGGTCGAGGGCCTGGGCCGACGCGATCCAGGCGGGGCCGCCGGCGAGGATCGCCGCCAGGGCGAGGGCGGTGCGCCGCATCGTCCGCTTCATGTGTTGTCCTCACGTTTGCCGCCCCGGGGCGGTGCCGCCTTGAGGCGGTCGTTGCTGGCGCTCTGGCGCTGGCCCCTCCCCGCGGAGGGAGGGGCCCGTGCCCTAGTTCGGCGAGACCGTGACCCCCCAGGGCAGAAGCCCCACGGGGATGCTCTTCACCACCTTCTCGGCCGCCACGTCCACGACCGAGATGTCGTTCGAGGAGCCGTTGGTGGAGAACAGCAGCTTCTGGTCCGGGGTGAAGGCGAGCTGCCAGACGCGCTGGCCCACGGGGAGGTACTTCTCCACGGCGTAGGACTTGGCGTCGATCACCGCGATGCGGTTGGCCGGGCCGAGCGCCACGAAGGCTTTGCTGCCGTCCTTGGTGATGCGGATGCCCACGGGCTGGATCGCCTCGTCGTTCACGCTGGGGATCTTGAAGGTGATCTTCTTGATGACCCGGCGCGCGGCGACGTCGATGACGCTGATGGTGCCGCCGACTTCGGCCGAGACCCAGAGATACTTCCCGTCCGCCGTGAACTCGGCGAAGCGCGGGCGGGCATCGACCAGCACGTTGTCGATCACCGCGAAGGTCGTGGTGTCGATGAAGTGGGCCATGTTGGTGGTCTCGGAGGTGTTCACCAGGATCTTGCCATCCGGCGACAGGCCCATGCCCTCGGGCTCGACGCCCACCGGCACCTCGGCCATGACCTTGTTCTTCTCGATGTCAATGACGGTGACCTGGCTGTCGTCCTCGTTGGCGACGTAGAGCAGGTTGCCCTGGGGGCCGAGGATGAACTGCTCCGGGTCTGGCCCCGAGCGCAGGGAGCGCACGACCTTGCCGGTGCCGGTGTCGAGCACGTCGATGCGGTCGTCGTCGCTGGCGCAGACGAACAGCTCCTTGCCGTCCCGGCTGGTGGTGACGCCGCGCGGGCGGCGGCCGACCTTCCAGGTCCCGGTCACCGCCATCGTCTCGGTGTCGATGACGCTGACCGAGTTGCCCTTCTCGTTGGTGACGTAGACCGTGTAGGCCTGCGCCGGGCTGGCCAGCGAGAAGCCGGCCAGGACGGTGCCGGCCAGCAGCGCCAGGCCCAGTACCGATCCGGACACGTGTGCCCTGTCGCCGCGGCTCATGGGGTTCCTCCTCGGGGCCATCGCTGTCTCGTGCGCGATTGATTGGGCGTTACTATAGTGCAGCCCCGTCTCACGGGGAGCGCGGGACCGCAAGCGGGCGGGAGACCGTGTTGCCGCAGGCGGCCCGGCGGATCCGGGCCTCGCGCGAACGTGACGGGATCAGTCGGGGAACTTGCAGGTCGTCTCCGGCAGGTCGATGCCGAGGGTGTCGAGGGGCGTGCGCTGGTGCGTGAAGCCCTGCTCGGGCGCCACCGAGACCATGGCCTTGGGCTGCACCACGATGATGGGCTGGCGCAGCTGGTGGTCCCAGGGGCGGTAGCTGAGGGAGACGCCCTTGTAGGCCGGCAGGCTGAAACCCGGGTCGGCGAAGTAGGGCGCGAGCACCGCCGGGTCGGCGGTCTTCTTCTGGGTCGCCGCCTCGCCCACCGAGCGCACCGCCGCCCAGGCCTGGTAGTCGAGGGGCCGCATCAGCCGCCCCGCCTGCCGCCGGAAGCGGTTCTGCGCCTGGGCCGCGCCCCAGGTCTCCAGCATCGGGTGCCAGGTGGTGGCGATCAGCCCCTGCGTGCCGGCCACGGGGCGCGGGTCAACGGTGCGGAACGGAACGTAGTCGCCCCAGTCGCCGGCCTCGTCGGCCACCACCGCGATGTCGTAGTCGAGCCCCCGGGTGAACACCATCGCCTCGGACCGGGTCGGGGTGTCGCCCCGCGCCTTGGCCAGGGGGCCGAAGGTCCAGGGCTTCTCGGCGTTGATCTTCAGGGCGAATTTCCGGGCGGCGTTCTTGAACGCGTCGGCGTAGAGGCGGTCGTTCTCCCCCGGTCCGACGATGAGGAACATCTTGCGCCAGCGCATCAGCGTGAAGAACTGCGCCAGGGCATCCGTCTGCATCGCCCGGCTCGGCAGGACGTGGAAGACGTTGCGGCGGCAATCGGCCCCGCGCAGGCGGTCGTCGGGGGCGGCGATGTTGAAGATCGTGACGCCCTGCCCCTTCAGCGCATCCGCGATGGCGAGGAGTTCGGCCGCCGGCAGCGCTACCACGAGGTAGCGGATGCCCCGCCCCGCGAGGTCCCGGGCCGCCGTCACCCCATCCTTGTCCCCCGCCTTGTCCCCCGCGAGGGCGACCTCGTCGAGGACGTAGGTCTGCTTGGTGAAGCGACCGGTGTTGTTGTTGTCCTTGACCGCCATCCGGGCGCCGGCGACGCCCTCGTCCTCCGGCACCGCCTCGGCGTCGTAGGAGGAGGGCGCGGGCTCGGGCCGGTAGATCAGGCCGATATGCGTCTCGCTCGGAGCGATCCCCGGCGCGGCGGGAGGCGTGGCCGGCTCCTGTGCCGAGGCCGGGGCGAGGCCGCACAGCCCGAGGCTGAGGGCGAGCGGGGCGAAGAGGAGGCGTGCGGGGCTGAGCATGTGGCCGGGAGGCTAACAACATTGCGCCGCCGCGCTCAATCGCGGATTGCTAAGCGGTTCTTAAGGGCGCCCCGCCGAAACCTTGCGCCGACCTCGCGACGGCGCGGCGGCATTTGCGCGCCGGGCCGTTTCCGGGCAGATCTCGCGGAACTGAGGCGCCGGCGGGATCACACGGGCGCCCGGCGCGTTCCCGTGATCCGTTCCCGCGGTCCTCCCGTCCCCGCCCCCAGCGGAGAGCTTCGCCCATGGCCCCGTCCCCGATCCGCGCCGCGCGCGGGCTCGCCCTCGCCGCCCTCCTCGCCACCGGCGTTCTCGCGGGCCCCGCCCAGGCCGCGCCGGAGAAGGCCGCGATCTTCGGGGTCGAGCTGTTCGATCCCGGCGTGGTCGGCGGTCGTAAGGCCCGGCCGGACGAGGTGCGGCGCCTCGGCCTCGTCACCGACGAGCTGCGCAAGGCCCTGGCCGACAGCGTCGAGCCCGTGGATGTCGCCCCCCAGGCGGCCGAGATCGCCAAGCAGGCGCCCCTCTACAAGTGCGACGGCTGCGCCGCGACCATCGCCAAGACCCTCGGGGCCGACCTCGCGGTCAGCGGCTACGTCGAGAAGGGCTCCAACCAGATCTTCAACCTCACCGTCACCATCGCGGAGGCCGCCACCGGCAAGGTCATCCGGGGCGGCCGGGTGGTGATCCGCGCCGACACCGACGACACCTGGGCCCATGCCATGCGCTGGGTGGTGAAGAACCGCCTCCTCACCGAGCCCTTGCCGAACCGTTCCTGACCGGGCGGCGTTTCGAGAGACGGGGATTTCCCTTATCCCCGCCCATGCGCTAGGTCCGCGTTCAGGCCGGAAGCGCCAGCTTGAGGCCGAACTTGCCCCGGCCGCGCCACCCTGGGCGCGGCGCTTCCCGACCCGGGCGTCGTCGATGGCCTCCTCCCGAGGCCCCGAGCAACCGAAACCCGCGCTGATGTCCGTGCCCCGCGTGTCCCGATCCTTCGATCTCCGGTCCTTCGACGCCGACGCGCCGGCGCCGCGGCTCCTCGTGAGCGTGCGGAACGCGGACGAGGCGGACCTCGCGACCCACGCGGGCGCCGACCTCGTCGATGCCAAGGACCCCGAGCGCGGGGCGCTGGGGGCCCTCCCCGCCGCGACCGTCCGCGCCATCGTGGCGCAGGTGGGCGGCCGCACCCTCGCCAGCGCCGTGGCGGGCGAGCCGGACCGCGCGGCCCTGGTTCCCGCCATCGCCGCCATGGTGGCCACCGGCATCGACGTGGTGAAGGTGGCCGTGGGGGACGCCGTGTCGGCGGACGACCTCGCCCGGGCCGCCGAGGCGGCCTCCGGACGCCTGATCGCCGTGCTGTTCGCGGAGGCCGGCGATGCCGCCGCCCTCGTGCCGCGCCTGCGCCGGGCCGGCTTCCTCGGCGCGATGATCGACACCGCGGGCAAGGACGGGCGCCGGCTCACCGACCACCTGTCCCTGCCGGCGCTGGCGGCGTTCACCCGCGCCTGCCGCGATCACGGCCTGGTCTCGGGCCTCGCCGGCTCCCTGGCCCTCTCCGACATCGCCGTCCTGGCCCCCCTCGGGCCGCATTACCTCGGCTTCCGCGGCGGCCTCTGCGGCGCCGGCGACCGGCGTCAGGCCCTCGATCCCGTCCGGGTGGCGGAGGCCGTGCGCCTGATCCGCGCCTCGGCCCGGCGGGACGCCGCCTGATGCGGAAACCGGCCGCCCCGATCGTGGTGAAGCTCGGCGGCAGCCTCGTCGCCGACGCGCCCCGCCTGCGAACCTGGCTCGCGCACCTCGCCGACGGTGCCGCGGGGCCCTGCGTCGTCGTCCCCGGGGGCGGGCCCCTCGCCGAGGCGGTGCGCACATCCCAGGCGGCCCTCGGCTTCTCCGACGCCCTCGCCCACCGCCTCGCCCTCGACGCCATGGGCCGCATGGCCGAGATCTTCTCGGCGCTCGAGCCGCGCCTCGTAGCCGCCCGCGCGCCGGAGGCCCTCGCGGCCCTCCTGGCGTCCGGGCTGGTCCCGGTCTGGGACCCGGCCGATCTGAAGGCCGGCCACCCGGACATCCCCGAGACCTGGGACGTCACCTCCGACAGCCTCGCCCTCTGGCTCGCCGCCGCGATCGGCGCGTCGCGCTGCTGCCTGGTGAAGTCCGCCGAGCGGCCGGCAGGGACGACGGACTGGGCGGATCTCGCCGCGAGCGGCCTCGTCGACGCGGCCTTCCCGGTTTTCGCGGCCCGCTATGCCGGGCCCATCGCCATCCTGGGTCCCGGCGCGGCCTGTCCGCCCGCGGCCGCCCCCGAAAGGGCCGCCGCATGAGCGCGCCCGAGCACCTCGTCTTCATCACCGGCCGCATGGCCAAGGCGCGCCTGGAAAAGGTCGCCGCCACCCTGCCGCCGGAGCGCTACGCCTGGAGCATCGCCGATGCCGGCGTGAAGGTCGCTGCGCTGATGACGGAGGAGATCATCCGCCGCCGGGTGACGATTCCGGACGGCGCCAGCCGCATCATCCTGCCCGGGCGCTGCCGGGCCAACCCGGAGGCGCTGGCGGCGCATTTCGGCCTGCCGGTGGAGCGCGGCCCCGACGAGATCGTCGACCTGCCGGCCTATCTCGGGCTCGCCGGGCGCACGGTCGATCTCTCCCGCCACGACCTGCGCATCTTCTCCGAGATTGTCGACGCCTCGAAGATGACGCCCGAGCAGATCCTGGCGAAGGGCCTCGACCTCGCCCGGCGCGGGGCCGACGTGATCGATCTTGGCGGCCTGCCGGACACCGATTTCCCGCATCTCGAGGCGTGCGTGCGGCTGCTCAAGGGCGCCGGGCTCAAGGTCAGCGTCGATTCGTTCTCCCTCGACGAGCTGACCCGGGGCGCCCGGGCGGGGGCCGACTACCTGCTCAGTCTCAACGAGCAGACCCTCGACCTCGCCTTCGAGACCGACGCCGTGCCGGTCCTGGTGCCGGTGCGTCCCGACGACCTGGCCTCCCTCGATCGCGCCATCGAGCGCATGGAGAAGGCGGGGCGGCCCTACATGGCCGACCCGATCCTGGAGCCGATCCATTTCGGCTTCGTCGAGTCGATCGCCCGCTACCACGAGACCCGGCGGCGCTGGCCCGGCATCGAGATGATGATGGGCACCGGCAACCTCACCGAGCTCACCGAGGCCGACAGCCTCGGCGTCACCGCCCTCCTGGTCGGGATGTGCTCGGAGCTCGCCATCCGCAACGTGCTCATCGTCCAGGTCTCGAACCACACCCGCCGGACGGTGGAGGAACACGACGCCGCCCGCCGGGTGATGTTCGCGGCCCGGGCCGATTCGGCCCTGCCCAAGGGCTACGGCCGCGCCCTGCTGGCGCTCCACGACAAGCGGCCCTACGTGCAGACCCCGGACGAGATCGCGGTGCAGGCGGCCGAGGTGAAGGACCCGAACTACCGCATCGCCGTGGCGGAGGACGGAATCCACGTCTTCAACCGCGACATCCACGCGATCGGCACCGACGCGATGGCGTTCTTTCCCGACCTCCAGAGGACCGGCACCGTGGGCAGCGACGGCGCCCACGCCTTCTATCTCGGCGGCGAGCTGACCAAGGCCGAGACCGCCTGGCGGCTGGGCAAGCGCTACGTCCAGGACGAAGCCCTGGCCTGGGGGGCGGCCGCCGACGCCGCGGTGGAGGACACCACGGCCTTCAAGAAGGCCGGGCACACGAAGCATTCCGGCCCAGCCGGCGCCGAGATCGCGGCCCGCGACGCCACGCCGCCCGAGGCCGGGGCGGTCGCGCCCGAGACGACGGGACCGGGCGAGGCCGGGGCCGGCGACGCGGTGTCGGAGACCCCCCCGGAGGGCGGCGGCCGCATCGTCTGCGGCAAGTTCGTGCCCGACGCGACGCGCGCCGCGACGGGAAAGGCGTGACCCCATGCCCCTGATCCTCGAGACCGTCGTCACCACCACCGACCGCGCCGGCGCGCTGCACCTGGTGCCGTTCGGGCTGATCCAGGACGGCGCGGACTGGATCCTGGCGCCGTTCCGGCCCTCCCCCACCATCCGCAACCTTGCCGACAACCCGGTCTTCGCCGCCTCCAGCCCCAGCGACGTGCGGGTGATCGCCGGGGCCGTCACCGGGCGGCGCGACTGGGCGACAGTGCCCTGCGCGCGGATCCCCGGCCGGCGCCTCGCCGAGAGCTTCGGCCATGCCGAGTTCGAGGTCGCCGCCGTCGAGGACGATCCCGTGCGACCTCGCTACCGGGGACGGATGGTCCACGCGGCGGCACACGTGCCGTTCTTCGGCTACAACCGGGCGCAGGCGGCGGTGCTGGAGGCGGCGATCCTCTCCACCCGGCTGCACATGCTGGAGCCTGACAAGATCCTGACCGAGATGCGCTACCACGCCATCGCGATCGCCAAGACCGCCGGGCCCGCCGAGCGCGAGGCCTGGGACTGGATCGAGGACAAGGTGGCCGCGGCCCTCGGCCGCGACGACCGCATCCTCGAGCGTTCCCCCCCAGCACCCTAGAACGTGCTTTCCCGAGGAGACGAAGACCCGATGAAGTTTCTCACTCTGACGACCGTGGCGGCCTTCGCCCTGGTGTCGTTCGGCGCCCAGGCGCACGGCCCGACCCGCAAGAAGGTCGAGGAGACCGTCGAGATCAACGCGGCCCCGGACAAGGTCTGGGCCGTGATCGGCAATTTCCAGGACATGAGCTGGCTGCCGCCGGTCGAAAAGACCGAGGGCAAGGGCGGCAACGAGATCAAGGCCACCCGCACGCTGACGCTCAAGGGCGGCGCCACGGTGGATGAGGAACTGTACAAGTACTCCGCCGAGAAGATGAGCTACTCGTACCGGATCACCAAGGTCGACGTGAAGACCCTGCCGGTGAACGACTATTCCTCCACCATCAAGGTCGAGGATGCCGGCGGCGGCAAGTCCAAGGTGGCCTGGGACGGCGCGTTCTACCGCGGCTACATGAACAACGATCCGCCGCCCGAGCTGAACGACGAGGCCTCGCAGAAGGCCGTGCGCGGCCTCTACCGCACCGGCCTCGACGCCCTGAAGGCCAAGCTCGAGAAGAGCGGTTCTTGATCGCATCGCGAACGGGGACGGGCCGGCGCTTCGCCGGCCCCTTCCGCTCCGGCGTCCCGGGGTTTGGCCTCCCCCTGCTCGGCCTGCTGCTGCTCGGCGCGCCGGCCCGGGCCGATGAGGCCCTGGTCACCGCGCAGGGCGCCAACACCCTGGCGATCGTCGATCTCGAGGCCGGCAGCGTCGCCGCCCAGATCCCGATCGACGGCGCGCCCGCCGGCATCGCCCTCTCTCCCGACCGCCGCACGGCCTTCGTCACCCGCCCCGAGGGGCCGGGCCTCGCCGTGGTCGATCTCGACACCCGTACCGTGACGGGCACCCTCGCCCTGCCCGGCGGCCCCCTCGGCATCGCGGTCAATCCGAAATCCGGCGCCGTCTACGTCGCCGACTGGTACGGCAGCCGCATCTTCGTCGTCTCGCCGGACGGTGCGCGCCTCGACACCGAGATCCAGGTCGGCGCCTCGCCCTCCGGCATCGCCGTGACCCCCGACGGCGCCACCCTGCTGGTGGCGAACCGCGAGGGGGATTCGGTCTCGGTGGTGGACGTCGCCACGGCCCGGGAACTCCAGAAGATCCCGGTCGGCCAGCATCCGTTCGGCATCACCCTCGATGCCGAGGGGGCCCGCGCCTACACGGCCAACGTGACCTCGAACGACGTCTCGGTGATCGACGTGCCCGGCCGGCACGAAATCGGCCGGGTGACCACGGGCGAGCGGCCCTACGTCATCGCCCTCGCGGGTCCGCGCGGCTTCGTCACCGACCAGTATTCGGGCACCGTCACGGTGTTCAACCTGAAGACCCTCACCAACGTCGCGGCAATCGAGGTGGGCGATCACCCGGAGGGCATCGCCGCCTCTCGCGACGGCCGCACCCTGACGGTGGCGAACTGGGGCTCGAACACCCTGAGCCTGATCGACGCGACCACCCTGAAAGTGACGGGCGAGATCAAGGTCCCGGACGGGCCGCGGTCCTTCGGGGATTTCCTGCGGTGAGGGTCGGAGGCTGGGTACGCCGCGCGTGAAGGGCCGGCGCGTGTCGCGCGCGGACCCGGGCCTTTCGCCCCGGAGCGGACGTCCCGCCCGCGACCCGACCGCGCCGTTCGGCCCCGACGCCACCTGTCCGATCGCGGCCGTCGATGCTTCTGCCCGGGTCCTCCGCGTATGGCCTCGTCCACGTGAGGTCGGTGCCGATCGCACGGACCGGGACTCCGCCCTCAACGGGCTCGGGCGTTCCTCTGCGTTTCGACGCCAGGGCTATCGAGGAAGGCGATGATGCTGTCAGCGACCGCCTGAGGAGCCTCGCGGGCGGGGAAATGGCCGACACCGTCCAGAACGACCCGCTGGTAGCCGTTCGCGAAAGAGCGCGCTTGGCCTTCCGACTCCCCCGGCGGGTCGCATCGATCCGCACCGCCCTGGATCATGAGCGTGGGCACCTGGAGGAGGTCCGTCGCGTCGACCACGTCGCGCAGGGACGTGTAGCGCGGGTCCAGTTCCTCCGGCTTCCAGCGGCTCCGATAGCCATGGAGCGTGATGGCGACCCAGTCCGGATTGCGGAAACTGCCCGCCACGGCCGCGAACACCGCGTCGTCGAACCAATCCGTCGGTCCCCACGTGTCCCACTGGATGCGCGCGAAGCGTTCCGGATCGTCCCGAACCGCCGCCGCGCCCGCGTCGGTCGTCATGAACCACTGGTACCACCAGCGTCGGCTCTGCTCGAACGACGGCGTGGCGAAGCGCCCGCGCGGCGCATAACCGATCGCAAGCGACGTGATCGAGGACACCCGCTCCGGCGCGAGCGCCGCCAGGATGTAGGCCGCCCGGCCGCCCCAGTCGTGGCCGCAAACCGCGCAGCGGTTCCAGCCGAGCGCGTCCATCAGATCGAGAGCGTCCCGGGCGATCGCCACGCCGGTCCCGTCGCGGGGGGATTGGTCAGCAAGAAAGCGTGTCGGCCCGAAGCCGCGAAGCCAGGGGGCGACCCAGCGATAGCCTTTCTGCTCCAAGAGCGGGGCGACGCCGCGCCAGCCGGTGGCATCGTCCGGCCATCCGTGCAGGAGCAGAACCGGTCGACCGTCCCGAGGGCCTCCGCTCTCGAAAGCGATGTCGAGGAGTTCGGTCTGGATATGGTCCACCGCAATGCTCCGTCTTCCGCACGAGTGAATTGCCCCGGCAGCGGCCGACCGCCGGACGCAGGCATCGTCCAGGCATCCCGCGGATCAGGGCTGCGAGAAACCCCCGGCGCCGACGATGTCCGTGCCCGTCACCCCGGTGTGCCGCCGAAATCGGGATGACCGGCGAAGGCGGCCGCCAACAGGGTCACAAAGCTGCGCACCTTGCTGGCGATATTGCGGTTGGCCGGGTAGGCGGCGTGCACCGGGATGACCGGCAGATTCCAGTCTGTCAGAACCGGGACGAGCGCGCCCGCGCGGATTGCCGGACCGACCACGAAGGCGGGCTCCAGCGCGATGCCCGCCCCGGCCAGGGCGGCGGCCAGCAGCGTCGGCCCGTTGTTGCACTCCAGAAGGGGCCGGATCGGGAAGTCGGCCACCGCACCGTCCCGCTCGAACCGCCACTTGCGGCCCCAGCGCAGCGCGGAGAAATGAAGGCAGGCATGGGTCGCGAGGTCCTGCGGGGTCGCCGGCGGGCCACGGCGGGCGAGATAGGCCGGAGATGCGCAGGCGATCAACGGGGACGTACCGATCTGCCGCGTGACCAGCGTCGGCTCGACCGCAAGCGCACCGCGGATCGCCAGGTCGAAACCCTCCCCGATCAGGTCCACGGCATCGGTGGACAGCTGAAGGTCGATCGACACGGCCGGGTTCTCGGCGAGGAAGCGCGCGACCACCGGGGCGACATGATCGGGGCCGAGGTCCGGAGGGGCTGCGATCCGCAGGCGGCCGACCGCCTCGGTCTGGAAGGCCGTCGCCGCTTGCCCGGCAGCCCGCACACGATCCTGGATGTCGGCGAGCGCCTCCCGGTAGACCGTCCCGGCTTCCGTCAGCCGCACGGCGCGCGTGGAGCGTTGCAGCAGCTGGACGCCCAACCGCGTCTCCAAGGCGCGGATCTGCGCACCGACCGCGGAACGCCCCATCTCGAGGTCGTCGGCTGCCGCCGTGAAGCTTGCGCGCTCGGCGACGGCAAGGAACGCCATGATCCCGGCCAATGGATCGGTGGTCTTCATATGTCCACCCATGCGCCAACCGATGTACGATCATCGAGCTTATCGCGGCGGATCGCAATCGGTAGCTCTGGGGAACCCCAACCCGACCGACAGGACGTTCGCATGGCCGCTGCCCTCTGGTTTACCACCGCCCGCCTGACCATCCATCTGTCGCAGACCGACAATGCCGATGGGCTTACGCTGATCGAGCACCACATGGCGCAGGGCTTTGCCGTGCCGCTGCATGTCCATCAGGACGAGGATGAAAGCTTCTACATCCTGCAGGGCGAGGTCCGCATGCAGATCGCCGACGAGGTTCGTCGGCTGACACCGGGCGACGCGATCACGGTCCCGGGTGGAACGCCGCACTCGTTCCGGGTCGTCTCGCCCGAAGCGCGCTTCCTGTCGATGACGACGGGTGGGTTCGAGGCGATGATCCGCAGCCTGGCCCGGCCGGCGGAAACAGAAGGCTTGCCGCCCCAAGCCGAGCCGACCGACGCGGAGGTCGCGGCGCTGGTCGCGGCCTGTGCTGCGCACGGCATCGCGTTTCAGGGACCTGCGGTCGCGTGAAGCGCCGGGTGGCGGCTCGTGCGGATCGCCTTTCCGGAAGCCGCCAGTCTGGACGCCACGCCACCCGGACGGAGCGCATCCTCGACCAAGCTGCCGCGAGGCGGACCTTTCGAGGGGCTCGGAAGGGGCGCAAGCGGACGGAACCGCGCTGTCGGGCTCCGGCCACGCGAGCCTGCGCCCGCTGCCCTCACGCCGCCGCGGGCGGCTCCGGAGATTCGGGCTCCTCCGGCGAGTTCAGGATGTCCTCGAGTTCGTCCACCAGCATGTCGATCTGGTCCGACGTCGCCAGCACCCGCAGGGTCTGGCCGGATTCGGTGGCGAGGGCCAGCTCGATGCCGCCGCCGGAACGGCTGGCGAGGATGCGGGCGAGTTTCTGCGGCGTGCTCATGCGCGGGGTCTCTCTCCAGGAACTCGGGTGGGCCAGGATTTCAGGTGGGATCGGCCGCCAGCAGCGCCACGGCGACGGCGGGGCCGCAGGTGGAGGCCCAGTCGGCCCCGGCCTCGGCGAGGTGGCCGGCGATGAGGTCGGTGAAGGCGTGGGCCGGCCGGCCGAGGCGCGCGGCCAGGCGTTCGGCCAGGAAGCGGCCGGCGCCGCACACCACCACGGGCGCTCCGTCGGGCAAGGCCTGGCGGGACAGCACCAGGGCGGCCGCATCGTGCAGAAGCCGGAGCTGCCGTTCGGCGAAATGGGCCGCCAGGGCGCGCCACTCGGCGGCGCTGCCCTCGTCGCGGTCGCGCCCGACGATGCGGGCGAGGCGGGTCTCGCTCTCGGGGATCGACTTGCCCTTGAGGTCGACGCTGTGCTGCTGGTCGGCGCCCTCCGGCAGGTCGCCGAGGATGCGGTGGATGTCGGCGGCCGTGGCGAAGGTCTCGGCCATCAGCCCGGTGCGCCGGCCCCGGAACGGGGCGTGGTCGGCCAGCGCCACGAGATGCGAGCGCACCACGCCGGTATAGACGAGTTCCCCCGTCTCCAGGCGCTCGGCGTCGCTGTAGCCGGCCGCCACCGGCGCCCCGGCCGCGATCGGGATCAGGTCGGCCGTGGTGGAGCCGATATCGACGAGGAGCCCGTCGGCGACGTGGCGGCCGATCAGGGCCGCGGTGGCGTGCCAGTTCGCCGAGGCGATGTCGCCGGCCTGCGCGGCGGCGGCTTCGGGGGCGAGCAGGCCGGAACGGCCGCCATAGATCCGCACCCGGCCGCTGAGATGAGCCTCGGCCCAGGCGGAGATCTGCCGCACACCGTCGGTGCGGCCGGCGAAGCAGTCGGTGAGTTCCCCCGTCATGGTGACGACGTGGTCGGCCGTGTCCCGCGCCCAGTCGGGCAGCTGCGCCAGGGTTTCGTCGAGGGCGGGCAGCCCGCGCCAGAGGCGGCAGGGCACCTGGACCACGGCGACCACGCGGCGATCGCGGACCAGGGCGGCCTTGACATGGACCCCGCCGAGATCCCAGCCGATCACCGGCATGTCAGGAAATGCGGCGGGAGATCCGGATGGTGGTGTCACGGGCGGGCCTGAACGCGGGAGGAAGCCGAATGGCGGACGAATTCGAGATCATTCCGGTGCTCGACCTGCGCCACGGAGCCGTGGTGCGGGCGCGGGCCGGCGACCGCGCCTCCTATGCCCCGATCGTCACGCCCTTGGCAAAGGGGTCGGCGCCGGCGGACGTGGCCCGCGGGCTCCTGGCGGCGGTGGCGGCGCGGATCCTCTACGTGGCGGACCTCGACGCGATCGTCGACGGGGCGGCCCCCGATCGGGCGAGCCTCGCCGCCATCGCGGAGGCCTGTCCCGGCACCACCCTGTGGGTCGATGCGGGATTCGCCGATGCGGCCGGGGTCGAGGCCTTCCTCGAGACCGGGCTCGGCCGGCCGGTGATCGGCAGCGAGAGCCAGGCGGATGCCGGACTCGTGCGCGCCCTGGGCGCACGGGCGGTGTTCTCCCTCGACACGCGGGAGGGCGAGCGCCTCGGGCCTTCCAGCCTGCACGACACGCCGGCGCACTGGCCGCCCGACGTCATCGTGATGACCCTCGGGCGGATCGGCGTCGGGGCCGGTCCGGATCTCGACCGTCTGGCGGCGGTGGCGGCGGCGAGCCCGGCGACCCGCCTCTACGCGGCGGGCGGGGTGCGGGGCCCGGCGGATGTGGAGGTCCTGCGCCGCCGCGGCGTGGCCGGCGCCCTGGTGGCCTCGGCCATCCATGACGGGCCGCTGCGCGGCTGAGGGGTTGCCCAAAAGAGAGGGGCGGCCCGAAGGCCGCCGGGTATCCAACGAAGAGGGGCGGCCCGAAGGCCGCCGGGTATCCAAACGAAGAGGGGCGGCTCGAAGGCCGCCGGGTATCCAAACGAAGAGGGGCGGCCCGAAGGCCGCCCCGTGTCGTGTTCATCGTCCGAGGAAGATGGAAGCCAGTCGCTGGAGCAGGCCCCGCGGTGCGGGCGGAGGCGCGCTCTGCCCAGGACTGCCCCCGATCTAAGCGTTCGACGCGAAGGGGTGCGAAGCGGAGTTGCGCTGCTCGGTGACGACGGCGGCGGTGGGCTCGCCCTTGACGGCGCGCTCGATGGAGAGCTTCACGGCGTCGTAGTTGTACTTCTGGATCTTGGCGTCGTCGGCCGCTTCCCAGTGGATGAACACGCCGACCAGGATGAACAGGTCGTCGGCCTCGTCGGCGGGGATGATGCCCTCAGCCACGCAATCCTGAACGGCCTTGGCGACGCCGTGCTGGGCGGGGCCGAACATCTGGACGGCCTGACGGGCGTCGTTGATGGTGACCTTGTTGAACATCAGGGTGTTCGGCTTGCAGGGCAGGTTCGGCGCGATGACCGCGAGCAGGCTGGTGAAGCCGTGCTTGTTGTTCACGAGGCCGTTGCAGAACGCAGCTTCGGCCGGCGAACCGCGCGGTCCGATGATGAGATCGATGTGGGCGACCTCGTTGCCATCACCGACGAGGGCCTCGCCGACCATAACCTTGTTGATCTTCGCCATGTGGGGTTTCTCCCAAAGTCTTGAAAAGACGTGGCCACTCCCGAGCTCAGGGGGCGGCCGGCAGCTATCCTTGTTCACGGCGTCCAGTCCATCGAGGGACCAGACCGGTTAGCCCGGATCGCGGCGCGGACCCTACTCTGGGGCCTTGCCGGGAACAACCCTGCGCGGGCCGGTCGGCCTGGCAATTTATTCATCGGTGGATGGAACCTTCGTTTGAAGCCCCGAAAACCTGTCCAATGGGCCGGGATCAGGCCTCGGCCCGGAGAAGACGGTCGAGGAACAGCGTCGCCACCGTGAAGTCCGCGCTGGTGCCCGGATTGAGCCGCTCCGCCTTCCAGGCGCGGTCCCGGTCGAGCAGGGCGTCCACCGGGGCCGCGCCGAGGTCGAGGGCCAGCAGCGCCTCGGCCTCGGCGCGCAGGGCCTCCGCGCGGTCGGGGCCGTGCTTGCGTGCCACGTGGCTGTCGGGCACCCGGGCGAGATAGGCGAGATACACGGCGGTAGTGCACCAGGGGGGGCTGAGATCCCGCGCCCGGGCCGCCGCCAGGGCCGGCAGGCCGATCGCGAACAGGTCGGCGAAACCCGTCCCGTAGGCCCGCGCGATGGCGTCGCGCGGGGCGGCCTCCGCCATGGCGGCCCGGAGCGAGGCGGGGCCTTGTGGATCGGGACCCTGCGAATCGGTGACGTCGTGGCGCTCGGCCCGGCCGAGGCCGCCGGGATTGGCCCGCCGGATCGCCGCGAAGACGTCGCGGGCATCGGCTGCGTTAAAGCCGTCGAGAACGGTGGCGAGGGCTGCGCGCAGCGGACCGGCCGTCTCCGCCGCCCGGGCGAGGGGCGCGCACAGGAGCACGATGCCCAGGTTGGTGTTCTGGCCGACGCGGTCCATCGTCGCCGTGACGGCCCGGAGCACGCGCCGGCCCACCGGCGCACCCGCCTCGGCCAGGGCCGGGGCCGAGACCTCGGCGCTCGTCACGAAATCCGCCACCGCCATGCGGTGGCCGTCGGCGAAGGCGTGGACGTTGCCGGGCTTCAGGGCGTCGAGTTCGTCGAGGCAGCTCGCCCGGTAGGCGGCGGCGACGGCCCCGGGCGCGATCATCCGAGGGCCGCGACGAGGCGGGGCGGACGGGCGGCCCGCACGGCGTTGAGGAAGCCGCGGGCGACCGCGAGGGCGATGTCGACCTCGGTCACCTGCTGCAGCCCGGACCAGGCCGGCATCGAGTTCACCTCTAGCACGAGGTAGCCCCCCTGCCCGTCCTCGACGAGGTCGATGCCGGAATAGTCGACGCCCACCGCCGCGGCGGCCCGCTCGGCGAGCTCGGCCGCGGCGGGCGGCATCGCCCAGGCCAGGGGCCGGCCCCCGCGATGGACGTTGGTGATCCAGCCGTCGCCCTCGCGGATCATGCCCGCGATGGCGCGGCCCTCGCAGACGAAGACCCGGTAGTCGCGCCAGAGACCGTCGCTGCGGGCGATGTAGCGCTGGAGATAGTAGACCCGCGACACCGCCTCCTCGTCCGGCAGGTCCTCCGAGCGCTCGATCAGCTGGAGGCCCTCGCCCTGCGAGCCGAAGAGCGGCTTGAGCACCAGGGGACGCCCGGGGTGGGCCTCCCGGGCCACGACCTCGGCGGCGGCGTCCCGCTTCGAGAGCACGAAGGTCTCCGGGGTGGGCAGGCCGGCCCGGTCGATGAGCAGGCTCGTCATCGCCTTGTCGACGGAGCGCTCGATCGCGCTCGGGGAATTCCACACGGTCGTGCCGCTGGCCACCAGGGCGTGCAGCACGCCCAGGCGCATGGTGGTGGCCTCGAAGGTGCCGCCCGCGATGGTGCGCAGCAGGACGCCGTCCGGCAGGGTCTCGAAGCCCGGCACCCGCAGGGGCTCGGGACCCCCCGTCACCACCGCGACGTCGGCCATCGAGAACAGCACCGGCGCGGCGCCGAGCTGTTCGAGGGCGGCCCGCAGGCGCGCCTTGTGCCAGTTGCCGTTGTCGGCCGCGAGCCCGATCCGCATTGTTCTCTGCCAACCTCGACGTCGATCGCTTCTTCCTGCCGCGGGAGAAGGTGGCCTTCCGCGGGAGAAGATGGCCCGCCAAGCGGGTCGGATGAGGGGAGCGCCCGTGTCGGGGAGGTTCCCCCTCCCCCACCTGCTCCGCAGGCCCCCTCCCCCGCGCCGGGGGGAGGGGTCACGACCGGCGCCTTACCGGAACGACGCCTCGACCAGCTCCGGCATCAGCTTGCCACCGCGGAAGCTCTTGCCGGTGGTGACGGAGGTGACGATGACCTCGGCGGGGCTGAAGAGCGCGCCGTCGATCTTGTAGAAGTCGCCGTTCACCCGGGCGAAGATGTCGGCGAAGGGCGCGCCGTGATCGGCCGAGTTCGACGACGGGACCTGCTCGGCGAGCTGCTGGGCGTCGGCGTCGTCGGCCTCCACGAAGAGCTGCACGCGGCCGCCGTAGATGATGGCGTCGTTGGTGCGGCCCATGGCCTGGATGAAGTCCGGGTGCTGGGGCGAGAGCGGGGCGGAGCCGATGCCGTCGACGATTTTGTGCAGGTCGAAGCCGACGGTGTGGGCCTTGTGCAGGGCGACCTCGAGGACGCGGGCGACGACCTGGGTCGAGCCGGCCAGGCTCTGGGTCGGGGCGTAGATGAAGGTCAGCTGCTCGGGCGCCAGGCCGGTGGCATCGGACACCTTGGCGATGACGGAGGCCGGCGGGCCGCCGGCCGCCTCGAGCACCAGGGCGGTCTGGGTCGCGCTGTCCTTGTAGCCGAGCTCGCCGTAGAGGTCCTCCACCACCGCGACGGCGCGGCCGGGGCCGGAGCCGAGGGCGAAGAAGCCGGAATCCCCGGTCTCGTCGGCCAGCGACCAGCCGGCATACTGGCTGCCGAGGCAGGCGATGACCGGATCGGCGGCGTGCACGATCACCGAGTAGGGCCAGGACGTGATCGGGCCCGACGGCGCGATCGAGACGGTGCCGAGGCCGCCGAGGCAGATCTCGGCGATGCGGCGCCCGGCCTCGATGGAGCCGCGCACGCTCGCGCCGGCATCGACCATGCGGGCGCCGTGCTCGGTGGTCACGGAGAGGCGCAGGGCCTCGGCATCGGCGACCAGCCGCTCCACCAGGGGGGCGGTCAGGGCGTTGACGCTCGGAAACGGAAATTTCGCGCCGCTCGGGCTGGTGGTCATGGGTGTCCCTCCGTCAGGGCGAGCAAGGTCCGCACTTCGGCGGCCCGGCCTCGCAACATCGCTCTCGTGGCGGCCGAGTCCGGCCCTGTGGCGAACAGGGTGCACAGCGGTGCGTGGCGCGCCACCATGGTGCCGGGTCTTGGGCGGTCGCGCACGAAATCCGGCCAGGAGATCGGCGGCATCGGCGCGTAGCCGCTGGCCGCGTAGCAGATTTCCGTCGCCGCCGCATCCATTGGTGCGGGTTCGGCCTCGGGCAGTTGGCCGAGGCTCGCCGCGATGTGCTGGGCGAGGAGGGGCGTCGGGCGCCGGTCGAGCACGTCGAGGGTGGCGCCCGGGCGCGGGTTGATTTCGGTAAGCCACCAATCCGGCCCGTCCACGAGGCAGTCGGCGCTGGCGAGCCCCGTGAGCCCGGTCGCCCGGGCGAGGCGCCCGATCCCGGCCGCGATCGCTGCCGCGTAGTCGGGTGCGAGCACCGGCGGCTCCCGGCGCGCCCGCTCCAGGGCGCCGGCATACCGGAAGGGCTGGAGGGGGGACGGGGCGCTCCACTGCTCGGTGACGCCCACTAGGCGGATCGCGGCACCGTCGGCCAGGATCGCCAGGGACACGGCGCGTCCCGGCACCCGGGCCTGAAAATAGGCTCCCGCCGGCGCGGGCCCGCCCGGCGCGCCGCGGATATGCGTGCCGCCCGACCCCCCTGCCCGCTTGAGGAGCCAGGCGGCCCGATCGGGCACCGGATCGCGGGTGACGGCCGGGTGCGGGACACCCTGCGCGCGGCAGAGCGCCGCGAAGGCGAAGGGGTCCTTCAGGGTGGCCACGCAATCCGGGCCGGCGCCGAGGAGGCGGTGGCGCTGCGCGATGGCCCGCATCAGGTCGGGGGCGGCCTCGAAGCCGCTGCCGAGGACGAGGCCGAGGGGCGTGCCCGCTGCCTCGGCCGCGAGGGAATCGAGCGCAGCGAGGACGGCGTCGCCGCCGAGGCGTCCGGCCCCGAACCGCCCGTCGGCCTGGCGATAGCCCGCGGCCAGGGCCCGGGTGTCGGCATCGCCGAACAGGTCGAGGACGAGGGGCGCCAGGCCGGCGCGCCGCGCCGCCTGGGCCAGGGCGCGGCCGGACTGGGCGGCGATGAGGAGGGGCCGGCCGGCGGGGGCCGGTGCCGCCCCCGAGGGGCCGGCCGTCAGCCCGCCACCTCGACCGCCAGGGTGTAGGCGTCGCGGAAGTCGAGGCAGAGCGGCGCGTCGGTTTCCAGCATCCGCCGGAACAGGCGGGATTCGGTCTGATACTTCACGTTGCCCACCGCGAGGGCGCCGATGCCGACGCCCCGGCCCGTCGGCAGGGGCACGTCGATGGCGTTGACGTCGATGCCGGCGATGCCGGCGGGCGGCACGGCGTTGACGTCCGAGGCTACGAGGAGCTTCGGGGCGGATTCGAGATCCTCGGCGGTGAGGATCGGGATGCCGGCCGGGCCGGCCGAGAGGATGACGTCGGCGTTGACGATGGCGGCGCGCCGGGCGGCCACGGTGGAGCCGTCCACCGCCTCGACCTCGACGTCGAAGCGCCAGCGCATGGTGTTCGAGATCTTGCTGACGCGCTCCTCGCCGTCATGACCGACGAGGACGGCCTTGGCGCCGTGGAGTGCGCCGATCACCGCGGCGACGTAGGCGACGACGCCGGCACCGCCGAAGATGACGATGCGCTTGCCCTCGAGGCCGGTGTCGAACTTCGCCTTCAGGGCGCGGGTCACCTCGGCCACCATGGCGGCGCCGGTGGTGAAGGAGCCGGCCGGATCGGCGAAGATGTGGTTGGCGAAGGGAGGCACCAGGGCCTTCCTGGCCCGGTCCACCATGTCGAGGGCGTCCTCGGCGTTCTTGCCGCCGATGAAGATCCCGGTGCGCACGCCATCCTGGGGCGCGCGCGAGAAGATCGAATCCTGGACCAGCGTCGTCACGTCGGCGAGCGTCGCATTCGTGTAGGTGGCGACGGTTTCGAAGCCCGCATCCACGGCCATGTTCACGTCGAACGGGCTCATGTGCTTCAGGGGCGTGATCATGTGGAGGATCGAGCGGGCCATCGTCGGACTCCCTTCGTGCTGTGACGCGGCCCGATCGTGCGCGGAGGCGTCGAATTGTCAAAGCCCGCCGCGGTCGGGTGGGCCGAAGCTGGGCTCTACAGGGATTCGTCTTAAAGCGCGGTGACCGACGCGCCGGTGTTGCGTCCCCGGGCGATCAGGAACTTCAGGGGGCCCGGCCGCTCCAGCATGCCCACGAGGGCGCGGGCTTCGGCCTCCGAGGGCACCAGGGCGAAGCCGGTGGGCCCCCAGGAGCTCTGGCCGTAGCCGGCGAGTCCGAAGTCGGCCACGGCGGCGAGCGCCTCGGCCACGGCGGGGCTGGCGAAGCGCCCGCCCTGGTGGGGCGCGAAGTGGTCGCCGATGAGCTGCTGGATCCGGGTGATGCCGGCGCCGAACCCGTCCGGCTCGGCCGTGACCGCCGCGGGCAGCACCTGCATCAGCACGATGCGGCAGATCTCGGCCGCCTGCGCCTCCGGGAAGCGCGGCAGTTCGCGGAAGGCCGCGACTTCGCGGGTGCCGTGCACGCCGGTCATCCCGGTGTCGAGGATCAGCACCACGCGCCAGGCCTCCGGATAGGCCAGCCGGGCGATCACCGGCGGCGGGTTTCCGTCGGGATCGCGGCCGCCATCGACGATGAGGCCCCCGTGCGTGAAGGCCGCGAGGCCGACCCCCGAGCGGTTTCCCCGGTCGAGGGCGTTGGCGAAGTCCTCCGGCGCGAAGGGCCGCCCGGCGAGGCCCGCCAGGGCGGCCGCCACGCTGAGCGCCAGCTGGGTGCCTGAGCCGAAGCCCGCATGGGCGGGAATCGCCGATTCGATCGTGAGCGCGGCGTGTCCGGCGATGCCGAGATGGCCCGCGGCCGCCAGCGCGTAGGCGGCGGCCCGGCGTGCCTCCGGCCCGGTCACGTCGAGGCGCTCGGCCGGCCGGGCGGTCAGGGTCATGGCGGGGGCGTCGAGGGCGAGGCCGATGCTGCCGAAGCGCCGCCCGAGGCCGCCATGCAGATCGAGGAAGCCGAAATGCAGGCGGGCGGGCGCGTGCACGCGAAGGCCGGTGCCGGGTCCGCCCGGACCGCTCGGGATCCGCATCAGGTCGATCCCCTCCATCGCGCCCCGTCCTCCCCGCTCTAAACAGCCCCGTGCCCCGGCGGGCCGCCGATGCCGCGCCGCCGGCTTCTCCCACGGAGCGCCGACCCGTCGCAAGCGCGTCGGGCAAATCTCCGGCCGCCGTGTCGGGCGCCGCCGTGTCGGGGTCCCGATTCGCATCGCGCGGTTCAGGGGGGTGGCCTGCGAGGGGGGTTGCCTGGGGGGCGGCGCCGATGCAAACGTGCCGGCCCAACGACATGGACTGGCTCAGTCCCGCCGCGCGCGACGCCGAACACGGTGCGCGCCGGGCCCTCGATTTTCCAAGGTGCAACGCATGGCGGCCTGGGTGAAGGGTGGTGCGACGGATGCGGACGCGGCGGTGGAGGCCGCCGCCACGCTCCTCGCTTCAGCGCAGAATGCTGTCCTGGCGGGCCTCTGCGCCGAGTTGAGCGCGGTGCGCGCGGCCTATCATCTCGCCGACGCCATCGGGGCCTCCGTCGACCCCGTGGCCGGTCCGAGCCTCTACGCCGAGCTCGGTCCCTTGAGCCGCACCGGCGCCATGACGACGACGCCCGCCGAGGCCGTCGGCCGGGCCGACGCGGTCCTCATCGTCGGCAACGTCCCGTGGGATCGTCCGATCGTGCAGGACATTGCCGGCGCGCAGGCGACCCGGGGCCGCGCCGCCGGCTCCGAGCGGGTGATCCTGTCGCTGGGTGGACCGCGCAACGGCGCCACCCGGCACGTGGCCTACCCGGCCGAGGCCGGCGGCCTCGCGGTCTCGATCGCGCACCTGCGCGCCTTCCTGAAGGGCAATCTCGGCGGCGAGGCGGCCTATGCCGATCTCGCCCGGCGGCTCAGCACCGCCCAGTACGGCGTCGTTCTCTACGACCCGGCCGAGACCGGCGAGCTCGGCGTCGAGATGCTCCAGGGCATGATCAAGGACCTCAACGAGGTCACGCGCTTCTTCGGCCTGCCCCTGTCCGACCCCTTCCAGGGCCGCGCCCTCCTGCAACTCGCCGCCTGGACCACCGGCCAGGCGCCCCGGGTCGGCTTCGGCCGGCACGTGCCCGAGCACGATCCCTGGCGCTTCGACAGCGCCCGCCAGATCGCCGCCGGCGAGGCCGACGCCGCCCTCTGGCTCGCCTCCCTCCCCGCCCCCCGTCCCGACTGGCTCGGCACCCTGCCGAGCGTCGCCATCGTGGGCGTCGGCAGCCCCGAGGCCGGCGGCGACGTCGCCGACGTGGTCTTCGCCGTGGGCGTACCGGGCGAGACCGCCGGCGGTAGCCTGTGGGACGAGCGCCGGGCCGCGATCACCTACGCGCCGGCTTCCGGCGCGACGGCCGAGCTGAGCGCGGCCGGCATCCTGACCGCCATCCAAGATCGTATCCAACAACGCCTCGGGCAGAAGAAGGGCGCCGCATGCTGATCCGGATTCACGGAGGCCGGGTCGTCGACCCGACGGCCGGCCGCGACGCGGTCGGCGAGGTCTGGATCGAGAACGGCCGCGTGGTGGCCGCCTCCGAGCGCGCGCCCGACCGGACCATCGACGCCACCGGCTGCGTGGTGATGGCCGGTGGCGTCGAGGTGCACTCGCACATCGCCGGCGGCAACGTGGTGATGAGCCGGCTGCTCCTGCCCGAGCTCTACGCCAGCGAGGCCGCCCCCGAGGGCCATCCCTTCGCCCATGCGGGCGGCTCGGCCGCCTGGATCGGCGCGAACTACGCGCGGATGGGCTACACCCTGGCGGTCGAGCCCGCGATGCCGCCCGCCAACGCGCTGGCCACCCAGCTCGAGCTCGCCGACATCCCGCTCCTGGACCGCGGCGCCCTGACGGTGATGGGCAACGACGACCACCTGCTCCAGCTCCTGCGGGCGCGCGAGGGCAAGGCGGCGGTGCGCGACCTCGTCGCCCTCTCGGTGGCGACCTCGCGGGGCCTCGGCGTCAAGTGCATCAACGCGGGCGGCGCCTCGGCCTTCAAGGACGGGATGCTGAAGCTCAGCCTCGACGACGAGATCCCGGTCTACGGCCTCTCCACCCGCAAGATTATGGGGGCGCTCCTCGACGCGGTCGAGGAGATCGGCGTGCCGCACCCGCTGCACGTCCACTGCAACAACCTCGGCATCCCGGGCGCCGACGAGTCCTTCGTGGACACCCTGGAGGCGGCGGAAGGGCGGCGCATCCACTTCGCCCATGCCCAGTTCTACGGCTACGGCGTCGCCGATCCCGAGAACCCCCTGACCGGCGGCTTCCGCTCGGCGGCGGAGCGCATCACGGAGGCCATGGAGGCGCACCCGAACGCGACCTACGACGTCGGCCAGGTCGCCTTCGGCCAGACCGTGACGATCTCGCTCGACATCCTGCGCCAGTTCGCGGGCCGCAAGGGCGCCAACCCGAAGAAGTGGATCCTCACCGCGGGCGACGCGGAGGGCGGCGGCGTAGTGCCGTTCCTCTACAAGCCGCGCGGACCGGTGAGCTCCCTGCAATGGGCGATCGGCCTCGAGCTGATGCTCCTGTCCAAGGAGCCGGAGCGCACCATCCTGACCACCGACCACCCGAACGGCGGTCCCTTCACCGACTATCCGCGGATCATCCACTTCCTGATGGACAAGGAGGAGCGGGACCGCGAGATCGCCGGCCTGCACAAGGTCATCGCCGAGCGCTCCGGCCTCTGCGCCATCGAGCGCGAGTACAGCTTCTCGGAGATCGCCCAGCTGACCCGCTCGGGGCCCGCCAAGCTCCTCGGCCTCGCCGATCGCGGCCACCTGCGCGAGGGCGCCCGGGCCGACGTCGCGGTCTATCGCGACGACCCGGATCGCACCGCGATGTTCGCCCGCGCCAAGCTGGTGCTCAAGGACGGCGAGACCATCGTGGAGGACGGCGAGGTCGTGGCCTGGCGCTCGGGCCGCACCCTGGAGCTCGCCGTCGAGTCCGACAAGGCGATGGTGGCCCGCTCCGAGACCTACCTGCAGGACCGCTTCGGCACCGGCCTCAAGAGCTTCGCGGTGCCCGACGAGGCCTTCCCGAAGCCGGATGTGTTCGCGGAGGTCGCATGTCGGACCTGAAGAACATGTCGGACCTGAAGAACATGTCGGGCCTGAAGAACGTGTCGGGCCCGAGAAACATGCCGGCTGTGGACGGGCGTCGCGTAGGGATGGGTGACTGAGATGACGGACCTCACCCTCAACGGCATCCCGGTGATCGATACCTTCGCGGAGGCGTTCGACGTCGCCGGAACGGCGATCATCATCACCAACGACACCCCCAAATGGGCGATGATCGCCGCCACCGTGATGACCGGCTTCGCCACTTCGGTGATCGGCTGCGGCGCCGAGGCCGGGATCGACTGTGAGCTCTCCCCGGAGGAGACCCCGGACGGGCGCCCCGGCGTGCGCGTGCTGCTGTTCGGCTTCGAGCCGAACGGCCTCAAGGACCAGCTCCTCAAGCGGGTCGGCCAGTGCATCCTGACCTGCCCGGGCACCGCCTGCTACGCGGGCGTCGACGGGCCGACGAAGATCAAGCTCGGCGGCGCGATCCGCTACTTCGGCGACGGCTTCGCCGTGGCCAAGCGCCTGACCGACCCGGTGACCGGCAAGGCCCGGCGCTACTGGCGCATCCCCGTCATGGACGGTGAGTTCCTGTGCGAGGACTTCGTCCGCGCGGTGGACGGGGCCGTCGGCGGCGGCAACCTGCTGTTCCTCGGGCGCAAGCACGCCGACACCCTCAAGGTCGCCGAGATCGCGGTCGAGGCCGCCCGCGCGGTGCCGGGCGCGATCCTGCCCTTCCCGGGCGGCATCGTCCGCTCCGGCTCGAAGGTGGGCGCCCGCACCAAGGGCATGATGGCGTCGACCAACGACGCCTACTGCCCGACCCTGAAGGGCCGGGCCGGCACCGAGCTCTCGGCCGAGGTCGGCGTCGTGCTGGAGATCGTGATCGACGCGCTGACCTCCGACGGCGTCGCGGAGTCGATGCGCGCCGCCCTGCACGCGGCCACCGAGGCCGGGGCCGCCCACGGCCTCGTGGCCGTCACGGCCGGCAATTACGGCGGCAATCTCGGCCGCCACCATTATCACCTGAAGAACCTGCTCTCGAAGGAGCCGGGCAGCGAGGCTGGAGCGGCATGAGCACCCTCACCCTGCGCCAGGAGCCGCCGGAGCGGCTCGATCTCCTGCACGTCACCCCGCTGTCCCTGCGCGGCCTCAGCGAGGCCGAGGCGGCCAGGCTCCCCGTCGGCACCGGCCGGCGCGGCCTGACGCTGGGCGACTGCTTCACCCTCGCCCTCGACGGCTCGGACGAGCTCGTCATCGAGGGGGGCTCGTCGCGCCTCGACCGGGTCGGCGCCGCGCTCAGCGGCGGCCGCATCCGGGTGGTCGGCGATGTCGGCCAGCGCCTCGGCGCGGGCATGCAGTCGGGCTCCGTCACCGTCACGGGGTCGGCCGGTCCCTTCGCGGGCTCGGGCGCCACCGGCGGCACGATCACGATCGAGGGCGATGCCGGCGATCACGCGGGCGGCGCGGTCTACGCCGCCAAGGCAGGCCTCGACGGCGCCACCCTGGTGATCCACGGCGCCGCCGGGGACTATCTCGGCGACCGCATGCGCCGCGGCCTGATCCTGGTGGGCCGGGCCGGCGCCTATGCGGGCGCGCGGATGATCGCCGGCACCATCGCGGCCATGCACCTCGGCGACCATCCGGGCTTCGGCATGCGCCGGGGCACCATCCTGGCCGGCGGCGTCGGCGCGTTGAGCCCGAGCTTCGTCGAGACGGGCACGCACGATCTCGTGTTCCTGCGCCTCCTGGCCCGCTCGCTCCGGCCCCTGAGCCCGGCCCATGCCGACCTCGCGGCCGGGGCGCTCACGCGCTACTCGGGCGACCTCGCGACCCTGGGCAAGGGCGAAGTGTGGGTGGCGGCGGCCTGAGGCCGGCCCCGCCCGCGCGGGCCCGGAGGATCCGTCCCCCGGGCTTGCACAATCCTACCGATCGGACGACCATCGTCGGCCGCGGGGCGGCACCATAGTGCCGGATGCCCCGCGCCAGTCCCGCGCGAACCCGGCGTCCCCATGCTCATCCTGCTCTCGATCTGCCTCCTGTCGCAGCCCTCGCAATGCCGCGAGGACAAGATCGACCTCTCCTACGAGGCGCGCAGCCCCTTCATCTGCCTGCGCAATTCCCAGAGTGCCATCGCCAAGTGGCAGGAGGAGCACCCGGAATGGCACGTCACCCGGTGGCGCTGCGCCGTCCGGGGCAGCCAGCCGCGCGATCTCTGAGGGTCGGCGCCGGGCGTGGAACGACGCTGTGCTTGCGGCCGGGGCGGCCCAAAGCCTAGAGATCCTGACGGCTCCCCGGTGACGCCAAGATCGCCCGAGCCGTCGGACAGATCAGACGCGCACGCAGGGCCGGTGGTCCGCGGGGATGTCTGGCGGCGGGATCGGGAAGAACTGGCAAGACCATGCTGGCCACGTCAAACCGGATGCGACGGCGCGCCTCGGATCGCCTGATCACGCCGCATGCCGGTTTCGGGCGGCCGGCAGTCATCGTGGCGGCAGTCATCACGGCGGCAATGACCACGGCGGCAAATCCATGCGCTCGCTGAAGGTCCGGTTCGCGCTGCTCCTCGGCGCCACCGCGCTCCTCGTCGTCCTGGCCGCCCTCGGGGTCCAGGCCTCGATCAGCGCGGCCGAGCGCACCATCGACCGGACGCTCGCCGCCCAGGGACGGCTCGAACTCCTCGTCGAATTGTCGGGGCGCATGACCCAGTACGGCCTGGCCGCCCTGGAGGCGGTGAGCAACCCGGACGCGCAGCCGGAAGGCCTGGCGGTGGCGCGCACCAACGTCGACCGCGCCCTGGTGGCGGTGGACGAGGCCCTGGGGCGTTCCATCGCCTCGAGCGACGACCCCCTCGACCGCACCCAGTACGCCGCCCGTACCCGGCCCCTGGCACAGCTGCGCGCCGCCCGCGCGGTCCTCGACCGGCAGGTGACGCAGGTGCTGCGGCAGTCCGAGGACGAGTCGCGCAAGGCGGCGATCCGGGGGGCCCTGAACGGCTTCGGCGCCATGACGGGGCAGCCCCTGTCCTTCCTGATCGAGGTGGAGCGGCGCTCGATGATCGCCGGCTCCGACGCAGCGCGCGCGCTCTCCAGCACCCTGCGGGTCGCCTCGCTGGCCGCGGTGGCGGGGGCGCTCGCCATCGTGCTCCTGCTCTACCGGGCGGTGACCCGTCCGGTGCTGGCCCGGATC
>NZ_PDHT01000034.1:0-43458 GCF_002917135.1 Methylobacterium sp. V23
CGGGTTAGGTGCGGGATCGTGGCCTGGAGCGCGTAGAGGCAGTCGTCGAGCGGCAGGAGGGTGTGCCGGCGGATAAGCGACGATCACTGCCTCTTCCTCGGTCGTGAGCACCGTCGAGCGCGGCGTCTTCGGTCCCATCGCCGCGTCATGCACGAAGGCACGCTTGCGCCACTTCGCGACCGTCTTGAGGTTCAATCCATGCTGGGCGGCAAGATCTTTGAGCGGAGCTTTCGATCGCTGTAGCGCTGCTCTGACCGCGTGCGTGGTCGTGGCGCAGCTGTGAAGAACCTGTCCCATAACGCCTCCCGGTATGCAGCGACCTCAGCTAAACTGATGCCACCACACTGCGGGACTGCACACCTAACGCCTGGATTGCCTAAACGTTTATAGAAGGAGCGGCAAACATAGCATCGCTTGTCAGCAAAGCCACTTTCCTCTCATCGACACACGCTCTGATGTCACTCTCAGCGAGATTTCCTCATTACTGTGGTGGCAGAGGTGATGGTATGGAAACGAAATGAATTGCGTACGCCACTAAAGCCGCAAACAAGATCGCGGCGGCGATCAGACCGAAGCGATTTGTTTTTACCGGCGACGGTATCTGATTGTTGGGATCCATTGGGCCTCCTGCTTTTCAGATAAACCGCCGGTTCGAATAACTGTTCAGCCACTCCGAAACAGGGCTGGCACAAGCAGGGCATGAACTCGGTCGTTTGGTCGAGACCCATGGCTGCATACGGCAAAGTCCGGGAAGGGCGGTTTGTGGACACGAGCGAAGAGCGTTTAATCGATTAGTCGCGCGCCACGCTCGAAGGTGAAGTAGCGCCAGACCCACTGCACCATGACGAGCGTGCGCTTCTGAAAACCGATCAGCAGGTACACATGCGCGACCGCCCAGAGCAGCCACGCGACGCGCCCCGTGAGGTTTAAGTGCCCAAAGCTGTACACTGCCGCGTGACGTCCGATAACGGCTGTGTCGCCGTTGCTGCGATACTGAAACGGCGCAGGCGCGCCCGGGTGCCGCAGCGCCCGTCCGAGGTGGTAACCCTGCTGCTGAGCAACCTGGGCTAAGGCCGGAAGCGGCTTTCCGTTCTGGAGGAAGAGAGCCACATCACCTAGCGCGTAGATGTTCGTCTGACCGATGATGGCCATGTTCCCGTCTACCGGGATACGTCCAGTCCGATTCTCGGTTCCGCCGAACCACGCAGCCCCCGCGGCAGCACGAACCCCCGCGCCCCAGATGACGTTTGCAGCTTCGATCCGCTTGTCTGCCAGCTGCACGCCCTTTGCGTCGATCTGCTGCACGGTGGTGTTCAGCCGTACCTCGACGCCAAGCCGCACCGGCGCACGATAGGCATAGGCACTCAGCACCTCCGGGAAAGCTCCAAGGAGCCTGGGACCTGCCTCCACAAGGATCACACGGGCCTTAGTGGGATCGATGCGACGGAAGTCTCCCCGAAGGGTGTACCGTGCCAGTTCAGCGACCGTGCCCGCCATCTCAACGCCGGTGGGCCCACCGCCCACCACGACCATGGTCAGGAGAGCCGAGCGACGGACGGTCTCGGCGCAACTTTCGGCTTCCTCGAAGGCCTTCAGAAGCCGCGCACGAATGGTCCGAGCATCAGAAATGGTCTTGGGCGCCGGCGCGGATGCAGCCCATTCGGAATGGGCAAAGTAGTTGTAGGCCGAGCCGGTCGCGACCACGAGCTGATCGAAGGGGACGTAACCGCCGTCCGAGAGTTGGACGTGACGCAGCAAGGTGTCGACACCCTGAACATCGGCAAGCACGACATCGACATTTTGTGCATGGGCAAGCACGCGCCGAATTGGGACCGCGATGTCAGCAGGCGACAGGGCCGCAGTCGACACTTGGTAGAGGAGAGGCTGAAATAGGTGGTGATTGCGCCTGTCGATGAGGGTGACGTGCACATCGGCACTTGCAAGCGCTCGTGCACAAGCCAAGCCGCCGAAGCCGCCCCCAATGATGACGATACGGCGCTTGTTACCATCGGGACGTGGAGTACGGTCAAGGTAAGGTGCAGGCGGCATGACTCATTCCGAAGTTGACCTACGGGTATAACGCCGCTTACCCGATGAAGGGTCACGGGCTTTGGACCGCTCCGGTTGGAAGGCTCCCTATGCCCTCCTCAGCTGGCAGCTTCGACGCGTTCTGCACTGAGCAGCAGCCAGCGCGAACCAGGTCGCCTGTGAAGCCCAGCAGCAAACGGTCCCAACAGCTGCTACGAGTCAGCTGAGGACAAACATCAGGCGCGTGTCCACTCCGGACGAAGGCGGTCCACCACACGCTCAAGCCGTATCAGGCCATAAGGCTTGTCGATTATCACCAGTGACGTGCGGCGATTGGGGGCCGCATCCATGACCTCGGCCCTGCTCGCCAGTTGCTCGTTGATGTAGAAGTGGCGCAGCGATTACGGCGTGCACTTGATGCCCTTGTGGTCCCGCTCCATACCCGCGGCCTAGATGGGCTCTCATCGCTGAATTCGAACTTAGCTCGACCGGCGCAGCAGTCCGGTAGGGCGAACTCATGTCCAAGCGACGAGTTGTCTGGCCTCCATCCAAAGGAGCTCTCATGAAAACGCGCAAGCTCGGAAACTCAGGCCTGGAGGTCTCTGCCCTGGGCCTCGGGTGCATGGGGATGTCAGACTTCTACGCCGGCCGCGATGATGCAGAGTCCGTAGCGACGCTGCACCGCGCATTCGATCTCGGCGTGAACTTCCTTGATACCGCGGACATGTACGGTGTTGGCCGCAACGAGGAGCTCGTTGGCCGTGTTGTGCGGGAGCGCTCTGAGTGGGTGATCGTCGCCACCAAGTTCGGCAACGTGCGAGGCTCGGATGGCAGTTTTAAGGGTGTGAACGGCCGGCCGGAGTACGTGCGCCAAGCCTGTGAAGCCAGCCTGAAGCGACTCGGCATCGAAGTAATCGATCTCTACTACCAGCACCGGGTTGACCCAAACACACCGATCGAAGACACGGTGGGCGCGATGGCCGAACTCGTGCGCGAGGGCAAGGTCAAACATTTGGGCCTCTCGGAGGCAGCTCCTGAGACGATCCGGCGAGCGCACGCCGTTCATCCGATTGCGACGCTTCAGACCGAGTACTCGCTCTGGAGCCGCGACCCTGAAGACGAGATACTGCCCACCGTGCGCGAGCTGGGGATCGGGTTCGTGCCCTACAGTCCCCTGGGCCGTGGCTTCCTCACTGGGCAGTTCCAACGACCTGAGGATCTTGCCGAGGACGACTACCGCCGCACCTCACCGCGTTTTCAGGGCGAGAACTTCCAGAAGAACCTCGATCTGGTCGCAGAAATCCGCGCGATTGCCGCCGACAAGGGCTGTACGCCGGCGCAGCTGGCCTTGGCCTGGGTGCTGGCGCAAGGCGAGGACATTGTGCCGATCCCGGGCACCAAGCGGCGCAAGTACCTGGAGGAAAACCTAGGCGCGCTCGACGTGTCGCTCACCGCCGACGATCTGGCTCGGATCAATGCCGCTGTTCCATCGGGCGCGGCGGCAGGAACACGCTATGCTGCCCCGCAGATGCAGGCTTTGAACCGCTAAGGCTTAAGCCGAAGGTGTTTCCCAAGGGCTCAGTGCAGGCAGGAGAGATGACCACCGGCGTTATTCCCAGGTGGTCCTCAGCGCAACCCGTCGACGATGGCATTAAAAACCTCCTGTCCCTCTTCGTTGATGAAGACCAGGACCGCCGCCGAGTTGGTGGCGGTCCCTTCGCCTCAGGCCGGGACGCTGAGCGCGAGTGCGGCGGCACTCGGAGGCTTCGGAGGACGCGGCATCACTGCTGCCGGACAGGGCGGTGGATCGTCATCATCGTTCCGACGTCCGGGCCGTATGTGACGGCGTAAGTTCAAGAACCGCTGCAAACGTCGGCGAGGCGAAGCCAGGGTGTTCGTGCACCGGATTGTTTCGCCAGGAGAACCCTGGTCCAGCGCAGCGAGGGCGTTGAGCACTGCATCGAGCGATACCGGCTCGGCCCTGCAGCCGGCCAGGCAGCGCAAGCCTGGTGCATTCTCAAGGGCGCAGGCATCCGAGGCCCAGGCTGCCAGGATCGTGCGCTTTTCCGCTTGGGACATCAGAGGGTGAGCCAGAACCTCTTGCGGACGGCGGAAGACGTCGCCGGGAGCAACAAGCGCCTGCCAAGCCTCGAAGGAAGCCGGCTGTGTTGCGGCCTGGCTCATGGGGCCGGAATGAGAGAGGTGCGTCTCCATCATCGTCATCAAACATCCTCCCTGGGGAGACGAGGAAGAACATGAAAGGGTATGCTCCTCGTGAACCCTGAGGCCCACGAGGGTATCGGTTCGGCGGTCGGTAGCGTGTGAGCTCAGGCGGCCTTGGACTCGCCCTCGATCTCCGCTGAGGCGTTGTCTTGGCCAACGGCCACTGATGTGCCGCCGATCTCGATGCGGCGCGGCTTCATCGCCTCTGGAACTTCGCGCTTGAGTTCGACGGTCAGCAGCCCATTCTCGAGGTTGGCTCCCGTGACCTTCACGTGATCAGCCAGGTTGAAGGTCTGGCGGAAGCCACGGCCTGCGATCCCACGGTGGAGATACTGGCGCTCGCCCTCTGCACCCTTTCTCTGACCCGTTACCAGCAGGGACGTGCCATGCTGGGTGAGTTCGATCTCGTCAGACCCAAAGCCTGCCACAGCCATGGTGATGCGGTATTGGTCGTCGGCAAGTTTCTCGATGTTGTAGGGCGGCCAGGTTGCCTCGACACGGCTGGGCTGATCGAGAAGGTCGAACAGGCGATCAAAGCCGACCGTGGAGCGGAACAGGGGGGCAACGTCATAGGTCCTCATAACCACATCCTCCAATGAGCAACGTGACATCGAGGGACGCCGGACAGCATAGGCCGACGCCCACATTGCGAGCCATTCTGAGCCTCGCACGCGCGTAACGCCGCAGCCGCAATCCGGTTCCTCGGCTTCCAAAAAATCCCGTCTCATTGCTGGTATGGGGTGGAGCTGGGCGCGTCCGGGACTGAGACTGCACCCGGTTGGTGAGCTTCAGCCTTCAGTAATTCGGCCAACTGCGTGATGTAGCGCGGCGAGTGCATCCCGACTTTGGCTGACCAGATCGCAGAGGCTGTGTTTTCGGACAGGCTGAACCGCAAGCGGTCATCCTTCCACAAGCTGTACCGCGCCGCTATTGGGTAGCTGTTGACTCAATCAGGCGCGGGTCCACTCCGGACGAAGCCGATCCGCCACACGTTCAAGCCGTACCTGCCCGTAGTGCTTGTCGATCATGACGAGTGAGGTGCGGCAGTTGCGGGCCACATCCATGACCTCCGCGCCATTCGCGAGCTGCTCGCTGATGTAGAAGTGGCGCAGCGAATACGGCGTGCGCTTGATGCCACGGTGATCTCGCTCCAGGCCCGCCGCCTTCAGCAGCTCGGTGAAGCCGTTGGCCACTGAGCTCACGCGTTTTCCCTGCTCGCTCGCGAACACCGGGTCCGTGTCCTGGGGTTCCCGCCCCATGCTGCGCTGGAACAGCATCCAGAGGGTGTCGAACCAGGGGATCGCTGCCTTCTGCGGGATCGCCTTGCCGCTCTTGCCCTTGCCGCGCACTTGCAGCCGGATGTCCCGCTGGTCCACAGGCTTGTGCCTGCCCGCGCGATAGCCCAGCACGTCACCCCAGGTGAGATTGTACATCTCAGTGGGGCGTAGGCCTGAGAACGCGCCGATCATCACGTACGCGTGCAGCAGCGTGCGATCCCTGCGGGTGTGGTCATCCAGCCGCTTGATGCGCCAGCTGCGCCGGTCGCTAGCCCGCACCTCAGCGCCCTTGCCATCCATGATGGGATCCACAAGCCGGCTCAGGCTTGCGGCTTCAAGCCGGGCGAACTCATGGGGCTCAAAGCTGGGACGGCGGTTGTCGGGTGCGCGCCGGGCCTTGATGCTGATTTCAGGCGGTGTCTTCAGGTAGCCCTGCCGTGAGGCCCAGCGCAGCAGCGCCCGCAGCACCACGGTCTCGCCGCGCTGCCGGCTGATGGACGGGGCGGAGCGCCGTACGGGCCGGCGCAGACGGTGTCCGTCACGCTCGTATTCGATGTGCTCGATGAGCTTGCCCGGCCCTTCGGTCCAGTAGGTGCGCCGCCACTCCGCGTAGCGCTCCAGATCCGTGTCTGTGATGGCATCGACGGGTTTGGAGCCGAAGTAGCCGATGAAGAAGCGCCGAATCATCGCGGGCTCGCTCTTGCCCTGGTCGGTTCGGCGTTCACCCCGCTCCACCTCACGATGGATCTGCGCGATGTACTCCTCAGCGACGGCCTCAAAGCCGTGCGCCCGGGCGGTGAGGCCCTGCTTGGCCCGGTAGGTGGCCTCGTACCAGATGGCATCCGCCCGGCGCTCAGCCTCCCCACGGTCGTCCGTATCCAGGGATCGTTTCAGCTGCCCCTGCCCTCGCACGCTGAAGCGCATCTGCCACTTCGTGCTGCCTGCGCGCTGGAACAGCTGGTAGCGCTCAGCTTGGGGGCTGGTTGGGGTGCTCACGATGCGCCCTGTCTGGTTACTGCGGTGCGGAGGACTGCGCTAGAAGTGCGCTAGGGTGCTTTCTGAGCCCCCAGCAAACCGTTACGTGCGCACGACAATTTTTTCGGCTGCGCTAGGGCTGTTCTAGGATTTATAGCCTTTTCGCCGCTGCTCAAAGAGCAAAGAAAAAGCCTGCTAAGTCATTGACTTAGCAGGCTAAAACGTTGGTAGCGAGGGAGGGATTTGAACCCCCGACACAAGGATTATGATTCCTCTGCTCTAACCAGCTGAGCTACCCCGCCAGACCGCGGCCGCCAAAGAACGTGGCCGCGATGAGATCGGCGGTATAGGGAACCCCGCCGTGAGGTGTCAACGGGGTCCGCCCGGAGAAAATGGCCGGCCCCGTGGGAACGTCAGAGCCGGGTGCCGAGGATCTCGGCGACCTGGGGGATGTCCTTGTCGCCACGTCCGCAGAGGTTAACCACCAGGAGGTGATCCTGGGGCTTCTGCGGCGCCAGTTCCTGGACCTTGGCCAGGGCGTGGGCCGGCTCCAGGGCCGGGATGATGCCCTCCAGCATCGAGCAGAGCTTGAAGGCTTCCAGCGCCTCGTTGTCCGTGGCCGAGAGATAGGTGACGCGGCCGGCCTCATGCAGCCAGGCGTGCTCGGGACCGATGCCCGGGTAGTCCAGGCCGGCCGAGATCGAGTGCGCGTCCGCGATCTGGCCGTCGCCATCCTGCAGCAGGTAGGTGCGGTTGCCGTGGAGCACGCCGGGCTTGCCGCCCGACAGCGAGGCCGCGTGCAGGCCGCTGGAGATGCCGTGACCGGCCGCCTCGACGCCGTACATCGCCACGTCGGGATCGTCGAGGAAGGGGTGGAACAGGCCCATGGCGTTGGACCCGCCGCCGATGCAGGCGACGAGGGAATCCGGCAGGCGGCCCTCCATCTCCAGCATCTGCTGCTTCGTCTCGCGGCCGATGATCGACTGGAAGTCGCGCACCATCGCCGGGTAGGGGTGCGGCCCCGCCACCGTGCCGATGCAGTAGAAGGTGTCGGCGACGTTGGTGACCCAATCGCGCAGGGCCTCGTTCATCGCGTCCTTCAGGGTCTTGGTCCCGGACTGAACCGGCACCACCTCGGCGCCGAGCATCTTCATGCGGAACACGTTGGGCGCCTGGCGCGCCACATCGACGGCGCCCATGTAGACCACGCATTTCAGGCCGAAGCGGGCGCAGAGGGTGGCGGTGGCGACGCCGTGCTGGCCGGCACCGGTCTCGGCGATGATGCGCGGCTTGCCCATGCGGCGCGCCAGCATGATCTGGCCGAGCACGTTGTTCACCTTGTGCGAGCCGGTGTGGTTCAACTCGTCACGCTTGAAGAAGATCTTCGCGCCCTGCCCCGGGGCGGCCTGCGCGCGCAGGTGCTCCGTCATCCGCTCGGCGTAGTAGAGCGGGCTCGGCCGGCCGACATAGTGGGTCAGGTGGCTGTTCATCTCGGCCTGGAAGGCCGGGTCCGCCTTCGCGGCCGAGTAGGCCGCTTCCAGGTCCAGGATCAGCGGCATCAGCGTCTCGGCCACGAAGCGTCCGCCGAAGATGCCGAAGCGGCCGCGCTCGTCCGGGCCGTTGCGGAACGAGTTCGGAGGGGGAGCGATGGTCACGGGCATGGTCCTTGTCAGAGCTGCGTTTGTCGATAGGCCTAGACCCGCACGGGGGGCGCCGACAATGCGGCCAACGCGTCGAATCGCGAATTCAGGGCCTTTCGGCGCGGAAAGCAAGGGACTCCCGGGCGCGCGTCCCCTGCCCCCTCAGCCCCGGGCCGCCGCGATGAAGGCGGCGATCCGCGCCGCCGATTTCTCGCCCGAACGGGTCTCGACGCCCGACGAGACGTCGACGGCCCGCGCGCCGGTGCGGGCGAGCGCCGTCGCCACGGTGTCGGGGGTGAGGCCGCCCGAGAGCATGTAATCCGCCGGGAGAACGGCGCCCCCCAGAAGCTCCCAGTCGAAGGCGTGGCCGTTGCCGCCGGGCAGCGCCGCACCCGGGGGCGCCTTGGCGTCGAGGAGGATGCGGTCGGCCCGGCCCGCGAAGGCGGTCACCGCGGCGAGATCCGCCGCGCCGGCGACCCCGATCGCCTTCATCACCCGGCGACCCGTCGCGGCGCGGATGGCCGCCACGCGCTCGGGGGTCTCGCGGCCGTGGAGCTGGATCCAGTCCGGGTCGAGGGCCTCGACGGCGGCCGCCACCGCAGCGTCGTCCGGGTCGACGAGGAGCACCACCCGCTCGGTCCGGCCCTTCGCGCGCGCCGAGAGGGCGCGGCCGGTCTCTAGGTCCACGTGGCGGGGGCTCCTGGGGAAGTGCACGAACCCGACGAGATCGGCACCGGCCTCCACGGCGGCGTCGAGAGTCGCCGCCGTGCTGAGCCCGCAGATCTTGATCGCGATGGCGGACATGGGTTTCGAGGTCTGCGGTTCCGAGGTCTGCGGTTTAGAAATCTGCGGTTTCCAAATCTGCGGTGTCGAGGCCCGCGGGTCGGCCGCCGCGCTCAGCGCGGCGCCGGCAGGGCGACGCGGTCCGAGGCGTTGCGGTAGATGCCGTTCGGCCCCTCATGGGTCGGGGCCGGCGCGTAGGTCTTGAGACGGGCGGTCTCGCCCTCCAGGCGGCGGATCTCGCGCCGGCGCTCGGCGCTGGTGCGGCGGGTGCGCGACTGCCCGAGCCAGGCCCCGCAGCCGCCGAGCAGCACCCCGAGGGCCACCGCGATGAACAGCAGCAGGTAGAGCGGCAGCGTCGCGCTGAAGACCGGCATGTCGGGCGAGAGGGGATCGAAGGAGACCCGCACCGCATCGCGGTTGGCCACCGCGAAAGCGACCACCAGGATCGCCACGGGAAGCAGCACCAAGCCCTTGAGGAAGCGGATCATCGAATCGAACTCCGAGCAGCGTAGGAAACGGGGCGGATCAGGACGCGGCGGCCTCGCCGTCCCCGATGCCGGCCTCGTTGAGGCGCAAGCGCATCTCCTTGCCCGTCTTGAACACGGGGATGGCCTTCTCCGAGACGGCAACGGCCGCACCCGTCCGCGGGTTGCGCCCGCGCCGCGCATCGCGGCGCTTCACCGAGAAGGCGCCGAAGCCGCGCAACTCGACCCGGTCGCCGCGGGCCAGGGCATCCGCGATGGTGTCCAGGATCGCGTTCACCAGGGTCTCGACGTCCCGCTGGTAGAGATGCGGGTTCTGCTCGGCGATCTTCAGCACGAGCTCCGACTTGATCATGGGAGGGCCTTCACGAAGTCATCCACGAATGGGGTGGCGCGGACCCTCAGCGGGCGGCGTCAGCGGGACCGGGCCGCCAGAGGACCAGGAGTCCGCCCTGGGCCAGGCCCGACGTCTCGTCGCCGACCTGACGCAGGCGCGCCGCGACGCCGTCGAGCCCGACGAGGTCGGCCCCGAGGCCGAGGGCCGACCACAGGCGGAAATCGCTCTTGGCCTTCGGCTTCCAGTCCAGCACGGGCAGGTCCTTGGCGACGCCGCGCTCGGATTCGAGCCAGGCGATGGCCTGCCGCTCGCCGCCGAGGCCGTCCACCAGCTTGAGCGGGACGCTCTGGCGGCCGCTGAACACCCGGCCGTCGGAGACGGTGGCGAGTTCCTTCTCGGTCATCTTGCGCCGGTCGGCCACGAGGCCCTTGAACCACGCATAGGTGTCGCCGACGACGGCCGCGAGGGCGGCGCGGGCCTCGGGCGAGGTCGGCGTGAAACCCGACGGCTCGGCCTTCAGGGGCGCCGACTTCACGGACTCGACCTTGACCCCGATCTTGTCGAGGAGGCCCGACAGGTCCGGATACTGGAACAGGACGCCGATGGAGCCCACCAGGGCGGTCTCGCGCGCGACGATGTGGTCGGCGGCGATGGCTGCGATGTAGGCGCCGGAGGCGGCGGTGCCGTCGACGAAGGCCACCATGGGCTTCTTCTCGGCGAGCGCCCGCAGGTTGCGGTAGAGTTCCTCGGAGCCGGTGGTGGTGCCGCCCGGCGAGGAGATCGACACCACGACGCCCTGCACGGCGCTCGCGTCGCGGACGCGCTCGATCAGCTTGGTGGTGGATTCGCTGCCGGCGATGAAGCCGCCCACCGAGATCCGGGCGATCTGCGGACGGACACTGCCGAGACCGAGGGCCTCGCCGCCACTGCGAACCCGCAGGCCGACCGCCCCGACCGCGACCACGAGGCCGCCGATGCCGAGGACGCGCCAGAGGGAGAGTTTGCGGCGCAGGCGCCGGCGATCGATCAGAAGTTCGGCATCCGCGGCCATGCGCTGGTTACGCTCCCTCACGTGCCGGCTCGGCCGGCTGATGGTTTTCGGACGCCAGAGTCCCGGGCGTCGCGTTCCGGTCTCCCGGCCGGTGCGCGCCGGCCTCCGCCCGCGCGCCGAACCTTGTCCCACACTCCCCGCCGATTTGCATCAAGCCTTTGGGACTTATCGGCCTTTGGGACTTATCGAACGTCGGGACTTGTCGGTCTTCGGCGGTTCTCGGCCTTTGGCGGTTCTCGGCCTTCGGCGCATCCCGGCCTCGGACGCATCGCACGCCCGCCGGCGTGACGCCGCGCCCGAGCCGTCACCGGGCCCGTGTTCTAGCCTTGCCGGATAGGGACCGACAAGGGGCTCACGGCCGGCCCACGCCGCCGCCGGGGTGGGGGCCCGCGCACGAAAAACGCCCGCGCGGGAGGCGATCCCGCGCGGGCGTCGATGGCGAGGCGAGGCGCCCCGGTCCCGAGGGACCGGGGACGACGCGGGACGGATTAGTCCTGCGGCTCGTCCTTGTCGTCGCTGGTGCGGGCCTTCTTGAAGGCCGCGCCCAGGATCTCGCCGAGCGAGGCACCCGAATCGGTCGAGCCGAACTGGGCCATCGCCTCCTTCTCTTCGGCCATCTCGAGGGCCTTGATCGAGAGCTGGACCCGGCGCGCCTTGCGGTCGAACTGGATCACGCGGGCATCGAACTTCTCACCGGCGGCGAAGCGCTCGGGGCGCTGGTCGCCGCGGTCGCGGGCGAGCTCGGCCCGGCGGATGAAGGTCGTCAGGTCGGTGTCGACGATCTTCACATCAACGCCCGAATCCTTCACGTCCACCACTTCGCAGGTCACGATCTGACCCTTCTTGAGGTCGCCGGCCTCCGTGAAGGGGTCGCCGCCGAGCTGCTTCACGCCGAGCGAGATGCGCTCCTTCTCGACGTCGACGTCGAGAACCTGGGCGCGCAGCATGTCGCCCTTCTTGAACTCCTCGATGACCTGCTCGCCGGGACGGTTCCAGTCGAGATCCGACAGGTGGACCATGCCGTCGACATCGCCGTCGAGGCCGATGAACAGGCCGAACTCGGTCTTGTTCTTGACCTCGCCCTCGACCTCGGAGCCCACCGGATGCTGCTGGGCGAACGCCTCCCAGGGGTTCTGGAGGGTCTGCTTGAGGCCGAGCGAGATGCGGCGCTTGACCGGATCGACCTCGAGGATCTGCACTTCCACTTCCTGCGAGGTGGAGACGATCTTGCCCGGGTGGACGTTCTTCTTGGTCCAGGACATCTCGGAGACGTGGATCAGGCCTTCGATGCCCGGCTCCAGCTCCACGAAGGCGCCGTAGTCGGTGATGTTGGTCACGCGGCCTTTGAGCTTGGCGTCGACCGGGTAGCGCTGGGCGATGCCCTCCCACGGATCGGCCAGCAGCTGCTTGATGCCGAGCGAGATGCGGTGGGTCTCGTGGTTGATCTTGATGATCTTGACCTTGACCGTCTGGCCGATGGTCACGACCTCGGACGGGTGGTTCACGCGGCGCCACGCCATGTCGGTGACGTGGAGCAGGCCGTCGATGCCGCCGAGATCGACGAAGGCGCCGTACTCGGTGATGTTCTTGACGACGCCGTCGATGACCTGGCCTTCCTCGAGGTTGGCCACCAGCTCGGAGCGCTGCTCGGCGCGGCTCTCCTCGAGGACGGTCCGGCGCGACACGACGATGTTGCCGCGGCGACGATCCATCTTGAGGATCTGGAACGGCTGCGGGGTGCCCAGCAGCGGGGTGACGTCGCGCACGGGGCGGATGTCGACCTGGGAGCGCGGCAGGAACGCCACGGCGCCGTCGAGGTCGACGGTATAGCCGCCCTTGACCTGGTTGAAGATCGCGCCGGTGACGCGCTCGTTGGCCTCGAAGGCCTTCTCGAGCTTGACCCAGCTCTCCTCGCGGCGCGCCTTGTCGCGCGAGATGACGGCCTCACCGAGCGCATTCTCGATGCGGTCGACATAGACCTCGACCTCGTCACCGACGGCGAGCTCGCCTTCGCGGCCGGGGCCGTTGAATTCCTTGAGGGCGACACGGCCTTCCGTCTTGGCGCCGATGTCGATGACGGCCACGTCCTTCTCGATCGCGACGACGCGACCCTTGACGACGGACCCTTCGGTGATCTCGTGTTCGAGGAAGGACTCCTCAAGAAGAGCGGCGAAGTCGTCGCGGCTCGGGCTACGCTGCAGGGCGTTACCAGCGGTCATTCTGTCTCCTGACAGGCCTCATCGGGAGGCCGGCATCGGCGGCTCGCGTGACGGGACACCCTCGACGTCGCCACCCGGGGTCACGGACCCGACGGGCTCAACCTCCCGGAGGAGGGCCGACGCATTCTCAAACGATGGTCGAGAGTGATCCTCCAAACGGGGCGTGGCCCGGCGGGACAGCCGAGCCTCGTGGAATCCCTTCGGAGAACGGCGGTTGCATAGCGGATTGCCGGACGTCCGGCAATGGGCCGGGTGCCCGGCCCGCTTCGGTCTCGCAAACGAAAAATCCCCGCGGCCAGGCTGCGGGGATCGGTCGGCGCGGCGCGTACGGGGCGGGTCAGTCCTCGTCGTCGTCCTCGGTGCTGCGCATGCCCTTGAGCTTCGCGAACACCGAATCGGCGTTGAGCTTCTCGTCGCGGGCGCTGCGGTGATGCTCGTCGGCTTCGGTGTAGTCGGTGGCCGTCGACACCTCGGTCGGCAGCAGCGTCGCGCCGCCGTCCACCGGCATGTTGGCCGGCCGGTCCTTGGCCGAGCGCTGAACCTCGAAATCCAGGTCGATCTGGGTGCAGAGACCGAGGGTCACCGGGTCCATCGGCTGCAGGGAGCCGGAATTCCAATGGGTGCGCTCGCGGATCTGCTGGATCGTCGACTTGGTGGTGCCGACGAGGCGGATGATCTGCGCGTCCTTGAGCTCGGGGTGGTTGCGCAGCAGCCAGAGGATGGCGTTCGGGCGGTCCTGGCGGCGGGAGAGGGGCGTGTAGCGCGGGCCCTTGGTGGTCCGCTTGACCTCGGGCAGCTTCACCTTCGAGACCGCGACCTTGAGCTTGTAGTTCGGGCTCTTCTGCGCCTTCTCGATCTCGTCGCGGGTGAGCTGGCCGGTGGTGATCGGATCGAGGCCCTTGATGCCCGCGGCGACCTCGCCGTCGGCGATGCCCTTCACCTCGAGGGGGTGCAGCTTGCAGAAATCGGCGATCTGCTCGAAGGCCAGCGAGGTGTTCTCCACCAGCCATACGGCGGTGGCCTTCGGCATCAGCGGGCCTTGCGACATCGGGTGACTCCAACAGGTTCGTGCGGGACGGGTCCGGGGCGCCGCCGACAGGGCGTCGCTCGCTCCGGCCTCGACTGGCCGGCAGCATCCCGTCTCAACGCTGCAATAGGGAAGCGCCGTCTATACAGGTTCCGATGGGGTCAACGCAATTGCGATCCGCTTGTCCCGGATGTCCGGGACGTGCGCCTCAGGTGAAGAGGCTCGAGACGCTGGATTCCGTCGCCGTCCGGCCGATGGCCTCGCCCAGGAGCGGCGCGATGGTGGCGACCCGGATGTTGCGCGCGAGCTTGACTGCCTGGGTCGGCTGGATCGAGTCGGTGATGACCAGTTCCTTCATCCGCGACGCGGCGATGCGCGAGACCGCGCCGCCCGAGAGCACCCCGTGGGTGATGTAGGCGGAGACGTCCTTGGCCCCGGCATTCAAGAGGGCCTCGGCGGCGTTCACCAGGGTGCCGCCGGAATCGACGATGTCGTCGACGAGGATGCAGGAGCGGCCCTCGACCTCGCCGATGATGTTCATCACCTCGGACTCGCCGGGACGCTCGCGGCGCTTGTCGACGATGGCCAGGGTCGCGTCGATGCGCTTGGCGATGGCGCGGGCGCGGACGACGCCGCCGACATCCGGCGACACCACCATCCAGTCCCGCGGGTCGAGGCGCTCCTTGATGTCGCGCACCATCACGGGGGCGGCGAACAGGTTGTCGGTCGGGATGTCGAAGAAGCCCTGGATCTGCCCGGCATGGAGATCGAGGGTCATGACGCGGTCGGCGCCGGCCTCGGTGATGAGGTTGGCCACGAGCTTGGCGGAGATCGGGGTGCGGCCCGAGGTGCGCCGGTCCTGGCGGGCATACCCGAAATACGGGATCACGGCGGTGATGCGCCGCGCCGACGAGCGCCGCGCGGCGTCGATCATGATGAGCAGTTCCATCAGGTGATCGTTGGCCGGGAACGAGGTCGACTGGACGATGAAGACGTCCTCGCCGCGCACGTTCTCTTGGAGTTCGACGAAGATCTCCATGTCGGCGAAGCGCCGGACCATGCATTTGGCCAGTGGCAATTCGAGGTAGGCCGCGATGGCCTCGGCCAAGGGGCGGCTCGCGTTGCCGGCGATGATCTTGATCGAGGACTTCATGCCGGGGTCTTCATCTCGCGATCCTGCAGGGCCGAGCCCGTGCCGAGGTTTTCGGCCTTGGTTGCGGCGCTCCATAACAGCCGCACCCCAGGCGTCACAATGCCTTCACCTGTGTTGCAGAGTCAGGTTTCGCACATCAGGGCTCGAGCAGCCGGTGCAGGTGCACGATGAAGTAGCGCGTCTGGGCGCTGTCAACCGTCGACTGCGCCTTGGCTTTCCAGGCGGTCTGGGCCGAGGCGTAGTCCGGAAAGATGCCGACGATGTCGAGATTCTTGACGTCGCGGAAATTCACGCCGTCGAGGCTCTCCAACTCGCCCCCGAAGACCAGGTGCAGCCTCTGTGCGCTGTCGATCGTCGTCGTCATTCCCGCATCTCCCTCCGCCCGGATCCGGCGCCATCCCGGAAGGCACGCGCCGTGCCGCGGGTGCGGTCGCAAACGCCGCCGGGTTCGTCAACCCGATCCGCGTGCCGCGGAACACGCAGGCCCTGTCCCGCACGGCACGGTGCACAGGCATCGCCGCCGGGCAACCGCTCCTCAGAGGTCGAACAGGCTTCCTTGCCGGGCCGCGGGCGCGGGCACGTCCGGCGGCTGCGCCGTCCGGGCGGCCGTCGTCGGGGCTGTCTTTTTTTGGGGTGTCCGCTTCCGCGCGGTCTTCGGGGGGGTCGTCGCCTCGCCGGTCGGGCTGGCCCCATCCGCCGGGGCGTCGCGCGGCACGACCTCGACGAAACCGTCCGTGAATTCCAGGGTCATGTGCGGGGCGATCTGCGCCGCGGCGCGGATCGCCCGCCCGTCCGAATCCCGGACCAGGGCGTAGCCGCGGGCCAGCACGGCGCGGTAGCTCAGGGACCCGAGCAGGCCGGAGAGCCCGGCGAGCCGGTCGGCGCGGCGCTCCGTCAGGCGGACGCCGGCCCGGACCAGCCGCGTCTGCAGGGCGTCGAGGCGATCGCGGCTGCGCACCTGCTCCGCCCGTGCGCGGCTCACCGTTCCCTCCCGGGCGATCACGAGGCGGCGGCCGAGATAGGACAGCCCCTCCCCCTTGCGCGCCATGTCGTGGCGCAGGGCCGCGCCGGGACGGTCGCTGATGCGGGCGACCCGTCCGCGCGCCTGGGCCAGGGCCAGGGTCGGCGGATGTCGGGCGAAGCGCTCGACGAGGCGCGAGACGCGCAGCCGGAACACCCGGGCGTTGCCGGCCAGAGCCGGGCCGAGCCTCGCCTCGGCGAGGTCGAGGCGCTGGCGCTTGGCCGCCAGGAAGGCGTCGACGTCCGGCATCGCCCGCACCAGGGCGCGCAGGTCGCTGCGCTCCCGGTCGAGACGGCGCTGGACCGCCTCACGCTGGCGCCGTGCGAGATCGGACACCTCGGCGACGAGGTCGGCCCGCACCGGAACGGCCATCTCGGCGGCCCCCGTCGGGGTCGGGGCTCGCCGGTCGGAGACGAAGTCGATCAGGGTGGTGTCGGTCTCATGGCCCACCGCGGAGATCAGCGGGATCGTCGAGTCCGCGGCCGCGCGCACCACGCATTCCTCGTTGAAGGCCCAGAGATCCTCGATGGAGCCGCCGCCGCGCGCCACGATGAGCACGTCGGGCCGCGCAATCGCGCCGCCGGGCGCCAGCGCATTGAAGCCCCGGATCGCCGCAGCGATCTCCTCGGCCGCCCCCTCCCCCTGGACCCGCACCGGCCAGACCAGTACGGGCCGGGCGAAGCGGTCCTCGAGCCGATGCAGGATGTCGCGGATGACGGCGCCGGTCGGCGAGGTCACCACGCCGACGACACGGGGCAGGTACGGGATCGGCCGCTTGCGCTCGGCCGCGAACAGGCCCTCGGCGGCGAGCACGCGCTTGCGCTCTTCCAGCAGGGCCATCCAGGCCCCGATGCCGGCGGGCTCCAGGGTCTCGATGACGATCTGGTACGAGGATTTGCCCGGGAAGGTCGTGATCCGCCCGGTGGCGACCACCTCGAGCCCTTCCTGAGGACGCTGGCGCAGGCGGTTGAAGGTGCCCTTCCAGACCACCGCATCGATCCGTGCGCTGCCGTCCTTGAGCGAGAAGTAGGCGTGACCGGAGCTGTGCTGGCCACGAAAGCCTGAAATCTCGCCCCGCAGGCGAACGTGGCCGAAGGCATCCTCCAGCGTCCGTTTCAGCGCGGAGGCGAGGTCTCCGACGGACCATTCCGGCACGTTGGAAACGGGCCCGGGTGCGGCGGCGGCTTTGGCGGGTGGGGGAGGAACGGCCATGGCGGCGGACGCTAGGGCCGGCGTCGTACCAGGTAAAGGGATTGACCGTGCTGCCCCGGGTCACACCCGTCGCATCACATCAGGCATCACATCAGGATGGAGAGGATGACCAGTGCAGACGCCACGGGCACGGCGCAGATCGCGAGTGCCATGCGCCAGATCGGGAGATTGTGGAGGTTGCCGTTGTCGTTGCAGGCGCGAACAGGCAAGCGGCCGTGCGTAACGTAGTGCGAGAGGCTGACGCTCCGGAGGGGAGTCGGCGCCACCAAAAACGGAACGGATTTGCGACAGCCTGGCATAATCCTCACAACGTCGTCCGAAATGGTTCGTTCCACACGGAAAGTACGAGAACCCAAGAAAGCCGGACCCGGTTCGCGGACCGCTTCCCGTGCACAGTGCGCGTATCGGCTTCGAATCGGACTTTTCAACGAGCGGCTTTTGGGGAACATCACCGCTCATGAACATCCTCCTCATCGGTTCGGGCGGGCGCGAGCACGCCCTCGCCTACGCCATCGCCAAGAGTCCGCTCTGCACCCGCCTGTTCACCGCACCGGGCAATCCGGGAACGGCCGCCTTCGGCGAGAACCGCCCCGAGCTCGACGTGTCCGACCATGCCGCGGTACGGACCTTCTGTTCGGGCGAACGCATCGGTCTCGTGGTGGTCGGTCCCGAGGCGCCCTTGGTGGCGGGCCTGGTCGACGCCTTGCAGGCCGCGGGCGTCCGGGTGTTCGGCCCGACGAAGGCCGCCGCCCAGCTTGAGGGCTCCAAGGGCTTCACCAAGGACCTGTGCGCCGAGGTCGGTATTCCCACCGCCGCCTTCGCGCGGTTCCAGGCCCTCGAACCCGCCCTGGCCTACTTGGCCGCGCAGGGGGCCCCCATCGTGGTGAAGGCCGATGGGCTCGCTGCCGGCAAGGGCGTGGTCGTGGCCGAGACCCGCGAGCAGGCGGAGAACGCCGTGCGAGCTCTGTTCGAGGAGCCCGGCGCCGAGATCGTCATCGAGGAGTGCCTGTTCGGAGAGGAAGCGAGCTTCTTCGCCCTGTGCGACGGCACCCGCGCGGTCCCGGTAGGCACGGCCCAGGACCACAAGCGGGTCTTCGACGGCGACCGCGGCCCCAACACGGGCGGCATGGGCGCTTACTCTCCGGCGACCATCCTGACCCCGGCCTTGGAGCGCGCGGTGATGGAGACCATCATCGCCCCGACCCTCGACGGCATGCGTGCGCGGGGCATCCCCTTCACCGGCATCCTCTATGCCGGGCTGATGCTCACCGCCGACGGGCCGAAGCTCATCGAGTACAACACCCGCTTCGGCGACCCGGAGGCTCAGGTGCTGATGCCGCGCCTCGCCTCCGACCTCGTGCCGGCCCTGCTGGCGGCCTGCGAGGGCGACGTGTCCGGGATCAGCCTGGAATTCGACGAGCGGCGCGCCGCGCTCACCGTGGTCATGGCGGCGGCCGGCTATCCTGGAGCGGTGCTGCGCGGTTCGGAGATCCGCGGCGTCGAGGCCGCGGGCGTGAGCGACGAGGTTCTGGTGTTCCAGGCCGGCACCCGCGCCGAGGGCGAACGCCTGCTCGCCGACGGGGGCCGGGTGCTCGCCGTCACGGCCCTGGGCGAGAGTATGATGGAGGCCCAGGCGCGCGCCTACGCGGCGGTGGCCCGGATCGACTGGCCGGAGGGTTTCTGCCGCCGCGATATCGGCCGCCGCGCCGTCGCCCGCGAGGTCGCGGGCGGCGGGATCTGACGCCAGACTGTCAGCGCCGCTTGTTGCCGCGGGGACCGGTGGGCACCACCGTGTTCCCCCGGTTCTCGGCCCGCAGGATGCGCCAGCGCGCCACCCGCTCCGCGTCGAGTCGGCCCTCGGCGACGGCGGCCTGCACGGCGCAGCCGGGCTCGTGGGCATGTGTGCAGTCGCGGAAGCGGCACTCGGGGGCGAGTTCGGTGATCTCTGCGAACAGGGTGTCGATCCCCTCGGCCGCATCTCCGAGCTGAAGCGAGCGGATTCCGGGCGTGTCGATCACCCAGCCGCCGCCCGCGATGGCGTGGAGCGATCGGCTAGTCGTGGTGTGCCGGCCCTTCGCATCGTGCTCCCGGATGCCTCCCGTCGCCTGAGGCGCCGCGTGGCTTGGACCCGCCAAGGTGTTCACGAGGGTCGACTTGCCGACCCCCGAGGAGCCGACCACCGCCACGGTGCGGCCGGGGCCGCACCAGGGACCAAGCTGCGTCGCTGCCCCGGACTCCCTGGGATTCACCAAGGTGACGGCGAGGTCGCGCTGCAGCGCCCCGGCCTCGCGCCGGTAGCGCTCCGCATCCACCGCCGCGTCCGCCTTGGTCAGGACGATGACCGGCTCGGCGCCGCCCTGGTTGGCTAAGGCAAGGTAGCGCTCCAGCCGTGTCGGATTGAAGTCCGCGTTGCAGGAGGTGACGATGAAGAGGGTGTCGACATTGGCCGCCGCGAGCTGCGGGGCGACGCTGCCTTCCCGCCGCCGCTCCAGAACGGTGCGGCGATCCAGGCATCGGCGCAGCATCTGGGTCCCGGCCTCGACCAGGACCCAGTCGCCCACCGCGTAGTCGCCGGTGTTGGTGTGGACTGGCAGCATCAGCTTGACCGGTCCCGCCTCCGCGAGTGCGCCCATGCGGGCGCGGTGCACGGTCGCGACGCGCTGGGGCACGAGGTCCGCCTCGTCGGGCCGGCACTGGTCCGCGAAGAAGGCGGACCAGCCGAGTTCGGCCAGGGTGTGGGCGACCGTCACAGCGCGCGACCCGGCCGCGTGCCGAAGGCTCGTGACCCGCTCAAGCGGCGAGCCGCGCCAGCGCCTCCGTGATCTTCTCCAGGCGGGCGGCCTCTGTATCGCGACGCTCGCGCTGCTCGTCCACGACCTCGTCGGGGGCCCGGGCGAGGAAGTCGGCATTGTCCAGCTTGCCCTCGATCTTGGCGATCTCGGCACCGGCCTTCGCCGCTTCCTTCTTCAGGCGGGCGACCTCGGCGGCGAGGTCGACGATGCCCTCCAGCGGCAGGGCTGCCACCGAGCCGCGCACCAAGAGCTGCACCGAGTTCTTCGGCGCGGCCGCCTCGAAGCGGATCTCGGAGAGCCGCGCCAGCCGAACCAGGGTGTCGCCCCAGCGGGTCGCACGGGCCCGCAGGTCCGCATCGGCGCTGACCACCACGAGGGGAATCTGCGCGGCCGCCGGCACGCTGGTCTCCGAGCGAGCCGAGCGGATCTCCGAGACGAGGTCGACGAGCCAGCCGATCTCGGCCTCCGAGTCTGAATCGTTCAGTGCGGCGAGGTCCGGCCAGGGTGCCAGGGCGAGCAGGCCCCGTTCCGGTAGGCCCTCGCCCTTGATCGCCCAGAGTTCTTCCGTGAGGAACGGCATGAACGGGTGCAGGAGCTTGGCGATCTGGTCGATCAGGAAGGCCACGGTGGCCTGCGTCTCGGCCTTGGCGGCGGCCTCGACACCTTCCCCCTGGAGCACGGGCTTCGCCAGTTCCAGGTACCAGTCGCAGAAGATGTTCCAGACGAAGCGGTAAGCCGCTGCGGCCGCGTCGTTGAAGCGGTAGGCATCGAGCGCCGCCGTAACCTCGGCAACGGCCCGGGCGGCCTCGCCCAAGGCCCAGCGGTTCAGGGTCTCGCGGGCGTCCTCCGGCCGGTAGTCGGTCCGCAGGGTGCAGCCGTTCATCTCGGCGAAGCGCGAGGCGTTCCAGAGCTTCGTCGCGAAGTTACGGTAGCCCTCGACCCGGTTCACCGCGAGCTTGATGTCCCGTCCCTGGGCCGCCATGGCCGCGAGGGTGAAGCGCAGGGCATCGGCCCCGTACTGGTCGATGAGTCCGAGAGGATCGACGACGTTACCCTTCGATTTCGACATCTTGGCGCCGGAGGCGTCGCGCACCAGCGTGTGCAGGTAGACCGTCGAGAACGGGACCCGGTCGGTGACGTGGAGCCCCAGCATCATCATCCGGGCGACCCAGAAGAAGATGATGTCCTTGCCGGTCACCAGCGTGTCGGTCGGGTAGTAGCGCGCGAGCTCCGGGGTTTCCTCCGGCCAGCCCAGCGTCGAGAACGGCCACAGGGCGGAGGAGAACCAGGTGTCGAGGACGTCCTCGTCCCGGCTGAGGGCCACGGGCGCCCCGCGCTTCGCATCGGCCTGGCCCTGCGCCTCCGCCTCGCTCATCGCCACGTAGATGCCGCCCACCTCGTCGTACCAGACCGGGATCTGGTGGCCCCACCAGAGCTGGCGCGAGATGCACCAGGGCTCGATGTTCTCAAGCCACTGGAAGAAGGTCCGCTCGTAATTCTCGGGCACGAAACGGGTTTTGCCATCGCGCACCGCCTGCAGGGCGCGCTCGGCCAAGGGCTTCACGTTCACGTACCACTGGTCCGTGAGATAGGGTTCGATGACGACGTTCGAGCGGTCGCCGTGCGGAACCGCGTGGGTGTTCGGCTCGGTGAGCCGTAGGCGCTCGCGCGCCTCCATCAGGGCGACGACGCGTCGGCGCGCCTCGAAACGGTCGAGGCCGTGCAGGGCCAGGGCCTCCGGCTCGGGGTTCGCGTCCGCCAGGAAAGCGGCGTTGCCGTCGAGACTTATGCGGGCTTCCGAATCCAGGATGTTGATTGGCGTGCAGCCGGCGCGACGGCCCACCTCGAAGTCGTTGAAGTCGTGCGCGGGCGTGATCTTGACGGCGCCGGTGCCCTTCTCCGGATCGGAATAGCTGTCCGCGATGATTGGGATCAGGCGCCCGACCAAGGGCAGGCGCACGCGCTTGCCGACGAGGTGGGTGTAGCGCTCATCCTCGGGATGGACCGCGACCGCGGTGTCGCCCAGCATGGTCTCGGGCCGGGTCGTGGCCACCGTGATGATCTCGCCGGTCTCGGCGCCGGCCGCGTCGACGACCGGGTAGTCGAAGTGCCAGAGATGGCCCTTCACCTCGACCAGCAGGACTTCGAGGTCCGAGATCGCGGTCTGGAACTTCGGATCCCAGTTCACCAGGCGCTTGTCGCGGTAGATCAGGCCCTGGGCGTGGAGGTCGACGAAGGTGCGGGTGACGGCACGGACCATCTGGTCGTCCGGCGCGCCCGAGACGCCCATGGTGAAGCGCTCGCGCGACCAATCACAGGAAGCGCCCAGGCGCTTCAGCTGGTTGACGATCGCACCGCCCGATTCCGCCTTCCAGGCCCAGACTTTCTCGACGAACGCCGCGCGGCCGATCTCCCGCCGGCCCGGCTCCTTCGCCTCGGCGAGCCGACGCTCCACCACCATCTGGGTGGCGATGCCGGCATGGTCGGTCCCCGGCTGCCAGAGCACGTCGCGGCCGCGCATGCGCTCGAAGCGGCAGAGGATGTCCTGCAGCGTATTGTTGAGGGCGTGGCCCATGTGGAGGCTGCCGGTCACGTTCGGCGGCGGGATCACCATGGTGAAGGGTTTCGCCCCGGCCCGTTCGGGGCGCCCAGCCTTGAAGGCCTCGCCCGATTCCCAGGCGGCGGCGATGCGCGCCTCGACGGCGGCGGGATCGAAGGTCTTGTCCATCATGGGCGGGGTCGGGTCACTGATCGGGGAATGCGGAGATTGGTTCGCTTTCAACCCGTCGGGCACCCTGCGTCAACACGCGAGCCCCGCGATTCGGCCATGCGATCGCGCTCAGGCCTCAACGGCCCCGGGCAACGCGCTCGATCTCGGCGCGAACCAGGCGCTCGACCATGCCGGGCAGGTTCTCGTCGAGCCAGCCCTTCAGCATGGGGCGGAGCATATCCTGCACGAGGTCTTCCAGGGTGCGGGCCTGGCTGCTCATGACCGTGTTCGAGAGCATGTGGAAGGCCTGGGCAACGCTCGCATCCGTGACGGCCGAGGTCAGGCGCTCGGTGGGCGTCGGCTCGGGATCCGGCTCGCGCGATGCGGGCTGAGGGACCGGACGCGGCGGCTCGATGGGGGGCGCGGCACGGAGCGGCGGCAGCGGCTCCAAGTCCGGCTCATCATCGTCGAAGGAGATCGCATCAAAGTCGATCTGTCCGTCCTCGATCGGCTCTTTACCGAACGCGATCTCGGGCTCGTCGAGGGGGATGGGCTTGCGGACGGGCTGGGCGACCTCGGCGAGGTCCAGCACATCGTCGTTCTCGGGCATCGGCGCGGGGGGCCGCGGCGGAACCACCTCGGCCTTGGCGATCTGATCGTCGGCGATAATGCGCCGGATCGACGCCAGGATCTCCTCCATGGAGGGTTCCTGCGCCTTATCCGACACCTTGGGGCTCGCTGCACTCATCCGGACGATGCTCAGGATCTGGGGGGAACGGTTGCGACGTGCAGCGAGTATTTCACGCCCCCGCCCCGACACAAGCGCTGGCCGCTGCACGGCGCGGGATAAGCTCGCACAGCCGTGAGACTCCAGGGCGCGGCTGATTCGTCCGGGACAGCGTAACTCTCATTTCAGCGACCGCGCGGCCGCCGAACCTTAGCGTCCGTCGGGCGTGCGGACGCCGTACCAGAGGTCCTTGACCTGATCGAAGTGTTCCTTCGGGCTGTAGACCGCCACCGGCAGCGCCGTGAAGCGCACCGTCAGGCGGCCGATCGCCTGGACGACGCCGTAGGAGAATATCACCCGGTTACGCTGGGCGACGATCAGGTTGGTGCGGGCGTTCAGCAACTCCTGCTGCGCGTTCAGGACGTCGAGGGTGGTGCGCTGGCCCACGCGGGCTTCCTCGCGCACACCGTTCAGCGCCACCTCGTTGGCCTGCACCTGCGCCTGGGAGGCGATGACCTGTGCCTTGGAGGCCTCGAGCTGGCCCCAGGCCGTCACGATGGCCGAGCGGACCTGATCCCGTGTGTCCTCGGCATCGAGCCGGCGCTGACCGACCGTCTCTTTGGCTTGGCGGATCTGCGAGTAGGTCTGGCCGCCCTCGTAGAGGGGGATTGACAAGCGACCGACGATCGACGCGCTAAGTACGTTGTCACCGCCGAACTGATTATCATAGCGCTGTTGGACCGAGCCCTGCAGGCCGGCGGTCGGGTATAGGGCACCTTCCAGCACCTTCACCTGTGCCTCGGCCACATCGACAAGATGCAGCGACGACAGGATCTGCGGGTGCTCCTTAAGGCCGATATTGACCGCTGCATCGAGGCTGCCCGGAACATAGCGGTCGAGGGGCCGGCCTGGCGCAAGCTGGCGCGGCTCCACACCGATGAAGCGGCGGTAGGTACCGATGCTAGCGCGCAGGGTCGCCTCGGCGCCGCTCACATCTGAACGGGCGCCGGCAAGGCGGGCCTCGGCTTGGGCGACGTCAGTGCGGGTCACCTCACCAACATTGAAGCGGTCGCGGGTCTGGCGGAGCTGCTCTTCGAGCACCTCGACGTTGTTCCGCCGCAGCTCCAGGTTTGCTGTGTCGCTCAGGACCGACATGTAGGCTTGGGCGGCGCTGTACAGTGTGTTCATCTCGGTGGCGCGCAGCGCCTCCCGGACACGGAGCACGTCGGATTCTGCCTGGCGGGTCTGGTTATCGGTACGAAAACCGTTGAACAGGGTCTGGTTGACGGTGAGGCCCGCACCGCCGGGCCTTGTGACCTGATCAAACCTCTGGCGCGAAAGGCGTCCGTCTGTCTGTTGGATCCCGATGTCAGCTTCAATGCTGACCGTAGGTCGATAGCCGGATTTGGCTTGCGCCACACTCTCATCGGTCGCACGGACACCTGCACGCCCAGCGTTCAAAAGGGGATTGGCGGCATACGCCCGCGAGAGCGCGCTCTCCAGCGTCTCGGCGACGGCCGGGCTTGCCAGGGCAACCGCCAATACGGCGAGGCCGGCAGGCCGAAGCCTTGTGCGCATCGCAGGTTTCGAATCTCTCACGCTCATCAGCCCTTGCGGTTTCTCGATAAACCGGACGGCCTCGCAGAAGGCCGCCGCGCCTGAGCGCGATACCGGGTTGCCCGCCTCGATGCGAAGACTACCCGACCTTGGCCCGCAGAGCACCGGCCGCTTGCTGTGCATTGCGTGAATCAAGGAGGGGTGCCGCAAAAAAGCGACACTCCTTTCGGGCTAATTCCGAAGCGTTTGGTGACCTAAACCAGGCTCCGTTCCATGGTATCGACGATGCGAATGCGGTCCATCTCCCGGCTCGGAAGCCGTCAGAACGCGAAGTCGACCGCGTCCGCGAAGGCGCCCAGGGGCGGGAGAGCGGCATCGAAGAGGGGACGTGCGCCGAAGGCGTCGCCGGCTCGGACGAACAGGGTTGCCTTCGCGGCCCGGTCCCTGCCCATCACGCAGACGAGGCGACCGCCATCCGTCAGCTGGTCCAAGAGGGACTTCGGGCGCGTTTCCACCCGGCCGTTCACCAGGATCGCATCGTACGGTGCGCCCTGCGGGGCGCCGGCCTCGAGCGGTCCCTCGACAACCGTGAGGCGGTCGAGTCCGGTCAGGCGCTCGCGGGCCCCCGTCGCAAGATCGGTGTCGGATTCGAGGGCGACAACTTCGGCACCCAGTCGGGCCAGGATCGCAGCGGCGTAGCCGTAGCCCGTGCCCAGATCGAGGGCGGAGTCGCCCGGCTGGATCGCCAGGGCCTGGATCATGCGGGCCAAGAGCATCGGCGCCGGCATGGCGCGGCCCGGCCGGCCGAGCCGCAAGGACTGGTCGATATACGCGAAGTCCTCACGGCCCGTCGGCACGAAGCGCTCGCGGGCGACCTCACCGAAAGCGTCGAGGACCGGGACGTCGTTCACGTCGAAGGTCCGCAACTGACAATCGACCATGAGGCGTCGTGCCTGCGCGTAATCGAGCATGGATGCCGTCTTTCTTCGACCCTGGGCCGGCGCCGGGCGCCGCTCTGTCCTTCCGGGCGGCCGGGCGGCCACGCCGAAGCTTGCGGGTTGTCGTGGATCGATGGCGAAAACGCAAGGTTCGCGGAGGCACCCCGCTGACAGGCAAGCGCAGGTCTCCCGGGCATCGGTCCAGGCGACGGCTCTGGTCTTACCCAGCGCGCCAACGACCCGAGCGCGCCAACGACGTGGGGCGCCGGCACCGGCACGATCTCGTTCACGAAATGGGGCGCCGGCCAAGCCGGCAATCAGAAAGTTGGAGGCCTCGGAGGGAATCGAACCCCCGTACAAGGATTTGCAGTCCTCTGCGTAACCACTCCGCCACGAGGCCTCTGTCGCACCGCCCCGAGGGGCTCGTTCGGCGACCCCCGTCCGGGCGGCCGGCTCGGGGAGAGCGGTCTCTAGCAGAGCCCCATGCGAAAGGGCAACGGCCTTTGGGCGATCTCGGAAAAAAGGATGGATGCGCGTGCTCCGCGACTCGTACGCGCTCGACGGGCACGATGCCTCCGCAGGGGCGCCGGGCCAAAAAATGTGATGGAATCGTCAAATCACCGGCTCGGACACTCTTGCGTCTCGGCGAAGCGCTGTGTAGACCCCCGATCGCGGTCCCCGATAGCTCAGTTGGTAGAGCAAGCGACTGTTAATCGCTTTGTCGCAGGTTCGAGTCCTGCTCGGGGAGCCACTCTTCTTTCAAGATCTCTCTGTGGTCTGCAAACATTCATCGTTTGTGTAGATCTCGCTGGGCTCTAATGAGCCGGCATGAGCGGTAGGGCCGGCCATCGGTCCAGCGCCCAGTCCCAGGCGGCTTTGATTTTTGAGCCCCGGGTAATCTCTCCTCCTGTTCCGAGATCGTGTGCCCCGCGATCGCCCGAAGTTCGCTTCGGGAGGCATTTCCTCCGGGTCGGCTGGCCCATGACCAGAATGAAAAAACCCGCCGACCTCGTGGGCGGCGGGTTCCGGCAGGGATCCCCGAACGAGGCGAGCGGTCAGGCCAGCGGTCCGGGAATGGCGCTCTCGGCCTCGGCGAGGAGCCGGCTCTCGTGCTTGCGCACGAACAGCCACAGGGCGAGTCCCCCGAAGACCACCACCGCGAGGAGCGCCAGGCCGACGGGGCCGGCGATGTGCTCGATCGAGCGACCGCAGTAATACGAGCCCAGGCCCATGATCGTCGCCCAGGCGATGCCGCCGAGGCCGTTGAAGATCAGGAAGCGGCGCGCATCGAGCTTGTTCACGCCCGCGAGGACGGCCGCATAGGCGCGCAGCATCGCGGTGAAGCGGCCGAAGAACACGATCTTTCCGCCATGCTCGCGAAAGAGGTACTGCCCGAGCTTGAGGCGGCCGTGATCCAGGGCGATCAGGTGGCCGTAGCGCAGCAGGAGCGGCATGCCCCAGCGGCGGCCGACCCAGTAACCGAGATTGTCGCCCAGGATCGCGGCGGCCGCGGCGGCCACGATGATCAGGCCGATGTTCAACTGGCCGGTGCTGCCGGAATAGACGGCCGACGAAATCAGGATCGTCTCGCCCGGTAGCGGGACGCCCGCACTTTCCAGAGCGATGACGACGAAGATCGCGATGTAGCCGTAGCTGGCGGTCAGGTCGGCGATGGGCAGGTTCGTGAGGAAGGACATCAGCGTTCCCGTGTCGGCACTTCCGCGACAGAGAGCGGGCGAACATGGCGGGAACGGGGCTCGTCTGTGGCTGAGCCGTGCCGGGCGATGGGGGCGCCGCCGGTCCGCGGTGCAGGCAACGCCCTGCTGCCGGGCCCTCTCCGGAAGCGGGGCGCTCTCTGTTCAGGGATCAGCTGAAGGAGCCGAAGCCCGCGAAACTGTCGCTCTCAAACGTGGAGGCTGGCAGCGGATCGGGTGTGCGCTCCGAAGCGTCGTCGCCCGGGTGCTCCGGACCTTGCAATCGGGAGGGGTGGATCTCGTCGGAGACGGTTGCGAGCGGCGCGGCAGAGCGATCGTGCTGCACGTCTTGGGTCATCCAGGCTCCTCACAGGGCGTGCCCGTCTTACGGCACAGCTTGGGGTACTGGAACCGGATCGGCCCGGTAACCCCGCGAGGCTTCGAGGAGGACAGGTCTGGCATGCGGTGACTGGGAGACCTGTCACTCCACAGTCATCGCGCCGGCGTCGGGATATCGCCTGGTTGCGGAGGCCGGAGAGCCTCCGTCCCGGATTGCTCAGGCGTTCTTGCGCGGACGATGGTCCGGATCGACTCCGCCTTCCGGCGTCGTTTCGTTGTCGACATCGCCCTCGACGGTGGAGTCCGCCGCGACATCGTTCGGGTCGTGCCCGGTCATGCCCTTCGATTGGCCGATCCCCGGGTTACCCTTGAGGTCGGCGTCGCTCGGGACGTCGGTCTTCAGGTGCTTGTTGGACATGTCTGCTCCCGCCGATGTGGACTTTATCGCGGGCGCTGAGAACCGCCCCGCGATACGCCTCGACCAACGGAACGGACCGGGCGCTGTTCCCGGTTGACCGGGTGTGCAGGTTCGTCGCGCCCGGAGCCGGAGCCTTCGCGGTCGCGCACAAAAATGGCCGGGGAATCGCTCCCCCGGCCCCGATCGGCGACGACGCGCGCGGTGCTTACGGCTGCTCGTTGCCGGCGTAGTTGATCGAGCCGTCGGCGCCCTTCTTCCACATGTACATCACGTAGTCGGGGCGGGTGATGTCACCCTTCTTGTCGTAGGAGATGTCGCCGATCACCGTGTTGAAGGGCTTGCCCTCATGCATGTAGGCGGCGACCTTCTGGCCGTCGGTGGACTTCGTCGCCTTCATCGCGTCGGCGAGGATCTGCATGGCGGCGTAGGAGTAGAGGGTGTAGCCCTCGGGGTCGAAGTTCATCGCCTTGAAGGCGTCGACGGTTGCCTTCGACTTCGGGTTCTTGCGGGCATCCGGCGAGAACGTCATCAGGGTGCCGTCCGAGCCCGGTCCCGCCACTTGGGCGAACTCGCGATCGGCGATGCCATCGCCGCCCATCAGCGGCGCCTGCAGGCTCTGATCGCGCATCTGGCGGATCAGCAGGCCAGCCTCGGTGTAGAGGCCGCCGAAATAGACCACGTCGACATTGGCCTGCTTCAGCTTCGAAACCAGGGCCGAGAAGTCCTTCTCGCCCGGGTTGATGCCCTCGAAGAGCACGTTGGTGGCGCCCTTGGCCTTCAGGGCCTTCAGCGTCTCGTCGGCCAAGCCCTTGCCGTAGGGGGTCTTGTCATGGACGAAGGCGATCTTCTTGCCCTTGAACTTGTCGGCGAGGTAGGCGCCCGCCACCGCGCCCTGCTGGTCGTCGCGGCCGCAGGTGCGGAAGGTGTTCCAGTTGCCGCGCTCGGTGTACTTGATCGCCGTGGAAGCCGGGCTGACCTCGACGATCCCGGCTTCCTGGAGCACGTCCGAGACCGGGATCGAGACGCCGGAGTTGAAGGCGCCGATGACGGCCTTCACGCCCTCCGAGGCGAACTTGTTGGCCACCGACACGCCCTGCTTCGGGTCGGAGGCGTCGTCCCCCACGGTCATGACGAGCTTCTCGCCGTTGACGCCGCCCGCCTTGTTGATGTCGGCGATGGCCTGCTGCGCGCCGGTCTTGATCTGCGCGCCGAAGGCGGCGTTCGGGCCGGTGACCGGGACCACCACGCCGATCTTGATCTCGGCCTGGGCGGCCGTCGCCGCCAGCATCAGGCCAAGCGCGACGCCGGCCGACAACAATGACTTCATGCCCGTTTCCCCTCTCGAAGCGCCGCGCCGGGCGGAACGTCCGGCGATGGTGGCGCATGACACGCGAAGTGGCCCCCTGCGGGGGTGGTCCAAACGCCGCGCCGTCACGGCGTCGGCGCGCTCGTCCGGTCCCGCCAGCTCAGCGGTCCGGTGCGCTCGTAGAGCCAGGCATATTGCCGGGTCATCTGTCCGGTGCGGGTGTAGCGGTAGGCCACGGCCCCGATGGCGAGGGCGACGGCGGCGTCGATGCAGTAGGCGGGCAGCGACAGCAGCGCCTCCTCGAACAGCGCGTAGTGGAGGAAGCGCGTCACCGCTGCGATGAGGAGGAGCGCCAGCGCGCAGTGCCAGAACGGGCGCCAGCCGCGGGCGAGCCCGCTGCCGGTCATCCAGGCCGCACCGCCACCCATCGCCACGGTGATGAGGAGGAAGATCCCGAGGGTGCGCAGATCGAGGCTGAAACCGTCGGCCATGCTCAGTGCGATCCCCCCTCGAGGTAGGCGGCCTTCACCTGCGGGTCGTCGAGGAGCGCCTGGCCGGTGCCGCTCATCGTGACCGCCCCCGTGACCATGACGTAGCCGCGATGCGCGAGCTTGAGGGCATGATAGGCGTTCTGCTCGACGATGAACACGGTCAGGCCCTCGCGGGCGTTGAGCTCGCGCACGGCGGAGAAGATCTGCTTGACCACCAAGGGGGCCAGCCCGAGCGAGGGCTCGTCGAGCATGAGCAGGCGCGGCCGGCTCATCAGCGCGCGGGCGATGGCCAGCATCTGCTGCTCGCCCCCCGACATGGTGCCGCCGCGCTGGTCGATGCGCTCGCGCAGACGCGGGAACAGGGTGCACATCCGCTCGAGGTCCTCGGCGAAATGCTTCCCCCCGTTGACGGCCGCGCCCATCTGCAGGTTCTCGCGCACCGTCATGCGGGAGAAGATCCGCCGCCCCTCGGGTGACTGCGCCAGGTTGAGCCGGGCGATCTCGTGGGTCGGCAGCTTGGTAATGTCCTGACCCGCGAAGGTGATTGTTCCCTCGCGCGCCTGGGGCTGGCCGAAGATCGTCATCATCAGGGTCGACTTGCCGGCCCCGTTGGCGCCGATGAGGGCGACGATCTCACCCTCGTGCACGTCCACATCGACGCCCTTCAGGGCCTGGATGCTTCCGTAATAGGCCGAGACCCCGCGCACGCTGAGGAGCGGTCCCTTGCCGGTCTGCATGTCCGCCTGCGCCATCCGGGCGCAGGTCTCGTCCACCAGCACATTGATGCCCGCGACGCTCATGCTGTGGTTCCCGCAGAGGTTCCGACGAGACCGACTTCCGCTTCCACGGCCGCCACCTCCTCGTCGTCGACGCCGAGATAGGCCGCGATCACCCGGGTGTCGTTGCGGATCTCTTCCGGCGTGCCGTCGGCGATCTTGATGCCGTAGTCGAGCACCACGATCCGGTCGGAGATCTTCATCACCACCGACATGTCGTGCTCGATGAGCAGCACTGAGGTGCCGTACTCGTCCCGGATCATCCGCAGCAGGGTATTGAGGTCGGCCGATTCCCGCGGGTTGAGGCCGGCGGCCGGCTCGTCGAGGCAGAGCAGCACCGGGTCCGTGCACATGGCGCGGGCGATCTCCAGGCGGCGCTGGTCGCCGTAGGGCAGGTCGCCCGCCGGCTCGTCGGCCCGGTGCGTGAGGCCGATGCGCGCGATCCAGCCGGCGGCCTTGGCGATCGCCTCCTCCTGTGCCCTGCGGTAGACCGGCAGGCCGAGGATGCCCGCCAGGGAGAAGCCCGAGGCCCGCATCAGGGGCTTGTGCATGGCGACCAGCAGGTTCTCCAGCACGGTCATCTGCGGGAACAGGCGGATGTTCTGAAAGGTGCGCGCGACCCGGGCGAGGCGGTTGACGTCGTGGCCGGGCAGGCGCTCGAGCAGGTAGGTCTCGCTGCCGGCCTGCGACAAGCGGATCATGCCCTCGGTCGGCTTGTAGAAGCCGGTGATGCAGTTGAAGACCGTGGTCTTGCCGGCGCCGTTGGGACCGATGAGCGCCGTGATGTCGCCGCGCCCGACCTTGAAAGAGAGGTCGCCGACGGCGGTGAGGCCGCCGAAGCGCATGGTCAGGTGGTCGACCACCAGGATCGGGTCGGCAGGGCCGCCCGGTGAGGCGGCCGGGGGCTCGTCCTGCAGCGTGGCCAGGCGGGTGGTTCCGGTGGCGAGCGTCATGCGCCGCGCCCCCCGAGGCGGACCGAGGGCGAGCGCTCGGAGATCAGCCCGCGCGGGCGCCAGACCATCATGCAGACCATGGCGAGACCGAACAGCAGCAGGCGGTACTCGTTCGGGTCGAAGCCTTCGCCGAACACCGCCTTGAGGAAGGAGAGGTTGCGCAGCAGTTCCGGGGCGCCGACCATGACGATCGCCGCGATGGCGACGCCGACCTGGCTGCCCATGCCGCCGAGCACCACGATGGCGAGGATGATCGCGCTCTCGAGGAAGTTGAAGCTCTCCGGCGAGACGAAGCCCTGGCGCACCGCGAAGAACGAGCCGGCAAAGCCCGCGAACATCGCGCCGAGCGCGAAGGCGGTGAGCTTGGTCATCGTGGTGTCGATACCGAGAGAGCGGCAGGCGATCTCGTCTTCGCGCAGGGCCTCCCAGGCGCGCCCCAGCGGCAGGCGGCGCATGCGCAGGGTCACGAGGTTGGTGACCAGCGCCAGCACCAGGATCAGGTAATAGAGGAAGATGATGCGGTGGATCGGGTTGAAGGTCAGCCCGAAGGTCTGGGCGAACCCGCCCTCCCCGGCCGTGAACGGGATGCCGAAGAAACTCGCCCGCGGGATCGAGGACAGGCCGGCGGCGCCGCCGGAGAAATCGACCCAGTTGATCAGCACGAGGCGGATGATCTCGCCGAAGGCCAGGGTGACGATGGCGAGATAGTCGCCGCGCAGGCGCAGCACGGGGAAGCCGAGGAGCACGCCGAAGGCGGCGGCGAACAGGCCCGCCAGCGGCAGGCAGATCCAGAACGACAGCCCGAAGCCGGTGGAGAGCAGCGCGTAGGAATAGGCCCCGACCGCGTAGAAGGCGACGTAGCCGAGGTCGAGGAGCCCGGCGAGACCGACGACGATGTTCAGGCCCCAGCCGAGCATCACGTAGGTGAGGATGAGGATGCCGAGATCGATCCAGTAGCGCCCCTCGGACAGGCCGCCCGAGCCGAGGGCGGCGAGCAGCGGCAGGGTGAGGGCGACGATCAGGGTCAGCGGACCCAGGACGCGGCCCGCGCGGGCCACCACGGGGGGCGCTCCCGCCGTGGCGAACCGGTGCGCCTCGCGCCGGCGCGAGACCTCCCCGAGGATCAGCCGCTGGCCGAGGCGCAGCACGAACACCGCGAGGCAGAGACCCGCGACGACGCCCCAGCGGCCGGTGAGTTCGAGGCCGGTGCCCTGCCCGAGATCGGTCCGGTAGGCCACCACCGGAATGCTCAGGCCCAGCGTCACCAGGGCAAAGAGCGCCGAGTCCTTGAGCATCTCCGCGAATGCCGCGCCGGAGCGGCGGCCGACGGTGGGGGCCACCGCGCCGATGGTCGATCCTGTCGCCATGGTCAGACCTTCTCGACTTCGGGGCGTCCGAGGATGCCGGATGGTTTGAAGATGAGCACCACGATGAGGATCAGGAACGCGGCCACGTCCTTGTACTCGATCGAGAAGTAGGCCGACCAGAAGGTCTCGATCAGGCCGATGATCAGGCCGCCGAGGACCGCGCCGGGCAGCGAGCCGATGCCGCCGAGGACCGCTGCCGTGAAGGCCTTCACGCCGGGCACGAACCCGTCCGAGAACGAGACCACGCCGTAGTAGAGGAGGTAGAGGGTACCGGCCACCGCCGCGAGCGCCGCGCCGAGCACGAAGGTCAGCGAGATCGTCCGGTCGACGTTGATGCCGAGCAAAGCCGCCATGCGCCGGTCCTGCTCGCAGGCCCTCTGGGCGCGCCCGAACGAGGTGCGCTGCACCAGGTACCAGAAGCCGGCGAGCAGCAGCGCCGTCGTCGTCATGATGATCGCCTGCTTGTAGGACAGGGTCACGGTGTACTGCTCGTTCTGGTAGAGCACGATGACGTCGCGGACGAGGGGCGGCACCGGCTTGTTGCGGGCGCCCTGCACCACCTGGACGAAGTTCGACAGGAAGATCGACACGCCGATGGCCGAGATCAGCGGCGCAAGGCGGAACGAGCCGCGCAGCGGCCGGTAGGCGACCCGCTCGATCGCCCAACCCCACAGGGCCGTGAGGATCATGGCGAGCACCAGCACGATCAGGAACACCAGGGCGACCGAGGTCAGCCCGAGCCAGGACGTGAGGATGAGGAAGAAGATCAGGGCAATGAAGGATGAGAGCATGAACACGTCGCCATGGGCGAAGTTCACCATCCCGATGATGCCGAAGACCATGGTGTAGCCCAGGGCAATCAACCCATAGATCGACCCGAGCGTCAGGCCGTTGATGAACTGCTGGGCGAAAAATTCCATGAACCGGCCTTCGTTTCGACGGCGCAGCCATCGGCAAACGCAGGGTGCGAATGGCATGCCAGCCTGGAATGTTCTGAACTCCCGCCTCCGGTCAATCCTTGCCGCAAATTCGAGCGTGAGCTTTCCCAGGCCCTGAAACGAGAAAGGCCCGGCGCAGGGAGCGCCGGGCCGTCTCGGGACGTGGGTCGGGGGCCGGTGCCCGAGGCACCGGCCGGCCTTACTTGAGAAGGGAGACCAGCGCCTTGCCGGCAGGGGTCTTCAGCTCCTTGGCGTCGAGGGTGCCGTCGTTGTCCGGATCGGCGGCCTTGAAGCGTGCCTCGACGAGGGCGAGGAACTCGGTCTTGTCGAGGGTGCCGTCCGAATCCGGGTCGGCGGCCTTGAGCGCCTTCTTGCTCACGCGGCCCTGGAGCTCCTTGGCGTCGACAGTGCCGTCCTTGTCGGATTCCAGCTTGTCGAAGAGGGCGCCGGCCACGGCCTGAGCCTCCTTGAGGTCGATGGTGCCATCGTTGTCGGTGTCGACCATCGAGATCACCTTCGACGCGCCCGGACCCTTGGCCGAGGCCGGGATCGCCAGGGGAAGCGCGAGGGCGGCGGCCCCCAGGACGACGGCGAGACGGGACAGATTGGACATGCGGAAGTCTCCTCGAAAGGCAATCACGAAGGAGCGCCTAGCACGTCCCCAGACCGGCGCGGAAGATGTATTGCGCAAGGCAGTCTCGCGTTGCGTGCCCCTGGTCAGGTTGCGACATCGTGCCATTATCGCGGGTCAGCCGACCCGGGCGGCACTGTCCGCTACGGTCACCGCCTTGCGGATGACGCCCGCGAAGGTGACGTGCGCCGTATAAGAGACGCCGTCCTTGCGCGCGCGGATCTCGAAGTGCTTCGGCTTGCGCGCTGGCTCCCCGTCCACCTGATAACCCGCCTGACGGAGGGCCGCGAGGGCCGTGGCCGGATCGGCCGGCGCCGCGTCCTTGCCCGCGGGATCGGGTCGGACGATGGCATGGCGGATCCCGTCAGGCCCCGTGATCGCGGTGGCCCGGATCTCGGTGGGCTTGGTCTCGCCGGTGACCGCGACCGCGTCGCCGACTTTCAGGATCACCGACTGCCCGGCCAGCGCCGTGGCGCCGTCCGGGCCGAGATCGATCAGGATTCGGCCGTCCGGCCCCTCGAGGGCGAGGCGATGGCCGAACAGGGCCCAGATCGTTCCGTGGGTGCTGTGCATCTCGGGCATGAGCGTCTCTCTGAGGGTCGATGGAGGGGCTGCGGCGGCTCTGCGAGCCGACGCGTCTTGTTGATGCGCTTGGGCTCTGCGAGCCGACGCGTCTTGTGCTCTGCGAGCCGCCGAGTCCGGATCGGGTGCTGGAACTCAGCGCGCGTCGGGCCGGGGCGGCGCGTCCGGCCGGGGGGCGTCGGGCTTCGGCTGGTCTGGGAGCGCGGCGAGGCGGTCGAGCATCTGCAGAGCCAGGTCGGCGCAAGCCTTCATCGGCTCGTCGTCGGCGCATTTCACATCAAGAGCGGTTTCGCCCCGCTCCAGCCGGAAATGGGCGGCCTTGGCGGGCGGCGGGGGCGGCGGCGCCTCGGGGCCCCGGCGCGGGCCGCCCGGAGGCGGGGCACCGGCCTCTGGTCCCGGGCGCGGTCCACCCGGGGGTGGGGCGGGCTGGGCAACGGCTGCGCTGGCGATGAGGAGTGCGGCGGCGCTGAGGAGGGCGGCGGTCTTCGTCATGAGCAATGTCCCGTGGGTTTGACTGAAGGTGGACGTGCGGCGTCTCAGAACACCCGCCTCTCGCGGACCTGCCCGTCGAAGCCGACATGGAGCTGGCGCTCGCGGCCGTCGCTGCCGCGAGCGGCCACCTCGAGGTGACGGGTGCCGCGTCCGGTGACCCGGATGTCGGAGTAGCCGGCGGAGGCGACCTGCGCCGTCAGGGCCGGTACGTCGGGCGACGCGCCGAGGCCGACCCGGTCCTTGGCCCAGTCGAGGGTGCCGGGGGGCGGGCCGCCGGCGGGGCCGACCAGGACCCGGCTGCCGTCGGCGCGGGTGATCAGCATGGCGTGGAGAAAGCCGTTCTCGAACCGGCCCTGCACGGTGACGGCCTCGCCGGGCTTCACCAGGGCGGCCCCCTCCCCCTGGGGGCCGGTCTCGATCAGCGCCTTGCCGGTGCCGTCCTGCATCACGAACTTGTTGCCGTAGATCTCGGCGACATCGCCCTTGGCGGCGATCGAGCCGGAGGCCTTCAGGGCGGAGATCGCGGTGGGCTCCACCGGCGTCATCATCGACGTGCCGGTCTGGGCGAGCGACAGCCCGATCGCCCCGAAGGCGAGGGGCGCGGCGATGGCGCCGACGACGAGGGCGCGGCGCGAGCGTCTCGGGGTCGGGGCGACGGCCGGACCGGCGCTGTCGCTGGCCTGGAAAGTCCCGCTGGTCCGGGCCGTTTCGGGGCTCGGGGTGGTCTCGGTCATGGTGCCTGTCCTTCTCGGGTTCGGCGGTTGCCCTCTCGGGTTGACGCCGTTCTAGGACGGGGCCGCGAACCCGGACTGAACCGCGCGGTTCAGCCCCCGTTAAAGGACGCGGCGTAGGCCGCGCACCGGCCCACCCTCGCCCTCCCACCCACGGACACGACTCCATGAAACTCCTGCTGGTGGAGGATGATGCGCCGCTGGCCGCCGAGATCGCCAAGGCTCTGCGCGGGGAGAACTTTGCCCTCGACCACGCGGCGAACGGCGAGGACGCGCAGCATCTCGGCGAGACCGAGACCTACGATGCCGTGGTGCTCGACCTGGGCCTGCCCAAGCGCGATGGGCTCTCCGTCCTCCAGGCCTGGCGGGCGGCGGGCCGAACCGTACCGGTCCTCGTCCTGACGGCGCGGGATGGCTGGAGCGACAAGGTCGCGGGCTTCAAGGCGGGGGCCGACGATTTCCTCGTCAAGCCGTTCCGGGTCGAGGAGCTGGTGATCCGCCTGCGGGCCCTGGTGCGCCGGGCGACGGCGCATGGGGCATCCCGCGTCACCTGCGGTCCCCTCACCTATGAGTCTGGTCTCGGCACCTTCGAGCGCGACGGCCTGCCCCTGAAACTCACCGGCCTCGAATGGCGGGTGCTCTCCTGCCTGATCCTGCACAAGGACGGGGTGATGCCGCGCGGGCAGCTGATCGAGCGGGTCTACGACGGCGACGCCGACGTGGATTCGAACTCCGTCGAGGTCATCATCACCCGCCTGCGCCGTAAGATCGCCCCTGCCCGGATCGAGGGTGTGCGCGGCCACGGGTATCGCCTGCTTCCGGGCGAACCCACGTGAACCGGACAGAGCCGCCTGCGGGACGCGCCGGAACGGCCGGGCACGGACCGCCGGCCAAGCCCGAGCCGCCCGCCAAGCCCGAGCCGCCGGCCAAGCCCGAACGGCCCGTTCCGCCCCCGAAGCCCACCGGAGTCCTTCATCTCGGCTCCCTGCAGCGCCGTCTGCTCCTGGCTGCCCTCGCCCTCGTCACCGTGGCCCTACTGGTCGCCGGCCTCGCCATTGGGCTCGTCCTGCACCGCTTCGTCCGGGCCCAGCTCGACAGCCGCCTCGACAGCCAACTCGTTGCCCTGGCGTCCAGCCTGGAGCGCGGTCCCGGCGACCGCCTGCGCCTCGACCGCGCCCTGGACGGCCCCCCCTTCGACCGCCCTCACTCCGGCTGGTACTGGCAGGTTCGCCAGGGCGGCAGCACATTGCGGTCCGAGTCCCTCGAAGGGGAATTTTTGGAGGCGCGCAGCCTGCGCCTGCCGGATCCCCCCGCCATGGGCGGCCCGACCCAGGATGGCGCCGAGCCGGGCCCCCTGCCCCGAAACCGGGACCCGGACCGCCCGCAGGCGGGCGACGGCACCGGCCCTTGGGGCGAGGCCCTGATTCTCCGCATCCAGGTCCTGCCCGCCAGGGGGCAAACGCCGCCGGTCGTCCTCGTGGCCTCGGCCCCGGGCCAGGCCCTGAACGGCCCCCTGCGCGAGGCCGGCCTGACGCTCGCGGCCATCCTGGGAATCCTCGGTCTCTGCTTAGTGGCCGGCACCGTCCTGCAGGTCCGTCTCGGCCTGCGGCCCCTGGAGCGGCTGCGCCGGGACATCGCCGAGGTTCGGGCCGGACGGCGACCTCGCATTCCGGGCCAGCAGCCCGCCGAGATCCGGCCGCTGGTGAGCGAGGTGAACGCCCTCCTCGACCAGAACGCCGCCAACCTCGACCGGGCCCGCACCCACGTGGCCAATCTCGCGCACGGCCTGAAGACGCCCCTGGCGACCCTGAGCCTCGCCCTGTCCGACCGGACCCGCGATCCGGATGGCCGTCTCGCCGAGCTCGTAGGCGCCATGGATCGGCAGGTACGCCACCACCTGCGGCGCGCGCGGGCCGCCGCGTTGGGCGGCGCGACCCGCACCCGGACCGAACTCGCCGGCCCCCTCGCCGACCTGCGGACCACCTTCGGGCGTCTCTACGCCGAGAAGCACCTCGCCATCGAGCTCGACCTGCCGGCCGGTCTCGCGGTGGCCTGCGATCCGCAGGACATCGACGAGATGCTCGGCAACCTCATCGACAATGCCTGCCAGTGGAGCCACGGTCGCGTCCGGGTTTCCGCCGCCGCCACGGAAGCGGGCATCGCCGTGACGGTGGCGGATGACGGTCCCGGGCTCGATACGGAGGCGGCGGAACGCGCCGTGCGGCCCGGCGGACGCCTCGACGAGAGCGTGCCCGGCCACGGCTTCGGGTTGTCGATCACCCGCGAACTCGCCGAGCTGTACGGCGGCGGACTGCGCCTCGCGCGCTCGGATCTCGGCGGTCTCAGTGCCCAGTTGCTGTTGCCGGCATAAACCTCGCCGACGTCTTGCGCAGAACCGACCTCGAGGGCGTGCAACGCGGCCTTCACGGATCGGCGAACAGGCAATCCACCAAGGAACGCACCGCATGTCCCGAGACGTCGTGGGCATAAAGGAAAGTGAAAGGCTGCCGAGGCATGGTCTCGCGTCGGGCGGTTTGGTCGCGGAGTTCCGCAAGATCGGCTGATGTCCATCCTGTGCCGGCCCGGATCCGTCAACGACATCGGGTCCTGTCGGTTTCCGGGGTCTGAGACGCGGATCGCAGAGTTTCTGCGGACTTGCGTCGGCAAGAAAGGGTTGTCGTGCCGAGCTCCAGTGTCGAGGCGCAGCGTCTGGCCATCCTCAACGACCTGAGACTCTTGGAATGTACCCCGGAGGCGCATCTCAATGCCGTCTGCCGGACCGCCTGCGCTTTGTTCGGCGTGCCCATCGCTCTGGTGAACCTTGCCGGGAGCGAGACCTATACACTCAAGGCGCGATGCGGCGTCTCCACTGGAGGGACCCTCCCCCGTGCCGGCGCCTTCTGCGACCGCACCATCCTGGGCGCACCCGGCGCGGTGCTGGTCCTGCCCGACCTCCTGGCTGATGCCGAGTTCGCGTCGAGCCCCCTGGTCACCGGGAGCCCCCGGGCCCGGTTCTACGCGGGTGTGCCCCTGGCCCTCTCGGACGGTCTGCCCCTCGGCACGCTCTGCCTCATCGACACGGTCCCGCGCGACGATTTCGACGCGGCCCGCGTGGCGCAGCTGCGCGACCTCGGCACCGTCGTCGAGGCCCATCTCCAGCTGACGGCCGCACAGCGCGCGAGCCAGATCGAGCGGGCGGAGCGCCAGCGGACCGAGGTACTCCTCGCCGCGAAAGCCGCCGATCTCAAGCTCGTGGTCCAGGCCCAGCGGCTGACCGAGTCCGTCGCCCATATCGGGTACTGGCGCATCCATGCCCGGACGCGGACCGTGTCGTGGTCCGAGGGCGTGTGCGGCGTCTTCGGGCGGCCGATGCCCCCCGGCGGCGAGATCCCCCTCGACGCGCACCTCGCCTACTACCATCCGGACGATCGGGCCACGGTCGCGGCCCGCATCGTCAGCGCCCTGGAGAGCAATTCGCCCGAGGGCACGGCCTATCAGGGGCGCGCGCGCATCGTCCGGCCTGACGGCAGCCTCTGCCACGTGATCGTCCAGGGCGCGGTCGAGCGCGATGCGGGCGGCCGCCTGACGGCGCTCTACGGTCTGGTCCTCGACGTGACCGACCTCGCCGCTTCCGAGGCGCAGCTGCGGGAGAAGGACCTGCGTCTGCGCGCGACCCTGGAGACCATGGACCAGGGCCTGATCATGATGGACGCGCAGGGCTGTGTCCGCCTGCTCAATCCGCGGGCCCACCAGCTGCTCGATCTGCCCGAGATGATTCTGCGCGAGGGGGCGCTCCTGTCCGATATCCTCGCGCATCTGACGAAGCGCGGCGACTTTTCGGCGATGCCGACCGCCCCGGACGGCCGGCCGCGCCTGCGCGACGCCGCCGGTGCCTGGACGCCCCTGCGCATCGACTGGGCGCGTCCGGACGGCACCACCCTGGAGGTCCGGGGCGTGTCCCTGCCCGATGGCGGCATCCTGCACACCTTCACCGACGTCACGGAGCATCGGGCGGCGGAGACCCGTACCCGGGAGGGCGAGCGACGGTACCGCGTCCTCGCGGATTCCGTCTCCGACATGATCGTCCGGCGCAGCGTCGCGAACGTCCGCACCTACGTCTCCCCGGCCTCGCACGATCTCCTCGGTTACAGTCCCCAGGAGATGCTGGAGCTGTCGCTGGATGCCTCGCTCCATCCCGAGGATGCGCTCGCCACCCGCGCGTTCCTCGAGGCGTTTCGGGCCGGGCGCACCGAGACGGGCCGCATCACCCATCGCCTGCGCCACCGCGATGGCCGCTGGATCTGGGTCGAGGCGCAGACGCGGCTCGTGCGCGACGAGGCCGGACTGCCGTTCGAGACCATCACCGCCGCGCGCGACGTCAGTGAGCGCGTCGCCGCCGAGCAGGCCCTGCGCCTGGGGGAGGCCCGGTACCGCGCCCTCGCCGATTCCCTGCCGCAGATCGTCTGGGTCGTCTCCCTCCACGACGGCGCCGCCACCTACGTCAACCAGCGGTTCGAGGACTATTACGGGCCCATCGGCACCACCCGGGAGGCTCGTCTCGCCCGCAATCATCCGGAGGATGCCGCGCGGATGGAGGCGGTCTTCAGCGAGGCCCGGCGGCGGGGGGGGGCCTACGAGGTGGAAGGCCGTCTCCTCCGGCACGACGGCGTCTACCGCTGGCACAAGTTGGTCATGCTGCCCGTCCGGGAGGACGGCGTAATGGTCGGCTTGCTCGGAACGGCGCTCGACATCGACGACATCGTCACGGCGCGCCAGGCCCTGGAGGAAACCTCGAATCTCCTGCGCCTCGCGCAGGAATCGGCCGGAGCCGGCCTCTGGTCCTGGGACCTGAAGGGCGGCACCGTCCGGCACTCCGTCGACAGCGCGCGGATGTACGGCATCCCGGTGCCGGCGGGCCACGCGCCGGAGCGACCCGTGGAGGTCAGCGTCGGCGCGTGGGACCGCCGGATCCACGCGGACGACCTCGCCGTCCTGTACGGACACGTCTACCGCTCCCTGTCCGAGGGCGGGGCGTACAGCGGCGAGTTCCGCCTGGCGATGGTGGAGGGTGATGCACAGCGTTGGCTTCAGAGCTTCGCCCGGGTCGTGACCGACCCGGATTCGAACGAGCCGGTGAAGATCGTCGGGCTCACGATGGATGTCACCGAGCGCAAGGTGGCAGAGGGCCGGATCGCCCATATGGCCCTGCACGACGGGCTGACCGGCCTGCCGAACCGGCTCCTCTTCAAGGAGCGCCTGAGCAATGCCCTCGCCCGTGCCGATCGGCGCGGCGGCCCCTTCGCGGTCCTGGCCTGCGACCTCGACCGCTTCAAGGCCGTCAACGACACCCTCGGGCACCCGGCCGGCGACGCGCTCCTGCGCGTGGTGGCCGACCGCCTGCGCAGCGTGGTCCGGGAGGGCGACACCGTCGCGCGCCTGGGCGGCGACGAATTCGCCATCATCCTGGCCGAACTCGACGATCCCCAGGAGGCCGGGTTCGCGGCGCGGCGGATCATCGAGGTGATGGAGCAGCCCGTCGACCTCGACGGGCACCGGGTCGGGATCGGGGTCAGCGTCGGCATCGGCCTCGGCTCCCAGGACGGCGCCGATGCCGATACGCTGTTCCGCAACGCCGATATCGCCCTCTACCGGGCCAAGGCGGCCGGACGGAACACCTACCGCTTCTACGAGGCGGCGATGGATGCGGCGACGACCCAGCGCAACCTTCTCGAGCTCGAGATGCGCGAGGCGGTGCGCACGGGGGGCTTCAGCCTGCACTACCAGCCGGTCCTGCACCTCGACAGCGGCACCGTGAAGGGCTTCGAGGCCCTGCTTCGCTGGCAGCACCCGGTGCGCGGCATGATCGCGCCGGGCGCCTTCATCCCCCTCGCGGAGGAGACCGGCCTGATCCGCCAGCTCGGAAGCTGGGCCCTCCGGGAAGCCTGCACCGAGGCGGCTTCCTGGCCCGGGGACCGGCGCATCGCCGTCAACGTCTCCGCGGTCCAGTTCGGACAATCGAACCTGGAGCAGAGCGTGGTCGCTGCCCTGGCGGCTTCCGGGCTGCCGGCGCGGCGCCTGGAACTGGAGATTACCGAGAGCGTCCTGATGCAGGATGCCGAGGCGGTCATCGCTTGCCTGCACCGTCTGCGCGCCCTGGGCGTCCGGATCGCCCTCGACGATTTCGGCACCGGCTACTCCTCCCTGAGCTACCTGCGTCGCTTCCCCTTCGACCGGATCAAGATCGACCGCTCCTTCATCCGCGAGATCACCGATCCCGGCACCGCCGCGATCGTGCGGGCGGTGGTGGACCTCGGCACCCAACTGGGCGCCAGCATCACGGCCGAGGGCATCGAGACGGAGGAACAGATGGCGCGGGTACGCCAGGAGGGCTGCACCGAGGCCCAGGGCTTCCTCCTCGGCCGCCCCCTCCCGGCCGAGGAGGCGCGTCGGTTCCTCGAAGGCCTGCGCGACGCGGCCTAAACGCGGAGTCGTGTTTTTGTCGAAAGACTGTTGACAGGAGATTCGGAGACCCCTATACCCCGGTTCATCGGCGGGCGGCCAACGGGGTTGGCGGCTTGCTTTTGCATC
>NZ_PDHT01000035.1:0-39019 GCF_002917135.1 Methylobacterium sp. V23
CGGGAAGGCCCTTCCGAGCAGAAGTGGTGTCCATCGTGACAGTGCCCTCAGGATAAGCAGACATTGATTCCCATAAGCCCGTGGCCTTGGAACGAAACGGGACAGGTTCGGTGCAGGTCGGAGTAAGATACGGAGATACCGTGCATCAAATGCAAGAACTGTAACAAATACTCCAATCATCATATCTCTGGATTATGACAAACAAGAGGCACAAACATGCATTAAAATACGATGTTAACAAATTATTCTTTCGGAAATTGCATTATACTTCTATATGAGGAGTCAATACTAGTAAGAGTTGTGATTTATGATCGAGCTGGTGGTGACAAGCCCTTCGTAGAGCGCGGCAGGTACATCCCGAAGTCTATCGTTCAACCAAGGCCTCAGTTTTTTAGTATCGACGTCGGTAGTTCTAGGAGCGATGCTCACCGTGACCTTATGCCAAGACGTTATTTGCCATCGGTTCTCAGAAAATTAGCCATCGCAGATTGGCACTTGCCAAACGCAAATCGCCTCGATTTCGGACCGGTAGTCCTGATGGTACTAGCGCCTGTTGCTCATCATTTCCCGGCGCGGAGTAGACACAACGTCGGGGCGATGGATCCAAAGTATTGGCGCAGCATTGCGCCCTGTGTTTGTATTCGAAGACCCGATGATCTATGCATGTCGTTCCAGAAGGGAATCGCACATTCGGAGCGGACGCAGTGGATCAGGTGTGTCCTCCGAAAGCGTTTGCCCGCATGTCGGCCTCAAAGAGGCTGCAACAAGCCGATGGTTCGGACACTCAGACCCGCGCTCGGCCGATGCAGTGTTAGGGTCGGAGGTATATCTCTCCGCTGCGGTTCACGCTTCCATCTCCGAAACTCGCTGGAGACACGCCGGCGCCGGTGATCAACCAAGCAGTGTCTCTAAATACCTAAACGTTGGGTGCTACCACCAACCGTTCAGGGGCCGGCCGGGCCGCGGAGTCCAGAGGTCAGGCTCACTGTTACCGGCCGGAGGACGTTCCACCATGGCGCGTGAAACAGGACCATCGGAATTGACTTCTCGAATACGTGCCCGGCGCGCGTCAGCCATTGGCTTTGGAGCGGCCGTCAGCGCCGGTCCGGTCCGCGCTGTGATCGTTGTCGGCTTCCTCTGTAGAGAGCGCCGGGCTTCCGCGGATTTGCCGTCTGATCCCCGCGCAACCAACAGACTCCCGGGGCTCAGTCCGAGTGCGATCTTCATACGTATGTCGTAACCGTACAGGTCGGGCAGGGTCCGCGTCGTACCGGCCTCGTCTACCAACGTCGTAAAATACGCGAGGTGAACCGGCAGCTTTTCACTCAAGCGGATCTGGCGCTCGCCCTTTCCAATTAGCTTCTTCAAGCGATCGCTCGACCACGCCTCAGGCAAGACCGCGTCAGCAAACCGGAACGGGTCCTCGACGCGTACGCAGCCATGGCTAAGGGCGCGGTGAGCGGACGAGAACAAAGTTCGGTTCGGTGTATCGTGGAGGTAGACCGCGTGATTGTTCGGGAACATAAACTTGATAAAGCCAAGGGCGTTGCGTTCCCCCGGCGGCTGACGCACCGAAACATTGCCATTGCGATAGACTACTTCATAGCCCCGACGGGCCGCGTAGTTCGGGTCGCGGGCGAGACCTGGCAAGAACTCATTCTTCAGGATCGAAGGCGGAACGTTCCAAGACGGATTGACGACCGCGTACTCCATGAGCCCCGAAAAGATCGGCGTCGGCGATTCCGTTTTACCGACGATCACGCGTGCCTCATCGCGCTGTCGTCCGTCGCGGACCACCCGCAAGCGAAACTCGGGGATGTTGACCATGACGTAGTCGCGGCCGAGATCGGACGGCAACCAGCGCCAGCGCTCCATGTTCACGATGAGCGCAGCCTCTGCTTCGTCGGTACGGCCCGCGGCGTCGGGCCGGGCCAGAGCGGATACGGTTTGGGCAGTCAATGCGCCGTTCGGGGGCAAACCTCGCGCGCGTTGGAACGCAGCCACAGCTGCAACCACGCCCGCATCGTAGGATTCCGAATTTCCCGGTCCGGCATCGAGAGTGCCGGCTGTCCGGGTTTCTAGGCCGAACCGGCTCCGTAGGGCCGGAACGCGCGGGTCCGTCATGCCGAGCTTAAGCACTGGCCCCTGCGACAGGTGTACGCTGGGCGCGGATGCAGTCTGACTCTGTCCGCGCAGCATCGCGAGGCGCGCTTTGAGAGCGAGGTAACCCGTCTGAGCTGGATTATAGCCTTGTAGCAGTGATCCCGCCGACGAGCCGCCGGAGGCGATCCGGGCAAGGACGGCATCCGGTGCCGGCAAGTCGAGAACCGGCGTGATCAGACGCGACAGATTGGCCAGATGGATGCGTCCACCGCGCGCATCCCGTGCATAGAGGACCACCGCGGCTGAGAGCTTCAAGTCCGCGTCCGCGATCTGCGCTTCGGTAGTTCCTAAGGTTCCGAGAACCGGCGCGGGATATGCCGAAGCCGTGAGGCCGTCCTCACCAGCGGCGGCCAGCCGGACAGCCACCGATTTCGCCGCGGGCGTCAGCGAACCATCGAGGATCCAGACCGGCTTAAAGGCACCCAGCGCGTAGAATGCCTGGATGGCCTCGCGATCTTTCGTCGAGAGCCGGGCGAGAAGCGGCTTTGGATCGGCAAGCCGGGTGGCGATGGCAGCAGCCTGCGGATCGGTCGGCAGGGGCGACGGTGCCGCAGCTTCGCTCGCGGAAGGCGTTCCCGATGAAGATGGGTTCGCATCCGGTCCCGTCGTGGTCGCGCTCGGACCGGCGCCCGCGGCGGAGGGGTCCGGCTTAGATGGCTCGTGCACCCCCGCATCGACCGAGGCGTTCCGTGCGACAGGGGTTGTGGGAGCCGCATCTGTAGCCGGCGGTGCTGGTTGAACCTGGGGGCTCTGTGCGTCGATCGCCCGGTTCTCCGGCGGGCGCACATCTAAGCCTTGGGCCTGGGCCTCATAGCCGACCAAGCCTGCCAAGAGTGCGGACAGCGCGACGGAGGCGGAGCGCGAAACGCCCATGGTGGCAACTCCTCGAGACCGACCGTACTGGCCGATGGCATTAGAATAATCGGACCCGGCAGGCGCGTGCGCAATCGCACGGTCGCCGACGAGAGCTTTCAGGCGGCAGCCTCGTCAACCTTGTCCTCTTCTGCGAGGCCCAGGTCCTTAAGCTTCCGGTAAAGGGTAGATCGGCCTATTCCAAGACGGCGTGAAACCTCGGACATTCGGCCGCGATAAAACTGGAGGGCGAAGCGAATGATCTCCGCCTCCAAACCGTCCATCGTCTTCATCTCACCAGTCTCTTCCGCGACCAGACTCATGGCATGCGGATCGCGCACTTCCACTCGGACGATTTCCCGCACCGGTTCCGGCGCGCCGCCTTGTACAATGGGCTGAATCGGTGCGGCGGGAATACGAACGTCGAACCCTTCCACCTGAGCGGCGATTTGGGGAAACTCGGAGACGGTCAGCTCGTCGCCATCTGCGAGCACGACTGCACGGAATAAAGCGTTCTCGAGTTGGCGGACATTACCCGGCCAGCCGTACCGTGTCAGAAGCGCCATGGCCTCGGGTGTGATGGCCCTCACCTTCTTGCCTTCCTCGGCCGCGAAGCGCGCGCAGAAGGAGCGCACCAGATCCGGTATATCCTCCCGGCGGGCCCGCAGCGGTGGCAGGGTCATCGGGAAGACGTTCAAACGATAATACAGGTCCTCGCGGAAGCGGCCCTGCTTCACGAGGTCGAGGAGCGAACGATTCGTCGCCGAGATTAAACGAATGTCCACCCGCACACTGCGCTTGCCGCCGACAGGGTCGACCTCGCCTTCCTGCAGGGCGCGCAAGAGCTTCACCTGCGCGTCGAGAGGTAGCTCGCCAATCTCGTCGAGGAAAAGCGTTCCACCCGACGCTTCGACGAACTTGCCGACGTGCCGCTCGGTAGCGCCCGTGAAGGCGCCCTTCTCGTGTCCGAAAAGCGTTGACTCGACGAGGTTGTCGGGGATTGCCCCACAGTTGACGGTGACGAATGCCTTGCCGCGTCGATCGCCAGACCCTTGTATTGCCCTCGCCAACACCTCCTTGCCGACGCCTGACTCCCCCTCGATAAGCACCGGAATGTTGGACTTGGCCGAGCGTTCGGCGAGACGGATCACCCGCTCCATATCTGGGCTCCGCGATGTCAGATCCTTGAAGGTCAGGGCGCCCGAGGCGCGCCGGCGCATGCGGCGGACCTCTTCTTCAAGCTGATCTACCTTGAGAGCGTTCTTGATCGAGACCTGCAGACGCTCGGCACCGGCTGGCTTGACGACGAAATCGGTGGCGCCGGCACGCATCGCCGTGACCACGGCGTCGATCGAGCCGTTTGAGGTCTGAACGATCACCGGCACGTCAAGGCCGGTCCTGCGCATCTCGGACATGACCCCTAAACCATCGAGGCCGCCGGGCATGACAAGGTCGAGGAGTAGCACGTCGATCGCATCACCGGCGCGCAAGACTTCGAGGCCCTGCTCGCCGCTCTCGGCCACTCGTGCCTCGAAGCCGAGGCGCCGAACCATCGTTTCGGCGAGGCGGCGCTGCACGGGGTCATCGTCGACGATGAGAACCGTTGTCGACATGGGGCAGCCTCGCTGTTCGCAAGCGGACGGCATCCGACGACACGGGGGTCGTCCGGGCGCCATCGTCGCCGGCGTGTTTCGTTTCGAACCGCAGGGTGCCCCAAGAGCGTAAAGCCGTGCTTAACGACGATCCGACTTTTCCGGACATGGGAGCTGTCAGTGCGGACGCCCCGCTCCGTGCGCCTCCTGACAAACCGGCTCGGCCTTCAGGATTATGATGGAATCGGATTGATCGGAGGGCCCCTGCACTCGATATCACCGCGCACGGCACTCACCGGGCCGAAAGGAAGCAGATCATCATGCCGAGCCGAACCGTCGCCACTGCCAGTCGTTCGGGCATCGTCACGAATGCGGAAGGGTCCAATGCGGCCAGAGCTACGGCACATGCGGCCGATCTAGGGGCGCTGCCGGAATGGGACCTCACCGACCTGTATGCAGGGATCGATTCGGCCGATTTCTCAACCGATTTGATCCGCGCCGAGGCAGACTGCGCGCGATTCTCCGAGCAGTACGCTGGACACCTCGCAGAGATGGCCGCCGCGCCGGATGCCTCGTCCCAGCTGGCCGAGGCGGTCGCCACATACGAAGGGATCGAGGACCTGCTCGGACGCCTGATGTCGTTCGCGGGCTTGGTGTATTCCGGCGACACCACGGATGAGCTCAGGGAGAAATTCTACGGCGACACACAGGAGCGTCTTACCACAGCCTCCAGCCATCTGCTGTTCTTCGCCCTCGAACTGAACCGCATTCCCGACGAGACCATGGATCTTGCCATGGCAGATGGGCCCCTCGCCCATTACGCACCCTGGCTCGAAGATCTACGGCGCGAGAAGCCGTTCCAGCTTGATGATCGCACCGAGAAGCTCTTCCTGGAGAAGTCCGTCACCGGGCGCTCGGCCTGGAACCGACTGTTTGACGGCACAATCGCAGCGCTCCGTTTCCCCGTGCAAGGGGAACACCTCACCTTGGAGCCGACTCTCAACAAACTCCAGGACCCGGATGGCTCCGTTCGGCAGGAAGCGGCGGGCGCTCTTAGCGAAGTTTTTCGCGCAAACCTGCGCACCTTTACGCTGATCACCAACACGCTTGCGAAGGACAAGGAGATCTCGGACCGCTGGCGTGGCTTCAAGGACGTGGCAGACGCGCGTCACCTCTCGAACCGCGTCGAGCCCGAGGTGGTCGCCGCGATGGTTGAAGCCGTTCAAGCGGCCTATCCACGGCTGTCGCACCGCTACTATCGCCTGAAGGCCAAGTGGTTCGGCGTTGAGGCTCTACCCTACTGGGACCGAAACGCTCCGCTTCCCAAGGTCGATCAGCGTACCATTCCCTGGAGCGAGGCGCGCAACACCGTCTTGGACGCTTACCGGGCATTCTCGCCGCAGATGGCCGACATTGCCCAGACGTTCTTCGATCGCAATTGGATCGATGCACCGACTCGCCCCGGCAAGGCGCCTGGCGCCTTCGCGCACCCGACGGTACCATCGGCCCATCCCTACGTCCTTGTGAACTATCAGGGGAAGCCGCGGGACGTCATGACCCTTGCGCATGAGCTCGGCCACGGCGTGCATCAGGTTCTCGCCGGCCCGAACGGTGCTCTCATGGCACCGACACCTCTCACCCTTGCGGAGACTGCCAGCGTCTTCGGTGAGATGCTGACCTTCCGTCGCCTCCTGGCCGGCACCGGGAACAAGAGCCAGCGCCGCGCCATGCTGGCGGCGAAGGTGGAAGACATGATCAACACAGTCGTCCGCCAGATCGCGTTCTACGTCTTCGAGCGCAAGGTCCACCTCGCCCGGACACAGGGCGAGCTGACCGCCGAACAGCTCAACGGACTGTGGATGTCGGTACAGGCGGAGAGCCTCGGTCCGGCGATAGCACTCGATGCGGGCTACGAGCCCTTCTGGGCCTACATCCCGCACTTCATCCATTCACCGTTCTACGTCTATGCCTATGCCTTCGGCGACTGCCTCGTGAACTCACTCTATGGCGTCTACGCGCAGGCTGAGGATGGCTTTGTGGAGCGTTACTTCGCACTTCTGTCAGCCGGCGGCGCGAAGCCCTACGGCGAACTTCTTGCCCCATTCGGCCTCGACGCCCGCGACCCGGGCTTCTGGCAAATCGGGCTCTCGATGATCGAAGGTATGATCGCCGAACTGGAAGCGATGGAGGGTGCGTAAGCAAGCGGTCGTGTGAGCCCCTGGCGATACAAGTCTCCCGTTGGTTACCTTAAACAACGGGAGGCGGTTCCTTGTGAGATTTGGCGCCACGCACGATCCACTCTGACACTCCGTCCGCATGCGTCTCAAGGGGCTCCTTTTAAGGGGCAAGGTGAAGGTATAGTGGCGATCCGGGTGTTTGCTTCCGGTGCGAGGGACGAAAACTGAACGCTCTATGGAAGGCGGGGTGATCCGCTGGTGACGAGGGTGCAGAGCCGCGACCGTTGAGCCCGCTGCCCTGGCAGGATGCGCCGGTGCGCTTATCTCAAACTTAGGATTTCCCGACGAGTTGATTGATCCCGATGGCCGACACCGATCGTGAAGCCAACCGCTTCTCCGCCCGCGCCAGTCGCTATGCGCGCGTCGGCGCCAATGTCGGCGGGGTGGCGGCCCGCATGGCCGGCGCAAAGCTGTTCGGCGGAAAGGAGGCTCCGTCCAATGCGGCAGCCTTGGCCCAAGCTCTTGGTGGCCTGAAGGGGCCGATCATGAAAGTGGCGCAGCTGCTTGCGACGGTTCCAGACCTGTTGCCGCCCGAGTACGCCACCGAACTGCAGAAGCTTCAAGCCGATGCGCCCCCAATGGGCGCAGCGTTCGTCAAGCGCCGCATGATGGCCGAGCTTGGAGTGGGTTGGCAGACCCGGTTCCAGACTTTTGATCTGAAGCCGGCCGCAGCGGCTTCCCTCGGCCAAGTTCACCGCGCAACGGCGCTCGACGGCACACGGCTCGCCTGCAAGCTTCAATATCCGGATATGCAATCGGCCGTGGAGGCCGACCTCAAACAGCTCGAAGTCGCATTCGCTCTGCATCGCCGCATGTCATCGTGGCTCGATACCCGGGAGATTGCGAAGGAAATCGGCGCCCGTGTCCGCGAGGAACTCGATTACGAGCGAGAAGCGAAACATGCCGTGCTCTACGGCAACGTTCTTCGCGACGTCGATGCGGTCCGCGTACCCGCCATCCACAAGGATCTCTCGACAAAGCGCCTTTTGACGCTTGGCTGGCTCGATGGTCAGCGGATTCTCGATTTTGCCGAGGCTCCGGTGGACGTCCGAAATCGGCTGGCCCGTTCGATGTTCAAGGCCTGGTGGCATCCCTTCAGCCGTGCCGCCGTCATTCACGGGGACCCCCACCTCGGCAACTACACGGTCTTCTCGGAAGGCGGCGAGGCGAAGGGGATCAACCTTCTCGACTACGGCTGTGTCCGGATCTTTCATCCGCGCTTCGTCGGTGGGGTGGTCGACCTCTATCGGGGTCTGCTGACCAACGACAATGCCCGTATCGTTCATGCGTACGAGACCTGGGGATTCAAGAACCTCAATAAGGAACTTGTCGAAATCCTGAATATCTGGGCGCGCTTTATCTATGGACCGATCTTGGAGGATCGTACACGAACCGTGGCCGACGGGGTCAAGCCAGGCGAGTATGGGCGTCGGCAGGCCTTCGAGGTCCATCAAGCCCTCAAGGCGCGTGGCCCTGTCACGATCCCACAGGAGTTCGTTTTCATGGACCGCGCGGCGGTCGGCCTCGGCGCCGTCTTTCTGCATCTCCGTTCGGAGCTGAACTATCACCGCTTGTTCGAAGCCGAGATCGACCGGTTCTCCCTTGCCGAACTGGAAGCGCGCCAGGGCGAGGCGCTTACGACGGCAGGACTTGCGTTGCCGGCTTGAAAGCGTGGCCATAAAAAGGCGTTCGAGGTGATTGGTCGGTGCGCATGTCGATTGCGAGCGACCTTGGCTTGCGCTAAATCCCCTTGGAACAAATCAAGATGATGCCCAAGGGGACGCTCACAAGATGGCCGATACCAAGACCGTGTCCGGTGCGCATTACAGCCCGGCGATGGATGAGAAGACTCACGAGCAGACCTATCGCGGCTTCGTTCGATTCGTAGAGATCGGCACTGGTGTCGTCCTATGCTGGGTCCTGGCGCTGGCTGTCGGCGGTATTCGCGAGGCCTGGCTAACCGCAATCTTCGGTGTGATCCTGTCTGGTGTCGCGGGTGCCGTCGGCGCTCTCGCTCCCGCGATCGGCTGGAAGGCCCCCCTGGCAGTTGGCATCCTCCTGGCGCTGTACCTCGCTTTCGCTTGATCCCTTTCCATCCCTAACTTGACTGATTTGCGGGTCGCCTTCGGGCCGTCCTTTAAGGAGCATTCCTGCATGCGCATCGCTGTATTATCGGAAACCGATCCCGCGGAGCCGCGGGTCGCGGCGGTGCCAGAGACGGTCAAGAAGTTCATCGGCCTCGGAGCCGACGTGACCGTGCAGTCTGGAGCGGGCCTCAAGGCTGGCGTGCTGGACGTCGAGTACGAAGCCGCCGGCGCTTCGATCGTCGGCTCAGCCGCTGATGCGGTCAGCTCAGCCGATCTCGTTCTGAAGGTTCGGCGTCCGTCCCCCGAGGAAATCGGCCTCCTGAAGCGCGGCGCGAGCGTCGTCGCAATCATGGATCCATACGGCCATGAGGCGGAGCTTGGGGCCATGGCGGAAGCCGGTCTCGACACCTTCGCGATGGAGCTGATGCCCCGCATCACGCGTGCTCAGGTAATGGACGTACTGTCGTCGCAAGCAAACCTTGCCGGCTACCGTGCTGTCATCGACGGCGCTGCCGAGTACGGCCGTGCCATGCCGATGATGATGACCGCTGCCGGCACTGTTCCAGCGGCGCGCGTCTTCGTCATGGGCGTCGGCGTCGCTGGCCTTCAGGCGATCGCAACGGCACGCCGCATGGGTGCGGTCGTCACCGCTACGGACGTGCGCCCGGCAACCAAGGAACAGGTCGAGTCCCTCGGCGCGAAGTTCGTTGCTGTCGAGGACGAAGAGTTCAAGCAGGCGGAAACCTCCGGCGGCTATGCCAAGGAGATGTCGGCCGAGTACAAGAAGAAGCAGGCTGACCTCGTCACTACCCATATCGCCAAGCAGGACATCGTCATCACGACGGCGCTGATCCCTGGGCGGCCGGCTCCGCAGCTCGTGTCCGAGGCAATGGTCGCATCAATGAAGCCGGGCTCGGTTCTCGTCGATCTTGCCGTCGAGCGCGGTGGGAACGTCGAGGGTGCCAAGAGCGGAGAGGTTGTCACGACTGAAAAGGGCGTGAAGATCGTCGGTCACCTCAACGTGCCTGGCCGCCTCGCAGCCACCGCCTCCAGCCTCTACGCCCGCAACCTCTACGCTTTCGTCGAGACGCTGATCGACAAGGAAGCCAAGACATTGGCGGTCAAGTGGGACGATGAACTCGTCAAGGCGACCAACCTGACTCGCGACGGTCAGGTCTCGCATCCCTCGTTCCAGCCCAAATCTTGATCCCGCCGGAGGATACGATGGCCACGCTTCCCCCCGATCAGGCCGCTGAGCAGGCGCGCGCCGCCGCCGCCGCGGCCCGAACCGCTGCCGATATCGCGCAGCAGCATGCGCTCCAGGCGCAGAAATACGCCGATGGTATCGGTCACGGCCTTAGCGCTGTCACTCACGGCGCCGTCGACCCGACGGTCTTCCAACTCGCGATCTTCGTGCTGGCGATCTTCGTCGGCTACTACGTGGTCTGGTCGGTGACTCCGGCCCTCCACACCCCTCTGATGTCCGTCACCAACGCGATCTCATCGGTGATCATCGTCGGCGCGCTCCTGGCGGCGGGTGTTCCCTATGTTGAGCACGGCACCGGCTGGGCCCGCTTCTTCGGTTTCGTCGGTATCATCCTCGCCAGCGTAAACATCTTCGGCGGGTTTCTCGTCACCCAGCGCATGCTCGGCATGTACAAGAAGAAGGCCTGAGACATGTCCCAGAACGTCTCATCCCTTCTCTACATCGTATCCGGCGTCCTGTTCATCATGGCGCTGCGTGGGCTCTCCCACCCCACCACCTCACGGCAGGGCAACCTGTACGGCATGATTGGCATGGGGCTGGCCATGCTCACCACCCTGGTCGGCCATCCGCCAGCCGGGCTCGGCGCCTGGGTCATCGTGATCCTCGGCCTCGCGATCGGCGGGGGTGCCGGCGCGGTGATCGCCAAGCGCGTGCCGATGACGGCGATGCCGCAGCTCGTCGCCGCCTTTCACTCCCTCGTCGGCCTTGCAGCTGTGATGGGAGCGGCCGCGACCCTGTACGCTCCGCAGGCCGTGGGCATCCTTGAGAACGGCCACATCCATAAGGAGTCGCTGTTCGAAATGGCCCTCGGCGTGGCCATCGGCGCCATCACCTTCACGGGCTCGGTCATTGCCTTCGCGAAGCTCGACGGGCGCATGTCCGGTAAGCCGATCATGCTGCCCCAGCGGCACCTCATCAACATTGGCCTCGGCATCGCCTTGGTGGTGCTGATCGCCATCTTCATCGGCAGCGAGAGCAAGGCGATCTTCTGGTTGATCGTAATCTTGTCCTTCGTTCTCGGCGGCCTCCTCATCATCCCGATTGGCGGCGCCGACATGCCCGTCGTCGTCTCGATGCTTAACTCCTACTCGGGCTGGGCAGCCGCCGGCATCGGCTTCACCTTGGGCAACCTCGCGCTCATCATCACGGGTGCGCTTGTGGGCTCGTCCGGCGCGATCCTGTCCTACATCATGTGTAAGGCGATGAATCGGTCGTTCATCTCGGTCATCCTCGGCGGCTTCGGCGGTGACGCTGCGGCTGTGGGCGGCGGCGCAGTAGAGACCCGTCCGGTCAAGCAAGGTTCGGCGGACGACGCGGCCTACATCATGAAGAACGCGGAGCGAGTCATCATCGTACCGGGCTACGGGATGGCGGTAGCGCAGGCTCAGCATAGCCTTCGCGAGATGGTCGACCTGCTGAAGAAGGAGGGTGTGGACGTGAAGTACGCGATCCACCCTGTCGCTGGCCGCATGCCTGGTCACATGAACGTGCTGCTCGCCGAGGCGAACGTACCTTACGACGAGGTCTTCGAGCTCGAGGACATCAACGGAGAGTTCCCGCAGGCCGATGTGGCCTTCGTCATCGGCGCAAACGACGTCACCAATCCGGCAGCGAAGACGGACAAGGCCTCGCCGATCTACGGTATGCCCATCCTCGACGTCGAGAAGGCCAAGACGGTGCTCTTCATCAAGCGCGGCATGGGCTCCGGCTACGCAGGCGTGGAGAACGAGGTGTTCTTCCGCGATAACACCATGATGCTGTTCGGCGACGCAAAGAAAGTGGTCGACAGCATCCTTAAAAACCTCTGACGCCGCCGCGGGCGACGACCCGCGATGCGGTCTTGGCGGGGTCGGCGCATGTTCGCCGGCCCCGTTGTCGTTTCAGATGCAGTCTTGCGGCAGACATGGCGCTATGATCCTCCCGTGTCAGTCGCCTTTTCCCTCGACGCGCCCCGCGCGTTCCTCGACGTCTCCCTCTCGGTTCTCGGGCGGCCCTGGCGCGACCGCTGCGCGGATCCAACCGTGCAGGCCTACGCGGCGACGATGGTGCAAGCGTATGCCTTGCCCGAGCTGCTGGCACGAGTTCTGGCGGGGCGCGGTATCCGCCCGGCCGAAGTGGACGCCTACCTGAAGCCACGCTTGCGCGACCTTATGCCGGATCCCGATTGCCTGATCGACATGGCGCCGGCCGTCGACCGGCTTGCCCGTGCCGTTCAGACCAGCGAGCAGGTAGCGATCTTCGGCGATTACGATGTCGATGGAGCCGCGAGCGCCGCGCTTCTGGCGAGCTATCTACGTGGCTTCGGCCTAACCGTTCACATTCACATTCCCGACCGGATCACGGAGGGCTATGGCCCGAACGTTGCTGCCGTCGAGGCCCTGCGAGGCGCTGGCGCTACCCTGCTGGTCACCGTCGATTGCGGCACGAGCGGACACGCCCCTCTGGAGGCTGCCGCGGCACTCGGCCTTGATGTGATTGTCCTCGACCACCATGGAGCCCCGGAGCACCTGCCTCCCTGCCGTGCTCTGGTCAATCCGAACCGCCTCGACGATCTCTCCGGCCTCGGACACCTCTGCGCTGCGGGCGTCGTCTTTTTGACGCTCGTCGCCTTGAACAGGCGTCTTCGGGGAGAAATTGAGTTTGTCGACCGGCTACCCGACCTCGCCCAGTCCCTCGACCTCGTTGCCCTGGCGACTGTGGCGGATGTTGTTCCACTGGTCGGCCTAAACCGCGCCCTTGTTGTTCAAGGTCTCAAGGTGATGCGCGCTCGCAGCCGCATAGGCCTCGCGGCGCTGCTGGACGCGGCATCCTTAGCTGAGCCGCCGGAAGCTTGGCACCTCGGTTACCTCGTCGGCCCACGGATCAATGCTGGGGGACGGATTGGAGATGCGGCTCTTGGGGCAACCCTCCTTACGACCGCTGACCCGGCCGAGGCTTCACGGATCGCGGTGGAACTGGACCGTCTCAATCGCGAACGGCAGGTGATTGAGGCGGAGGCGGTCGCCGCCGCTGAGGCCGAGATGGACCACCTGCTCAGTTTCGATCCGGACCGTCCGGTGCTGGTCGCTGCGTCCGCCGACTGGCATCCCGGCGTTGTCGGGCTCATCGCCGCGCGCCTGAAGGAGCGTTTCGGCCGCCCAGCCTTTGCCTTCGCCCTGCGTCCAGACGGCACTGCGACCGGCTCGGGTCGTTCGATCATGGGCGCGGATCTAGGGCATGCCGTCCGTACGGCAGTCGAGGCGGGGCTGGCTCTGAAAGGCGGGGGCCACGCCATGGCGGCGGGCGTGACGCTGCCCGGACCGGACGTCACGGGTTTTCGCGATCACCTCGCATCTGTTCTGTCGACGACCGTGGCTGAGGCACGGGCTGTCGAAGCGCTCCTGGTGGATGGTGCAATCAGTGCGGGCGGTGTCACCGCCGAACTAGTGCGCACGATCCACCGCGCCGGTCCATTCGGCTCTGCGGCTCCGGAGCCGACCTTCGTCCTATCACGCCACCGCATCGTGGACGCCGCCGTCGTAGGCCAAGGACACGTTCGGGTTCGTCTGCGTAGCAGGGATGGCCAAGCCATCGGCGCCATCGCATTCCGGTCGACACAAGGCCCGCTTGGACAGGCACTCCTGTCCAGCATCGGCAAAGAGGTGCACGTCGCCGGCACACTGTCTGTAGATACCTGGCGCGGCGCCGAGCGAGCCCAGATGCGGATATGCGATCTCGCATATTTCGATTGAGTGATGCGGTTGACTCCCGCCCGGACGGTCATCATAAGGACGGCGCGCCGCCGAAAGGCGGTCGGTTTGGGGGAATGTCCCGAGCGGCAAAGGGGGCGGACTGTAAATCCGCTGCGTAAGCTTCGTAGGTTCGAGTCCTACTTCCCCCACCAAACCTCTACTGAGATCCCGATCTTCTTCGGGCTGTCTCAGGCTTCGGTGGCCTGCTAGAAGGGTCGGCGATGCGGGTGTAGCTCAATGGTAGAGCAGCAGCCTTCCAAGCTGAATACCCGGGTTCGATTCCCGGTACCCGCTCCAGCCGGCTACTAGATCCGACGCCGCTGAAGACCCCTGATACGATCTCCGCGATCAAGCGTATGGAAGACTGATCGATTGGACGGGGGCGGCTTGTCCAGACGCCATAGTGTGTCACGGAAAATTTTTCGCTGGCAGCATCAGCAAATTAGTTTTTTGTTTGCAGTTCATCGAGGTGTCGGAGCGACAATTCCTTCGCGTTTGTATCGATACTGCGGCACATTTCTGTAAAATAGATTCGCCTATTGCCTAAAGGCTGGTCAGACATAAATCTTGATTCTTTGACCCTTCTAGAAAACACATGAGACGACCGTTTTTGCTGAGGCATACCGATTCGCGGCGTTCCTTGGACCGAAAGTATTGCACATTTAGGAACATAATCTGGACGGCGCCTCTGCGCACACCGAGGCACGATTTTGCCATGGTTCAGACCTAGCCGTAAGGCATCGGGTAGCAAAACGCCGAGAACTTAGTAAACCGAACGTTTACGGTTTTCGGCAACCTTGCGTTCACCATGATCCGTGCCCCGCGCGCGATTGGGTAGAGGGTGAGATCACGGTGGGTAAGTTTCTGCGGAACGGCCGGACGACCCAACGCGCTGTCTCGCTGAAGCGGGCCGGACGTCTACCGGTCATCGTCGCTAGTTTCGGTCTCGCTCTCCTTGGGGGAACCCGTGGCACACAGGACGCCGTCGCCAATGGCGATACCCGGACCCTGTCGATCTATCACACCCATACGAAGGAAAGCCTGACGGTTACCTTCAAGCGCGACGGACGTTACGACCGGGCGGCTCTCGAACAGCTGAACTGGCTCCTGCGTGACTGGCGGGTCGACGAGCCGATCAAGATGGATCCGCGCCTGTTCGACACGGTCTGGGAAGCCTACCGGTCGGTAGGATCGCAGGAACCCATCAACGTCGTCTCTGCCTATCGCTCGCCCGGCACCAACGCGATGCTGCGCCGACGATCCAAGATGGTCGCCGAGTACAGTCAGCACATGCTCGGTAAGGCGATGGATTTCTATCTACCGGACGTGTCGATCGACCAGATTCGTGCCATCGGTATGCGGATGCAACGGGGCGGCGTCGGTTGGTATCCACGCTCAAACTCTCCCTTCGTACATCTCGACGTGGGTTCAGTCCGCTCCTGGCCGCGCATGACGCACGATCAGCTGGCTCGTCTTTTCCCGGATGGAAAGACTGTACACCTCCCTTCCGACAATCGGCCCCTGCCCGGCTATGAAACGGCCCGTACCGAGATCCTTGCGCGGGGCGGCACGGTCCTTGGGATCACGGAAGTGGCGCAGCTGGACGAGGACGATGGGCCAAGCATCAAGGGGTTCTTCGCCAGCCTCTTTGGCGGAGGCTCGCAGAATACCGCAACGCCGGTTCAAATGGCAGCGAAAGCGTCTGTGGGACCGCGCCCGAAGGCAACGGCCATCGTTGTTGCCAGTGCCGATCCCGAGGACCCAGTCGGTGCGCGCTCAGCGCTTGCGTACGCAGCACCCGCCACGGATGAGACTCTGAAGAGCAATCTGCTTGATCGTGACGGCCGCGACGCCCAGAGCCTCCTGACCGGTGAGACGCAAGCGGCTGCAAAACCAGCGCCGGATGCGGCCGTTTCAGCGTCTCTGCCGCTACCACCTCGCCGTCCAGCTGAATTTGTAGCCGTAACTGCTGCTCTGACGATGCCCCTCCCGCCCCCTCGGCCTGTTGTACATCTTGCCGGTCTCGGCAATGCCGCTATGGTTAATCTTACCCCAGATTCGCCACCCCGTGCGGTACCTGTACCGGCCAATGCGGATTCGCGAACCCAGCTACATGCGCTCTTCGTTGCGGCTGCCACGGATGTCGAACCCGCAAGCCGTGCGGCACCGGTGAAACTTGCAAAGGCGAAGGCAAAGCTCGACGGAGCGCCGACGGCGATTGTCTTGCCGCAAACTGGAATCGCCACACGCTTCTCGGCTCGGAGCCCCGGAGACGATCTCGCGGCCTCGCGTTTTACTGGCTCGGCGACACGCGTTGTGCCTGGTAACCGCTGATTACAGCGGGGTTGTCCCGGGAAAGTGCAAACGACCGGCTTTGCGTCCGCTTGAGCTCTTAACCGACGACGGTCATCGGTTGCGAGCACACGAGCCTGCGGGCCCCGCCTTGGCGATTTGGCGACCCTGCCGCAGGGGCCGTCCAGCATAGAGTCGGCGAGCGTTCGCGGGCGGCGGGACCAAGCAGGAGTCCGCACACAAGGAGAAATGTTGCTCATCCCTGTGATCCCGACGCGACTCGAACATCTCGATCGCGCGCGACTCTCCGCGACAAAGCTTTTTTCTCGAGCTCGATCACCGGGTGGCGTCACCTAAAGAGACAATCAATGAAGGCAACTAGGACTAACTCAAATCAATAAATGTCTGTACATTTTAATCACCGGGATTCAATCGGCAATTCGCATGATAAAGATTGAAGCATTCAGTCATATGATGTGTTGCTGAAGGATATTTCTTTAGCCCAGTTTTTACTAGTGTGCTTTTTCCCGGACCACTCGAACTGATCCCGGTTCTTCAATCGAAGTTTGCACTGACTGCTCAGTTGCAAAAAGACTTCTATTGTGTGCGAAAGCCTCGCCAATCCCCCAAATGGGGCATGCAAATCTGAATTCATTTCGCACACAAGGAGAGAACTCCAGGGTTGGGAGAATCTGGCAATCGGTCCATGAGGACTGTCATGGCCCAGAATTCGAAAGAAGGGGCTCCCTGATGTTCACGGTAAGTGCGAGCTTCCTGCTGGCTGGCGTTGCTTTGGCAGCTGCAGCACAGGCTTCGCCGCGGCGTCGGAGCGTCTTGGAATGGGCCGGCGGCACCCTGCTCATCGCAGGGCTAAGTCTGCTTGGCGCAGGACTTCGACTGTTCCGATAATGTGCTGGCCCCTGCGGCGCCGCAGACCGATCGCTCTATGGTGAGGCGAACAGAACTCCTGGTCCGAGCGCCCTATGTGCGGGATATGGTACGCATCCACATCGGCAAGCTCAGGATGGCGCTCCTGCTCCCGCTCATCCCGAGCCGCTTCGGCCTCGGGTAGCACAACAGCGCTCATGCTCGTCGGCCTCGATGGCAAAACCTTCTTCGCGCCGGATGGAAGCTGCAACGGACCGAACGGAAACGATACTCTGGGATCATTGACGTCAGCGAAGAGGCACATTCTCGCCTCGTCCATACTCTTCCCCTCGATAACGCGGTGTACGGCCCACTAACGAACCTGCGGCTCATGCCGAATGGACGCCTTGGCGTGGTCGTAAGTTCGGTGCTGATGCATCAAGAGGATGCAGTCTGGTACGCTCACGCAGACAATTCCCTGCATGTCATCGATCTGATCACACCACCACTGCGCCTTATCGAGATGGTCGAGATTGGATGGTAATCCTCGGACATCGCAATTTCGAAGGTCGGCGACTTGTCTCTCGTTGCGAACCGCGAGGGACGCAGTGTTACCGTGCTGTCGATCGCCGCCGCAAAGGTGCCGTCAGTTGCAATGGTCGATGTCCTCAATGAAGCCGCAGCCGTCGCGTTTATGCCCAATGGTAGGCGCGCCTTCGTCGCGAGGTACAAGTCGGCGCGCGTCGGCGTCCTAGCGATCGATGCCACTTTGGGGCGGCATGAGACTGCGAACAATATGCCGTCGGTACCGGAGTCTACGGGCTCGACGTCACGCCCAACGGGACGCTGGTCGGACATACCCAATGAGAGCAAAGAGCCGTGCGCGCAGATATCAACAGTATCATACGAGCCGATGGTCGATCCCGAACATCTTCGATTACTGCGAAATTGGTGATACGCCAGAACTCTTAGTGCTTGCACCGGACGGTCGACATGCTTCAGTCACGGTCGTACGGGGTTCGAGCACAGCGCATGCAAGTCTAGGCTACACACCGACGACTGGATTCGCGTTGCTGACTATCCCTGAGCAGAACGTTTAGACTATATACTAGGCCGATGCGGGGCCGTCACACAGAGTATCTCATTCAGCCCTTCGGAAGTTATATCTATATCAAAAATTATCCCGACCAGAACTTTGGCATATGTAGCATCGCAGGCGGCATCTTGAACTAGGCAGGTGACCGCCTGACGCTCCCGGGCCAACCCGCATCCCTGACCGGTGGATAGCATCCTCGATGTCAGAGGAGCCTTGCGGAAACAAACATGGCCGCTTCTCTAAGGCGCGAGAGAACGCCCCCTGCTGACGAATGGGTAGATTGTCTTTGTCGTAACAATTATGTTGGCTTTCGCGACGATCGCTACTGGAACGCCTAACGTCTCTTTGCTGGTCCAAGGCTCTTCCATCGGCGCTGGGACTTCCGCGCCATGCGTTACGTCGGACCCGGCGACATTGTGATCTTCGCTGCGGGAAATGGAATACATCAGAGCGCAGATCTGAGCCCGACCAATCGGGATCAGCATTGACTCTAGAGTTGCTGCTAAAGCCTCGCCAGCGGGCAGATGCGCTGGCTATCGAGGTCCCGCACCGATTAGGGAAGGCGAGACCTCGATCAGTCGCGAAACGGTACCTTAAGCTGCCTGCTTGCGACCCTTGGTCTTCGGCGGCACCTCATCGTCCTCATTACGGTTGGCAACCTGACCCAAACCGATGGACTTCGCGAGTTCCGAACGCATGGCTGCGTAAGACGGGGCAACCATCGGGTAATCCGCTGGGAGGCCGTACCGCAGCCGGTAGCTGTGCGGATCGAGACCATGGCTGCTGAGATGACGCTTCAGTGTCTTGTAGCTCTTGCCGTCGAGGAAGCTGACGATGCCGTCCGGCATCACAGACTTGCGGATTTGGGCAGGCGACGGCTTTTCCGGGGCGACCTCTTCCGCGACCTGAGCGGTACCGGCGACAAGGCCGTTGAGTGCTGCGTGCACGTTGCGGATCAGATCTGGTAGATCGGCGGTGCGGACTGGATTGTTCGACACATACGCCGCGACGATGTCCGCGGCGAGATCGACGAAGTCGGTCGTTTGAATTTCGGTGCTTTCGGACATGCGTAGTTTTCTTTTCCCTGTGCCCCCAAGGCAGCAGATCGCCCATTTGTAGACATTTATCAAGCGGTCGAAGCCAAATTCGCTGATGAACATGCCTGACATGCGCATCACAGATAAGAGATGTCCACAACAGGGACTCTCGAGCTGGAAGGGTACTCGCGTTTATTGCTTCTGTGCTCAGGCGTTTCCGCTGGCACAACCATCGGGTCGCGTCGGATAGACCGAGCGTTGTCCGCGCGGCCTGATCAGATGACGGACCCCGAAGAATCTCAAGTCAGAGCATCACGCTCACGCGCCCTGAGATCCGGTGCTTGAGGGCCTATACCCGGCCCGTCGGATCCTGGTTCTGCGCGATCCTATCCTGATGCATCTGACGCTCTAGCTGACGACGCCCAAGCCACAGGCCGTTCAGAAGCCATGCCACCGAGAGAGGGACTGCCGTTACGGCGACAGCGGTCGATCCGAGCCCGAGAGCGGCGATCCCAGCGAATGACCAGGCCCCCAACTGGTCGCCGACCCGATATACCACCGTGTCGATGAAGTTCTTTGCTTTGTACCGATCCTCGCGAGGCACCACGGTAAAGAGTACTTCGCGGATTGGCCGGGCAATGGCGAAATTTCCGGCACGTCGCAGGACTTGGAAAACCACAATCGCCGCAATCGTCGGCGATACGGCCAAAGCAGCGAAACCGAGGATGCTGGCTGCTGGCAAGAGGGCCAGGGTCGGTCCTAAGCCAATCCGGCGCACGATCCGTCCCGTCAGGAAAAATTGCACGCCGAGCGTGAGGATATTCACCAACAAATCCACGCTGGCGAAGAAGGCTGTCTGAGGTCCCCGATCGGAAAAGCTACGCTTGGCAATACCGGCTTGCTCGAAGTACAAGAATGTCGAGGTGATCGAGAACAGCAACAGGAAAAGACTGATATTCAGAAGGTAGGGCGAGCGAAGCGTTCGCGTGATGCCCGCGAAGGCGCTGCCGCCGATGGCCCCGGCGGCCGGTGCATCGCCGGTGTGGGGTGCTTCGCGGAGTCGGTCCGACATTTGGGCGAGCCCGCGCATGCTGAAGACCGCGACTTCAAGAAGAACTGCGGCGCCGAGTAGCAGGGCCCAGGTCGGCGCGTCGCGGGCGAGGATGGCAGTCGTGGCCGAGCCCGCGATGGCACCGAGCGTCGCTCCGGCGGCAATGAACGCGAAAAGCCGCTTTCCTTGTTCCGCTGAGAAGACATCAACGATGGTGGCCCAAAAGACCGAGACGACGAATAAGTTAAAGATCGACAACCAAATGAAGAAAGCACGACCAATCCATATATTCCCCTCCGGACCCGCGACGTACAAAGCGGCGGCGAAGACGAGAATGTTTGCTGCAAAGAATCGGTAGGTGAGCGGCACGAACCGCGCTCGTGGAAGCGTCTTTACCAGCCAAGCAAATGGCACGTTGAGGGCCAACATTCCCGCCAGGGTGCCCGTGAAGAGCCAGGGCAGGTTCTCGATGCCGCCTGCCACGCCCATCTGGTCACGGATTGGCCGGAGGACGTAATAAGCCGCCAGGATCGAAAAAATGTATGCCCACGACCAGGCAAGAGCTGGTCCCTCGCCTGGCCGCACATCGACGAGGTGTCGAAGCCAATCAGAGGCACGCTGCCCCGCCGGCGCTTCGTGCGAGGCACTGGTGGAGGTATCATCGCTCAAGGGGTAACACCGAGGCGCGCGCGCATGTCTGGAGCGGTGAGTTCGAGACCGAAGCCGGCAGACCCCATGGCGAAGCTGTCGGCCTTCTGAAGTGATCCAACCACCACAGGATCGAAGCCCGCATCGGTAACGAGCTTCGACACCGCCGCAACAGCTTGCGGATCGTCGCCTGCGAGGGGGATCGCCATCTGCGCCCCTTCGCGGTGAGCATTCTTGGCGAAGACCTTGTAGTTGGCTGCGTTGAAGGCGCGGACGATTAGCGCTTTGTCCAAATACTTGGCGGAGACTGCGGCGATGCCGCGTGCCTGGACCTCGCCGTAAACCTCGCCATCGCGGGCCTGAGTGGCGTTGCCGGCGTCGATCACAATCTTGTTCTTCAGGGCCGCGCCATGGTCCTGGGCAATCTGAGGATACGCTTTGTAGGGGACGGCGATAAGTACGACCTCGCCGAAAGCAATTGCCTCTGCCGGCGTCCCAGCGCGGGCGTTAGGTCCGAGGCCCTCGACGAGATTCTTCAACTCTTTGGGATGCCGGGACGACAGCATCACCGCATGGCCGGCCTTGGCCCAGAGACCGCCAAGGGTGCCGCCGATGTTGCCGGCGCCGATGATACCAATGCGCGCCGGCGCAGAAGCCGTCTGCGCCCAACCCGGGCCGCAAAGGGCCACGGCGAAGGTCGCGCCAGCGGCGAGCGCAAGAATCAAGTGGCGTGTCAAGAACTTAGAGTGCATCGACGAGGGCCTCCATGCGGGTGCGTTGCGCGGCGTCGGGTAGACGGCCCTGTGCGGCACCGAGGTTGTCCTCGACATAGGCGGCCTTGGCCATACCGGGAATTGGGCATGTCACAGCCTCGTGCGCGAGGACGTATTTCAGGAAGAATTGCGGCCAGCTCGCGCAGTCGAACTCAGCAGCCCAGAGCGGAAGTGTGCGCCCCTGCACAGCCTTGAACAAGCGGTCGCGTCCGAAGGGAACGTTGACCATCACGGCCATACCGCGCTCCTTCGCCAAGGGTAAGATGCGCTCGGCAGCGCCGCGATCGTCGAGGGCGTAATTCACCTGAATGAAATCCAGGGTCTCGCGGGTCATCAGGGCTTCGAGATCCGCGAGCTGACTATCGCGCCAAACCGTTGCACCGAGGTAACGGATCTTCCCCTGTGTCTTCAGATCGCGAAGGGTCGCAAGGTTTGTATCCGGATCGATGAGGTTGTGGACCGCGACGAGGTCGATCACCGACGTTTTCAGGCGCTGGAAGGATCGTACGATCTCCGCAACAGCTGCCTCACGGCCCTGTGTCCCAACCTTGCTGCACAGAAACACCTTCTCGTGTAGGCCATCCTGGCTCAGGATCAGTCCGAGTACGTCCTCTGCGGTGCCGTAGCTCGGCGCGGTATCGATGACCGTTCCGCCGAGCGAAACGAACCTCTGCACCGCCTCGCGCAACGGCGCGATCTTCTCTGGCGTCGGCTCGACTTCGTACCGACGCGACGTACCGATCCCGATCACCGGCAGGCTTTCGCCTGAGGAGGGAATCGCTCGGTGAAGTAATTTGGAGGATCGCTCAGTGCCAGCCATCGCCCTGTTCCTTAGCAAAACCGCAGACAGGGGCAGAAGGCCTGCGCCGGCGACGAGGGTGCGTCGAGAGGGATGCATCTGGACACGAACTCCAGCGAAGACGAGCGTCTGCATCAACTAGGGCCGGGCACCGGACTTCGACATATCCTCTGGCGCATGGATCGTGCCGAAGGCAGCAGGACGTGCGTGAAGACGTATTCGTCCCCCCGGAGCGGCGGTCTCAGCGTCTCACGCGGAAGGCTCGTCCATCGATATTCAGGGCTTTCATCCGCGAGGCCAGGGTGGTTGGGCGCAGGCCGAGCAGCTCGGCTGCGCCACCCGGGCCGAAGACCTTGCCGCCGGCCAAGCCCAGGGCCCCCTCGATTTCGGCCCGATCGCGAGCGCGGCGTTCGGGCTCTGTCAGCGGGTTCAGAATCGGAGAGGCTATGGCGACCACATCTAGGCCTTGCGGCGGCGGATCAATCTCTGGCAAGTCGAGATGGAGTCGCCCGCGCACCGCGAGGATCGCGCCGCGTTCGATCACATTCTCCAGTTCTCGAACGTTTCCGGGCCACGGATAGCGGCTGAGGCGGCGTACGTCCCCTTCCGTAAGCCGAGGCTCGGCGATGTTGAGCCTTCGCGCCGCGCCCCTCAGGAAATGCTGGGCGATCAGCGCAATATCCTCCGGTCGCTCACGCAAGGGACTCGCGGCGATCGGGAAGACGTTTAGGCGGAAATACAGGTCCTCACGGAAGCGGCCGCGGCGCACCTCGTCCCGCAGGTCGCGGTTGGTGGCCGCGATCATCCGGACGTCGACCGCGCGGGTGCGCTCCTCGCCCACCCGCTCGAAGGAGCGCTCCTGCAGCACCCGCAGCAATTTACCCTGTAGGTCGAGGGGGATCTCGCCGACCTCATCGAGAAAGAGCGTGCCGCCGTCGGCGAGTTCGAAGCGCCCGACGCGGTCGCGAACAGCGCCGGTGAAGGCGCCCTTGGCGTGACCGAAGAACTCGCTCTCGAACAGCTCGCGGGGGACGGCGGCGCAGTTCACCCGGATCAGGGGGCGGTCGCACCGCCGACTGGCCTCGTGGATCGCCCGGGCGATGAGTTCCTTGCCGGTGCCGGATTCACCGGTGACGAGAACGGTGGCGTCGGTGCCGGCCACCACGTCGATCTGGCGAAGGGTGGCCTCGATGGCCGGCGAGCGCCCGATGATGCCCTGGTGATGGCTCTCGAGGCGAATTTCCTCCTTGAGATAGGCGTTCTCGAGCTCCAGGCGCTCGCGCAACACATCGACCTCGGCGAGCGCCTGACGCAGTCGTTCGTCGGCTTCCCGTCGGGGACCGACATCGCGGAAGACGATCACGGCGCCGAGAAGCTGGCCCCGGTCACGGATCGGAGTCGATGTGTATTCCACGGGGAACGCGTGCCCGTCACGCCGCCAGAACACCTCCGTGTCGACTTGATGGACAGCGCCGTCGCGGAAGGCGGCGTAGATCGGGCAGTCCCGGTGGGGGTAGTGGGCTCCGTCAGGATGGGTGTGGTGGACGGTGGCGTGCATGTCTCGGCCGACGAGTTCGGCGGCGGGCCAACCCAGCATCCGCTCCGCGGCCGGGTTGACGAAGGTCGTCACCCCCTCGGCATTGACCCCGTAGATGCCCTCTCCCGCTGCGCGGAGGATGAGCTGATTCTCGCGCTCGATATCGCGGAAGATCCGCTCCATCCTTTGCCACTCGGAGAGGCCGGCCCGCATGTGAGCGTCCGCCTGCGCGTCGACGTGGCGCCGACGGCGCGCGTCGAGGTCGGCCAAGGTCACAAGCATGAGGGGCGCCGCACTCTTGAGCAGCGAGCCGGCGTATTCGAGCCGGAGCGCCTTTCCGGAACCGTGCCGCGGCGAGAGCGCGTGGGTCCACCAATGGCCTTTCGCGTCCACGGCCTGGGTGAACACGATCAGGGCCGGGCGCTGCCCCGGATGCAGCGTGCTGGCGGGCATCCCCCGGAGCGTGGGACGCGGGTAGCCCAGCAGGTCCGCTGCGGCGGGGTTCGCATCGATGATCCGATCCGCGGGCGGATCCAGGACCAACATCGGCTCGCGACTTTCCTCGAAGGCGAGGCCGAGTTCAGGAGGGAGAGCGGAATCGGGAGCCATCATGCGACGGTAGCACGAGATCTCGTTACTGCCGTCACGAAATCTCGTAAAACACGAGATCACGTAAAAGCGTGAAGATGGTATAAACGCTCGCATCCATTGATAAATTTCCGAAATTCTACCTGGCACAGCGATTGCTCACTGAGCCGCACCAGCTTGCGGTGAGGCAGCCATGGCCCTGTTCGACAATCCCTTTGATGCGTCCCGTCGCTTGAACCGGGGCGGCTGTTCGTGCGGCGCCCACCCCTCGCAGCGCGAGCATGATGCCGGCATGCCCGGCGGTGATGCTGCGATCGAGCGGGTCGTCGAGGGCACGGTGATGCGCGCACTCTTTCCGCACGATGCCGAGCGGCGCGCTTTCCTGCGCAGCGTCGGCGCCGCCACCGCCCTAGCCGCCGTCAGCCAGTTCCTACCGACCCGCTTCGTCGCGGAAGCTTTCGCCGAAGGCGGCAAGCCGGAGAAGACCGACCTGAAGATCGGGTTCATCCCCATCACTTGCGCCACGCCGATCATCATGGCCAAGCCGATGGGCTTCTACGAGAAGCAGGGCCTCAACGTCGACGTGGTGAAGACCGCCGGTTGGGCGGTGATCCGCGACAAGACCCTCAACCGCGAATACGACGCCGCCCACATGCTGGCGCCGATGCCGATCGCGATCTCCCTCGGCGTCGGCTCGAACCCGCAGCCCTACACGATGCCGGCGGTGGAGAACGTCAACGGTCAGGCGATCACGCTGGCCATGAAGCACAAGGACCGGCGCGACCCGAAGGATTGGAAGGGCTTCAAGCTCGCGGTGCCGTTCGACTACTCGATGCACAACTACCTGCTGCGCTACTATCTCGCCGAGGCCGGGATCGACCCGGACACCGACGTTCAGATCCGCGCGGTCCCGCCGCCCGAGATGGTCGCGAACCTGCGGGCCGACAACATCGACGGCTTCCTCGCCCCCGATCCAGTGAACCAGCGCGCGGTCTATGACGGCGTCGGCTTCATCCACATCCTGTCGAAAGAGATCTGGGATCGGCATCCCTGCTGCGCCTTCGCGGCGTCGCAGGACTTCATCACCCAGACACCGAACACCTACGCGGCCCTGCTGCGGGCGATCATCGAGGCCACCACCTACGCGTCGAATGCCGAGAATCGGAAGGAGATCGCCGCCCAGATCGCACCGGCTAACTACCTGAACCAGCCGGTCACCGTGGTGGAGCAGGTCCTCACCGGCACCTTCGCGGACGGGCTCGGCAGCGTGCGCAAGGTGCCGGACCGCGTCGACTTCGATGCCTTCCCCTGGCAGTCCTTCGCCGTCTGGATCATGACCCAGATGCAGCGCTGGGGTCAGATCAAGGGCGACGTCGACTACGCGACCGTGGCGGCCAAGGTTTACCTCGCCACCGATGCCGCGAAGCTGATGAGGCAGAACGGCCTCACGCCGCCCGAGACCACCACGAAGACCTTCGTGGTCATGGGCAAGACCTTCGATCCGGCCAAGCCGAAGGAATACCTCGACTCCTTCAAGATCAAGCGGGCAGGCTGAGCCATGGCCGCGAGCCTCTCCCTTCGCGCCGGCCTCGTCTCGCTGGCGCTGCTCCTGGCGTTCCTGCTCACCTGGCAGATCGCCGTCGGGGGCACGGCCAAGACCGAGGCGATGGATCCGGAATATGCCGCCCTGATGGGCGCGAGCGCCACCACTGGAAAGTCGGCCATGCCGGGCCCGCTCGACGTCGGCGCCACCCTGTGGAAGCACCTGAAAGACCCGTTCTACGACCGGGGCCCCAACGACAAGGGCCTCGGCATCCAGCTCGCCTACTCCATCGGCCGCGTCGCGCTCGGCTACGGCCTCGCCGTCCTGGTGGCGATCCCGATCGGCTTCCTCATCGGCATGTCACCCCTGATGAACCGGGCGCTCGATCCCTTCATCCAGCTCCTGAAGCCTGTCTCGCCACTCGCCTGGATGCCGCTCGCCCTCTACACGATCAAGGATTCCGGCCTGTCGGCGATCTTCGTGATCTTCATCTGCTCGCTCTGGCCGATGCTGATCAACACCGCCTTCGGCGTCGCCGGCACCCGGCGCGAGTGGCTCAACGTCGCCCGCACCCTGGAGGTCGGCCCGTTCCGGCGGGCCGTCACGGTGATCCTGCCGGCGGCCGCGCCCACCATCCTCACCGGGATGCGCATCTCGATCGGCATCGCCTGGCTCGTCATCGTGGCGGCCGAGATGCTCGTGGGCGGCACCGGCATCGGCTACTTCGTCTGGAACGAGTGGAACAACCTCTCGATCACCAACGTGATCACCTCGATCCTGGTGATCGGCCTTGTCGGCATGATCCTCGACCAACTGCTGGCCCGGGCGCAGCGCCTCGTTACGTTTCCGGAGTGAGCGCAATGGTCACGCTGCTCCCCTTCCACACCCCCGCCTCAGACCAGGCCGACGAGGTCCGCATGTCGTCCCAGACCATGCCGTCCTCGGAGAAGTTCATCTCGATCGAGGGCATCGCCCGGCGCTATCCGGCGCCGGGGGGCAAGAGCAACACGGTGTTCGAGGACCTGTGGCTGCCCATGCGCCGGGGCGAGTTCGTCTGCATGATCGGCCATTCCGGCTGCGGCAAGACCACCGTGCTCAACATCCTGGCCGGGCTCGAGGCCCCGAGCGAGGGCGTCGTCATCGTCGATGGGCAGGCCATCGATGGCACCAGCCTCGACCGGGCCGTCATCTTCCAGGGCCACGCGCTGCTACCCTGGCGTACGGTCCTGGGCAACGTCGCCTACGCGGTCTCGTCGCGCTGGCGGAAGGCAGCCACGGCCGAGGTCACTGCACGCGCGCAAGATGCGATCGCCACGGTGGGCCTCGCGGGCGCCGAGCACAAGCGACCCTCCGAGCTCTCCGGAGGCATGAAGCAGCGCGTCGGCATCGCGCGCGCCCTCGCGATCGAGCCCAAGATCCTGCTGATGGACGAGCCGTTCTCCGCCCTCGATGCGCTGACGCGCGGAACGCTCCAGGACGAGGTTCGGCGGATCTGCGTGGAGACCGGTCAGACCGTCTTCATGATCACCCACGACGTCGACGAGGCGATCTACCTCGCCGACCGCATCGTCCTGATGACCAACGGCCCGCAGGCCAAGGTCGCGGAGATCGTCGAGAATCCGCTGCCAAAGTCCCGGGACCGCACTCAGCTGCACCATGCCCCGGGCTACTACGCCCTGCGCAATCACCTGATGGATTTTCTCGTCAGCCGCTCGAAGACGCTGCGGGACGCGATGCCGGCCGGCTACGACCCGCGTCATCCCCCAGTGATCCGGCCGAGCCTCACTGAGGTCGAGGGCGCCGCTCCGGCCGCCGACACCGCGCCAGCGCGACGCGCCTGATCTTTCCCTTTCCCACCCACCACGGAGACGCAAGCCATGAAGCGCGAAGACCTCACCGAGAAGCTCCTCGACATCAAGCGCGAGAAAGGCTGGACCTGGAAGTATATCCAGGACGAGATCGGCGGCATCTCGCCGATCCTGATCACCGCCGCCTGCATGGGCCAGATGAAGCTGCCCAAGGCGCAGGCTGCCAAGGCTGCAGCCCTGTTCGGCCTTTCTCAGTCTGAGGAGCGCATGCTGAACGAGGCGCCCTTCCGCGGCTCGATCGCGCAGATGCCGCCCACGGATCCGCTGATCTACCGCTTCTACGAGCTGGTGATGGTCTACGGCACCACCTGGAAGGAGCTGATCCAGGAAGAGTTCGGCGATGGCATCATGTCGGCCATCGACTTCAACATGACCATGGAGCGCGAGCCCAACAACAAGGGCGACCGGGTGAAGATGAACATGTCGGGCAAGTTCCTGCCGTACAAATACTACGGCAACGAGGAAGGTGTGCCGGATTACGGCTTCAAGGAAGCCTGATCCATCCGCCGGCGGGCATCGTCATGATGTTCGCCGGCTGCACCGGGTTGCTGTGCGTTGCGACGGCATTCCTCGCTGCGCCTCGTGACATCATCATCGAAAGCACCAGGCCATTCCCGGGCGCAGGAGGCGAGCCCGGCCTCCAGCACCGCCGACGGTAGAAAGCCCTGCGCCGCTGGCGCGTCTCTGTATCCCGGGCTCCGCTTCGCGGTCCCGGGATGACGCTCGGTACGTCCAAAATTTTTGACGCGACGGTCTCCCGCCGGAACGACCGGGACGGGCGCCTGAGAGCCGTCCGGTCTCACTCCATGGTCGGCGCGAGCTTCTTGACGCTCTCCACATCCTCGCCGAGCCAAGCCGCGTTCTTGGCGGTGCCATCGAAGGTGGCGGAGGTCTTGAACAGCTCGTACTTGCCCTGGAGCGCGTAGGGCTTGCTGCGCTCGAGGAGTTCGGCAACCTTCGCCTTGTCCATCGGCGTGAAGGTCTTCACCGCCTCGAAGGCCTGGTCGAGGTCGCGCTGGCTCTCGATGCCGGTGATCACCACGGTGGTCGGCAGGTTCAGGGAGAAGTGCAGGTACTCGAGCGGCTTGATCGGCGCGTCACTCTTCAGGATCACGCCGTCGCCGAAGGTTTTCATGCCGAGCGCTGCAATGCCGTGCTGGACCAGGTATGGCAGCACGAGGTGGCCGAACGAGCGGAAATGCGCGTCCATCACGTTGAGCGGCATCTGCACGGAATCGAACTGGAACCCACGCTCCTCTGCGACTTCAAGCATCTGGAGGTGGATGCGCGGATCCTTGTGGCCGGTGAAGCCGATGTAGCGCAATTTGCCGGCCTTCTTGGCCTCGACGAAGGCCTCCATGGCGCCGCCCTCGGCGAAGACCCGGTCCGGGTCGTCGAAGCGAAGGATCTCATGGTGCTGGACGAGGTCGATCCGGTCGGTGCGCAGGCGCTTGAGGGATTCGTCGATCTGCCGCATCGCCTCCTGCTTCGTGCGCCCATCCATCTTGGACATCAGGAAGACCTTGTCGCGGTAGCCGCCCTGCGACAGGGCGACTCCCATGCGCAGCTCCGAGCGACCGCCGTTGTAGTCCCAACAATTGTCCATGAACGTGATGCCGCGATCGACGCCGGCGTGGATGAGGCGGGTCGCCTCGTCATCGGAGACCGCGTTCTTTCCAAGGTGGAAGCCACCCATCCCGATCGCCGAGATCTTCTCGTCGTGGCGACCGAAGGGGCGGTAGAGCATCTCGCCACGGCGTTCGCCGGGGTCGGTGAGCACCGGCAAATCGGCCGGGTCCTTCGGTCGCGTGTTGGGCAGGCCAGGCGCGGTCACGGCTGCACCGGCGCTGCTGGTGGCGGCGAGTCCGGCGCCGGCGGCGGCGCCCTGTAGGAAGCTGCGGCGTTCCATGTCTGCTCTCCGGGGTGAACGGGTGTGTGGCGGGAATGGCGCGGCATGTCAGGCCGGCATTCCATCGACGGGGTTGGATTGCGACAGGGCGCGGGCGGCCTGGAGCAGGCGCATCGCGGCGCAGGCGGCCCCGTAGCCATTGTCGATGTTGACGACGGTGATACCGGGGGCGCAGCTCGCCAGGATCGCATCGAGGGCCGTACGGCCGCCCTCGGCCACCCCGTAGCCCACGGAGGTCGGCACCGCGATCAGGGCGCTGGCGACGAGGCCGCCGACGACACTCGGCAGGGCCGCATCCATGCCGGCGGCGACGATGAGGATGGGGTGGGCACGGATCTGGTCCAGGCGGGTGGTCAGGCGCCAGAGCCCCGCGACCCCGACATCGGCAAAGAGCGTCGTGGCATGGCCCTGGTAGGCCAGGGTCCGCTCGGCCTCCCGCGCCACCGGAACGTCGGAGGTGCCGGCAGCCACGATGCCGATGCGCGCAGGACCGCTGATCGGACGGGCCTCCCCGAAGATCGCGGTGCGCGACACCGGGCAGTAGTCGATCCGGGCGCGGTGGCGGCCGGAAAGGGCCGCATGCTTGTCGGCGTCGAGGCGCGTCAGCAGCAGTCGCGCACCGCGCGCCGTGGCGGCGTCCAGGATCGCGTCGATCTGCACCGGCGATTTGCCGGCCGCGTAGATCGCCTCCTCGAGGCCGATCCGCTCCGGCCGGGCGAAGTCGAGGACGAATTCTTCGGAAACGCTCATCGGACCGTTCCCGTCAGGAAGGCACTGCCGGTGCGGTAGGCCGCGAACCGCACCGAGGCTTCGGGCAGGTTCGCCGGAGCCCCCGCCCGGATCTCCGCTGACAGAGCGGCCTGGCCCGCGCTGTCGAGGGCGGCGAGGCTGTCGGGGTCGAGCTCCACCACGATCCCGGCGGCCCGGACGCGGCAGCGCACGGCGCGGCGCGGTCCGGTGCCGGCCTGGAGGCTACGGCTCACCAAGCCTTCGACGGCGTGGATGAATGCCAAGATTTCGGGCTCGATCCGGATACCGGTCTCGACGCGGCTCGACAGGCAGGGTGCTGCCGGGAGCTCCGCCACCGATCCGAGGCCGAGATCGCGGGCGAGCGCCCGCACCGTGGCCTTATCCAGTCCGGCCTCCACGTAGGGATGGCGCACGCCGTACTCGCGGGCCGCGTCGAGGCCCGGGCGGTACTCGCCGAGATCGTCGAGATTGGCGCCCGACACCATGGTCCGGTCGGTGACCTGACGGATCGTTCCGTAAAGGTTGGTCTTGCAGAAGAAGCAGCGATTGACCGGGTTGGCGCGGTAGCTCGGGTCGGCAAACTCGCCGGCCTCGACCACGCGCAGGGTCCAGCCCCCCCGCGCCGCTTCGTCCCGGACACGTTGCGTCGCCTCGTGCGGCACGGCCGGCGAGGCCGCGTGGACCATCAGCGCCCGGTCGGCCCCGAGGAGGCGATGGGCTGCCTCGGCGAGAGTCAAGCTGTCGACGCCGCCGCTGACTGCGACCGCGAGGGGCCCGATCTGCAGAAGCACGTCGTTCAAGCGTTGCAGGACATCGCCGCTCATGCCGTGCCCCCCTCCTCGGTATCCGCCCGGAGCGCCAGCGCCTCGGCAGCGCGGCGCAGGCCGGCGCGGGTGGCGTGGTTTTCCCGGGCGACCGCATCGTCGGCCTCCGCCTTGGCGGTGCGCCCGCCCGGCCGGTCGACGACCTTCACCCGTACCGGTTGACCCTCGACCATGACGGTGTGCATCCGCCTCGAAAGAGCGGCACCAGAGACGATGCGATGGCGCAGGCCGATCGTGGTGGTTTCGCGAAAGCAGGCCGCGATGGCCTCCTCGAGCGCGCTGGCACGGGCGAGCGCCCGTACATGAGTCATCATCCGTCCCTTCTTGCCGAAGACCGGCATCTGGACGACGTCGAAGATATCCGGATGCGCGCGCAGACGATCGAGGCCCATGCCGAGATCCTCCGCCGATTGGTCGTCCACCTCGAACTCGATCACGCCGAGGTCGCGGTGCTCGCCGCTCCCGCGCGACGTCGCCGCCTCGTACACCATCGCGCGCAGGCAGTTGCTGAGGCCCGGTAGGACCTTGGTGCCGAAGCCGATGCCCGATCCCTTGAGAATCCGCGGCGCCGCCGGCAGCGGTGGCGCGATGTCGCGCAGGTAGCGCAGGATCGCGGCCCCCGTCGGCGTGACCCGCTCGCCCGGCACGCCGTCGTCGAGGGTCTCGAACCCCTCGATGAGGAGGCTCGTGGCCGGGGCCGGCACGGGCAGCGGTCCGTGCTGGGTCCGGACCCGGCCCGAGCCGAGGGGCAGCGCCGACACGCTCCAGGCCTCGGCGTCGAGGGCCGCGATCAGGTGCGCGGCCGCCACGATATCGGCGATCGAGTCCCAGGCGCCGACCTCGTGGAAGGCCACCGCCTCGACGGCGATGCCGTGGACCCGTGCCTCGGCCTCGGCCAGACGGGTGAAGATCCCGATCGCATGAGTGCGGACCGCGGACCCGAGCGGACAGGCCTGCAGGTCCGCGCGGATCTGCGACCAGTGGCGATGCCCGTGGTGGGCATCACCGGCGTGACCGTGTCCGTCGCCATGCGCATGCGCGTGATCGTGGTGGCGATGCGTGTGACCGGCCGCCCCGCTATCCCGAGCCCCGGGACCGCGCGCGACGACGAAGCGGCGGCCGGCCAGAATGCCGTCATTGTGTCTGACGAGTTCGCAGGAGACCTCCGGCAAGGCGGCTCGGATGCTCTCCAGCACGCCGGCTTCCTGGTCCGGAAAAGCATCGAGAAGGGCGGCGGCGAACATGTCGCCGGCGACGCCGCCGAGGGCGTCCAGATGAATCTGCATGGGCGTTCGTGTTCGTTGTCCCGTCACCGCAGGGAGCGAACGCAACATCGTTCGGAAAGCTCCGGCGGCAAGCGCCACACGTTGGAGACCGAAGGCCGCAGCGACGGCGCTCAGTCGGCCCGGATCTGGTAGGGTCCGACGATCTTCGCCCAGAACGAACACCCGCACGGCAAGGACGGCATGTTCCCCTTCGGCGGCGTTTTGCAGGTGAGCAGGTGCCGGAGCAGCCGCTCCATCTGTGCAACCTGATACGGCTTCTGCATCACCGGAATGGCGTTGTAAGCGGGTTCGATCCCCGAGAGGCCGTAGCCGGTGGCGAAGATGAAAGGAATACCGCGCTCGAACAAGGCATCGGCCACGGGATAGCTACAGGTGTCGCCGAGATTCACGTCGAGGATCGCCATGTCCAGGTCCGCCCCGCGGGCCAGCGCCACCGCCTTGTCGAGACGCATGGCGATCTCGACCTCACAGCCGAGATCGAGCAGCATGTCCTCGCCGAGCATGGCGACGAGGCTCTCGTCCTCTACCAGCAGAACCCGCCGTCCCTGGAGGCCGCTCATCGGGCGACCCGTCCGGTCACCCGTTCCTGCCCGTGCCATCCGAGCGCGGTCAGCGGGATACGGAGCCGGCAGATGACGCCGGTGGGTGCGAAGATCAGATCCGCGCTGCCGTCGAATTCCAGCGGCAATTGTCGCTCGATGAGCCGGCTTCCGAATCCCCTCCGCGTGGGTGGCGCGACCGGCGGCCCGCCCGTTTCGGTCCAGACGAGATCGAGGCGCTCGCCCGAGCCCTCCGGCTCCAGGGTCCAGGACACGCCGACCCGACCTTCGGGAACCGATAGCGCCCCGTACTTGGCCGCGTTCGTCATCAGTTCGTGCAGCGCCATCGCGAGAGTGACGGCGACCTTCGGGTGCAGGCGGGTATCCGGACCGACGAGGTCGAAGCGCGCCGTATCGACTTCGGCCAGGGCGTGCGGTGCCACGGCGCCCTCGACGACGCTGCGCAGGCTAGCGCTCTCCCAGTTCTCCGCCGTGAGCACGTTGTGGGTGTTCGACAGAGCGACCATGCGTGCATCGAAGGTCTGGCGCGCGGCGCCGTCGGTCTTTCCTTTGAAGGTCTGCGCGGCGATCGACTGGACGGTCGCCAGCGTGTTCTTGACCCGGTGGTTGAGTTCGTTGGTGAGAAGGCGCTGACGCTCGGCGGCCGCCTTCTCCTCCGTGATGTCGCGGACCTCGATGATCGTACCGATAATGCGCGCTTCGTCGTCGCGGATGGGACTGGCGGTGAACCCGACCGGGTAGAAATGTCCGTCTTTATGGACGAACACCTCCTCGCCGCGTTCCTGATTGTTCTCCGGAAAGGCCCGGTCGATGGCGCATTCCGCGAGCGGAAACGGGCGACCATCCGGGTAGGTGTGGTGGACGATATCGTGCAGGGGACAATCGCGCGTGAGGACCTCGGTCAGGCTGAAACCGGTGAGCAGTTCCGCAGCCCGGTTCATGTAGACGCAGTGCTGGCGGTCATCCATCAGAAAGATGGCCACCGAAGCGTTGTTCAGGACCGCGTTGAGTCGCCGCTCCGTCTCATACAGCTGTGAACCGCGACGCAGGGTGGGCAGGGTGGTGGTGGTGGTATCGAACGTCTGCATCGGTCCAAAGCTCGGCACGAACGATCGTTTCCCGGAACGGACAGCGAGGCCGCTGGCCAGTGAACAACGAAGAGGCGATGCAGGGCCGACCATCAGACAGAGCCGACACACTGCAGGCACAGGTCTAACGTCAGCGCCTATCGCAATCCACGGTCCACGCAATGGTTCCGACTCTGCCATCGGCATCCTGTGCCGCACGTGATCGACGTGCCGACAGACGTGGGATAGGGAGGCGTGGCGCGGAACGAATCACGACGAGGCTCCGGGCGCCGTCGAAGAGACGTGCCGCGTTTAGGTGATATTCGGGGGGTCATGGACGACGCGGTTGAACGGCTTCGTCTGAGGGAACAGGCACTCGAGGCGGAGATTGCGGCGCTGCGGGCGGAGCGTGCTACCGGGATCCGTGCACCCGGCCCGGGCCAGCGCACCTCGGCGGCGAGCTCCAACCTGCTTTTCACGGCAGCGGAGAAGACCCGCATGCCGATGATCATCACGGATCCAAACCTTCCGGACAACCCGATTGTCTTCGCCAATCGGGCCTTCCAGGAGCTGTGCGGATACGGAGTCGAGGAGCTGCTCGGGCGGAACTGTCGCTTCCTGCAGGGCAGCGGTACCGATCCGGCCGAAGTCGCTCGCGTGCGGGACGCGATCGCGGCGCGACGGGACGTCGTGGTGGAGATCGTCAACTATCATCGCGACGGCAGCGCATTCCGCAACGAACTTTACGTCAGCCCAGTTTTCGACCCTGAGGGCCGGCTGATCTACTTCTTCGCCAGCCAGCTCGACGTCACCCGGTTCCGGACCGAGGAGGGTAAGCTCGCGGAGAGTGAAGCCCGCTATCGGACCCTCTTCGATGCGATCGACGCCGGCTTCTGCATCGTGGAGATGCGTTTCGACTCCAGCGGCCGTCCGGTCGATTACCGCTTCCTGGAGGTCAATCCAGCCTTCGAACGTCAGGCAGGTCTCGGCGACGTGGTCGGGCGTTGGGTGAGCGAGGTGATCCCGGATCTCGAGCCGCGCTGGCTCGAAACCTATGGCGAAGTCGCCCTGACGGGTCGACCGGCCCGGTTCGAGAGCGTCGCGGTCGCCCTCGGCCGCTGGTTCGATGTCCACGCACTGCGCGTCGGTGAACCGGTCCAGCACCGCGTCGCGATCCTCTTCAACGACATCACCGACCGCCGCGAAGCCGAGACGCTGCTGCGGACCACGGCGCGGGACCGTACCGCCGAGCGCGACCTCGTCTGGCGCGCCAGCCGCGACCTTCTCGTGATCTGTGGGTTCGACGGTCTCTACCGGGCCGTGAATCCGGCCTGGTCCGAAATGCTGGGCTGGCCGGCCGACGCCCTCCTCGGCGCGCGGTTCGACAACTACCTGCATCCGGACGATGTCCCACCGGCGACCACCGCCTTCACCCGCCTGACCGAGGGCAGCGTCCTCGACAATCTCGACGTCCGCATGAAGACGGCCGATGGCGATTTCCGGTGGGTGTCCTGGAACGCCATTCCGCAGGGCGACCATTTCTACGCGGCCGGTCGCGACGTCACGGAGCGCAAGGCCCTCGAGGAGCAGTTGCGGCAATCGCAGAAGCTCGAAGCGGTGGGCCAGCTCACGGGCGGCGTTGCGCACGACTTCAACAACCTCCTAACGGTGATCAAGTCGTCCACCGATCTGCTCAAGCGGCCAGACCTGCCGGAGGAGCGGCGCCAGCGCTACATCGGGGCCATCTCCGACACCGTCTCGCGGGCGGCGAAGCTCACCGGGCAACTTCTCGCCTTCGCGCGCCGGCAAGCCCTGAGCCCGGAGGTGTTCGATGTCGCGCGCAGCGTCGCCTCCGTGGGAGATATGGTGGGTACCCTCACGGGCGCCCGGATTCAGGTCGAAACCGACGTCGTTCCCGGCCTGTCCTCCGACGGCACTCCGCTGACCTATCTCGTCGACGCGGATCCGAGCCAATTCGATACCGCGCTGGTCAACATGGTGGTCAACGCACGGGATGCCATGGAGGGCGAAGGCCGGCTGCGGATCCGAGTGACCCGCGCCCTGACCATTCCTGCCGTGCGGGCGCATCCGCGTGTCCGCGGCGATTTCGTCGCGGTCTCGGTGTCGGACACCGGCTCCGGTATTCCACCCGAGATGCTGGATCGCATCTTCGAGCCCTTCTTCACCACCAAAGGCGTCGGGCAGGGCACCGGCCTCGGGCTGTCACAGGTCTTCGGCTTCGCCAAGCAATCCGGCGGTGAGGTCCTGGTGGACAGCACCCTCGGGAGCGGGACGACGTTCACGCTGTTCCTGCCCCGCGTCCGAGCGCAGATCGCCCCCCAAGCCGTGCTGCCCGAACCGGCATCCCTCGCTGACGGTCATGGGACGCGGGTGCTGGTCGTCGAGGACAACCTGGAAGTCGGAGCCTTCGCGACACAAGCCCTCCAGGAACTCGGATACGACACCCGCTGGGTCACGGATGCCGAACAGGCACTTCAGGTCTTGGCGCCGTCTTCTCTCGCGAAGCCGTCCGAACGCTCTTTCGACATCGTGTTTTCCGACGTTGTCATGCCCGGCATGAACGGCATCGACCTCGGACAGGCGATCCGCGCGCGCTATCCCGGTCTGCCCGTCGTCCTCGCTTCGGGCTACAGCCACGTGATCGCCGAGCAGGGTACCCACGGCTTCGAGTTGCTTCGCAAGCCCTACTCCGTCGAGGATCTCTCTCGGATTCTGCGGCGCGCAGTGGCGCATAGCCTGGATCACCGGCGCGAGCCCTAACAGCGCGCTCGTGATGGAACGCGGATGAACCGGATCGACCTGGTCAGGGTTGACCCGCGACAGGGCCGTACGATCGGGGAGGTGTCCCGGCGTGCCGCACGACCATCAGGATACGCGATATGAGCGACGGCGCGACCGCGAGCGACAGCCCCTTCATCAAGGGCCGGAATGCCCGCCTCTACGGCAAGCAGCGTGAGAGTTGCCCCTATGCCGAGGGCAGCGAGGACCGAACCGCCTGGATGCAGGCGTTCGACGAGGCGGCCGACGATCGCCTGGAGAGCGAAACCGGGACGATCGATCCCCAATCGTCCGCGAAGGCCTGAGCCGCGGCGGCAACGGGAGGCGCCGACCACCGGCGGCCTCGGTACCCAAGCGTCGAACCGCGGCTGTCCAACGGCTCGGTTCGCGTTACCCGTCCAGGGGACGACAGCCCAGTTGCAGGTAGCTCGGATTGAATTCGGCCAATTCGCTCAAGCCGGTCCAGTCGAGGATGGTCAGGCGCTTACCAGACAAGGTGAGCAACCGCTGGCGTCGCAGTGCCTGAAGAGAACGATTGACGTGAACGTTCGAGAGCCCGACCGTGACGGCGATATCGCTCTGCGTGAAGGGCAGTTCGTAGGTCATCCCACGGGTCAGACCCACTGCGCTCAAGCGCAGGTGCAGTTCGCAGAACAGGTGCGCGATGCGCTCGACGGCGGTTCGGCATCCGATGTTAACGATCCACTCACGCAGGGTGGCCTCGTTGACGAGGATGCTCATCCGAAGAGCCTGCCGTATGGCGGGGTGTTGCCGTAGGATCGCGTGGAGGGCCTCCGCGTTCACGCGGGCAACCCGACAGGGTGAGAGCGTGCTGACCGTGTGATCCATGCGGTTGATGAGACCGGCTTCCAAGTTGCAATGATCGCCGGGCACAAGGTAGGCGGTGATCTGCCGTGCGCCGTTCTGACGGAACTGGTTCCGACACGCGAACCCCTTGACCACGATGAGAACGCCATCGGCCGGCTCGCCCTCGCGCAGGATGTCGGTGTGGGCCGGGTAGTCCCGCGCGGTCGTCACAAGACGCGCGAGCGCGTTCCGGTCCTCGGCCGACAAATCTTGGAACGCTTCGAGCTTCTGTACCAGCGCAGACGCGGGCGACTCCGGCACGGGAAAGAAGACGCGGTCCCCAACCGCCTGACTGCTGAGGGCCTGTACCATCTCACAAACTCCCGATCGCGATTTCGTCGAGGGCGATCACGACGTCCCAGGGGATCGCAGGCTTCGCGAGCCAGGGGGCGTCGCCGAAGCCACGCGTGATCGGATCCGCACGATGACAGGCCGTGTGCAGAATGAAGGGGACGCCGCGCCTGCGGAGGTGCCGCAAGGTCCTTGAACAATCACCATCCTTCAGCTTCGGCTCGATGACGGCCAGATCGACATGCTCCCGCTCCAGGAGCGCCTCGGTCGCGGCCACCGTCGCCAGCGGGCCAGCGACGCGGTAACCGGCCTCCTGCAGGGTTTCACAGAGGTCGAGGGCAACAATCGCGTTGCTCTCTGCGACCAGCACGCAGGGTGGTCCGCTTTCTGTCATTGCGCGACCCTAGTTTCGGGACGGAGCCAGATCCAATTAGATCTGGCAGGCAAGTAAGCCCCTAAACAATATTCGATGCAAGTGCAGTGGTCGATTTCCTACTGTACGGCTCGATTCATGGACTGTATGTGCGATTCCCAACAATCATTTGTTAGATATCGTGACTGGGTGGGACTGAATTACACCTAACACTACCTGGGCACTTTGATGTTAGAGGGCAGCGTGAAGCGTCTTTGGCAGTGTG
>NZ_PDHT01000036.1:0-38499 GCF_002917135.1 Methylobacterium sp. V23
TCAGCGCCGAGGTCCAGCGCTTCCTGGCCACCGTGCGCGCCGCCTGAGCGGCGCCGGAGGCCGCCACGAACGGACGGACCAAAAAGGGGCCCGGAGCGATCCGGGCTCTTCGTCATGCCAGGCCCGGCGGACCGGCTAGCTCAGCCCGCCCGCCTCCACCACGAAGCGCGCGATGGCGTCCGCCCCGTGGCCGTCGCGCAGGGACGAGAACACGTAGGGCCGGGCGCCGCGCATGCGCTTCGTGTCGGATTCCATGATCCCGAGATCGGCGCCCACCAGGGGTGCGAGGTCGGTCTTGTTGACGATGAGGAGGTCCGAGCGGGTGATTCCGGGGCCGCCTTTGCGGGGGATCTTCTCGCCCCCCGCCACGTCGATGACGTAGAGGGTGAGGTCGGCCAGCTCCGGCGAGAAGGTGGCCGCGAGGTTGTCGCCACCGGACTCGATCAGGATGAGGTCGAGCTTCGGGAAGCGCCGACGCATCTCCGCCACCGCCGCGAGGTTGATCGAGGCGTCCTCGCGGATCGCCGTGTGCGGGCAGCCGCCGGTCTCGACGCCCATGATCCGCTCCTCCGGCAGGGCGCCGGCCACGGTAAGGAGGCGGGCATCCTCCTTGGTGTAGATATCGTTGGTGATCGCGCAGATCTCGTAGGTGTCGCGGAAGCGCTTGCAGAGCTGCTCCATCAGGGCGGTCTTGCCGGAGCCGACGGGGCCACCGATGCCGACGCGGAGGGGGCCGTTGGGAGAGGTCATCGCAGGGTCCTCAAGAGGTGTCCTCAGGAGCGGAAGATCCGGGAATACTGGGTCTCGTGCCGGAACGAGCCGAGGTCGAGGTTCAGGGTGGCGCTGCCGAGATCGTCGCGCCCGAGGGCCGGGATCGTGGCGGCGAGCGCCGTCACCCGCGGCGTCAGCGCGGCGATGATCCGGGTGCCCGCGCTCTGGCCGATGGGTGCGCAGCGCAGGGCCGCCGAGACGAGGTTCTGCAGGAAGGCGAGGCCGAAGCCGGCGAGCACCGGGGCCAGGGCCATCCGGTGGGCACCGGCCGCGAGGCCGACGGCCACCGGGTAGGCCACCGCCCCGTCGAGGGGGGCGGCGAGGCGGTCGAGGTCAGCGGTGCCCCAGGCCGCCACGGTGGCGTCGAGGAAGCTGCGGCCCTGCTGGCTCGTCTCCAGGTGCAGCTCGCGCGAGGGGGCCAGGGCGAGGGCGAGGTCGTTGAGCTCGGCCAGCGTCCGCGCATCCCCGGCCAGCGCCGCCGCATGGGTCTGGCTGAGAAGGATGAGGTCGTTGCGGCCCGAGCCGTGTGCGAGCACGTCGGCGAGCCAGTCCGTGAGCGAGGCCTCGCCGCCGACCTCGCCGCTCTCCACCGCCCCTTCGAGCCCGTGCGAGTAGGCATAGGCGCCCACCGGATAGCCCGGCGACAGCCACGCCATCAGGCGCAGGGCCTCAATCATGAGGGTGCGCGGGGTCGTGGCGATGGCCGTCGTGGGGGTGCGCGGGGTCGTCGTGCGAATGGCCGTGATGGTGGTGGCCGTGATGGTGCTGGCTCGCGGCCTCGCCCGCATAGGCGCCGCCCTCCGGCCGGAACGGGCGCTCCACCGCCTCGGCGCTGCCGCCCAAACCCCGCACCATCTCGGCGAGCACGTGGTCGAAGGCGATATAGACCGCGTCGGCCCCGATCTCGGCCGGGATGTGCCGGTTGCCGATGTGCCAGATCAGGCGCTTCAGGGCGTGGTCGTCGGGGGCGCGGATCTCCAGCAACGGCTCCGGCGCGGCCTCGACCCAGACCAGCCGCCCATCCTGCAGCACCAGGGCGTCGCCGTCGTCGAGGATCGCGGGCTCCGGCAGGTCGAGGAGGAAGGACAGGCCGCCCACCGTGCGCATGGCCATGCGCCGGCGATGCCGGTCGCCGTGGTCGAGAACGATGCGGTCGACGATCTCGCCGGAGAGGGCGTCGCGGCGCAGGACTTTCGTGGCGCGGATCATGGGGCGTGGGACGATACGGTGCGGGCGGTCATGGGTCGGGCAGGGCTCATCAGGTGAAGCGGGGCTCGAGGGCCCCCGGATAGACGCTGTCGTCCAGAATCTGCGCCAGGGTATAGGGACAAGCCGGCGGACAGGCCTGTTCCGCCAGCCCGGTCTCGTCCGCTGCGCGAACGCGCCCCAGGTGACAGGCCTTCGACAGAACCGTCTCCGGCCAGGCCCGGAGGCTCGGGCTGACGTCGAGACGACCTTCGATCCGAAGGCGTTGCATTTCCTCGGCAAGGTGGTGCCAGTCGATGTCCTGCCGTCGCTTCGCGCGGAGCAGGGCGGCCTGATCCTGCGTCCACAGGTAGAGGTCGGTCTCGGAGAGGTCGTGACCCTGGGATGGGCTGACGGCAGCCTTGGACAGGGGGGACTCCGCGGGCGTCGAACGCATCCGACCTCAAAACAGGAAGTATCGCTGCGCCATCGGCAGCACCTCGGCGGGCTCGCAGACCAGGAGTTCGCCGTCGGCGCGGACGTCGTAGGTCTCGGGGTCGACCGCGATGTCGGGCGTCGCGTCGTTGAGGATCATGCTCTTCTTCGAGATGCCGCCGCGGACGTTCTCGACGGCGACGAGGCGCTTCTGCAGCCCGAGGCGCTCGCCGAGCCCGTCCTCGATCGCGGCCTTCGAAACGAAGGTCAGGGCGGTGGCGAAGGGCACCCGGCCGAAGGACCCGAACATCGGGCGGTAATGCACCGGCTGGGGCGTCGGGATCGAGGCGTTGGGATCGCCCATCGGCGCCGTGGCGATGGCGCCCCCCTTGATCACGAGGTCGGGCTTCACCCCGAAGAAGGCCGGCGTCCACAGCACGAGGTCGGCGAGCTTGCCCGGCTCCACCGAGCCGATATGGGCCGAGACGCCGTGTGCGATGGCGGGGTTGATGGTATACTTCGCCACGTAGCGGCGGGCGCGCAGGTTGTCGTTGCCGCTCGCGTCGCCGGGCAGGGCGCCCCGCTGGCGCTTCATCTTGTCCGCCGTCTGCCACGTGCGGATGATGACCTCGCCGACCCGGCCCATGGCCTGGCTGTCCGACGACATCATCGAGAGGGCGCCGATGTCGTGCAGGATGTCTTCGGCCGCGATGGTCTCGCGGCGGATGCGGCTCTCGGCGAAGGCGAGGTCTTCGGGAATCGCCGGGTCGAGGTGGTGGCACACCATCAGCATGTCGAGATGCTCGTCGATGGTGTTCTTCGTGTAGGGCCGCGTCGGGTTCGTCGAGGACGGCAGGACGTTGGCCAGCCCCGCCACCCTGATGATGTCAGGCGCGTGGCCGCCGCCCGCCCCCTCGGTATGGAAGGCGTGGATGGTCCGCCCCGCGAAGGCCTTGATCGTGTCCTCGACGAAGCCGGATTCGTTGAGGGTGTCGGAGTGGATCATCACCTGCACGTCGTACAGGTCGGCCACCGTCAGGCAGGTGTCGATGGCGGCCGGGGTGGTGCCCCAGTCCTCGTGCAGCTTGAGGGCGCAGGCCCCGGCCCGGATCATCTCGACGAGGCTCTCGGGCCGCGCGGCGTTGCCCTTGCCCGCGAAGGCGAGGTTCATCGGGAACGATTCCGCCGCCTCGATCATCCGGGCGAGGTGCCACGGTCCCGGGGTACAGGTGGTGGCGAAGGTGCCGTGCGCCGGGCCGGTGCCGCCGCCCAGCATGGTGGTGACGCCCGAGCACAGGGCCTCGTCGATCTGCTGCGGGCAGATGTAGTGGATGTGGCTGTCGAAGCCGCCGGCCGTGAGGATCTTGCCTTCCCCGGCAATGACCTCGGTGCCGGGTCCGACCACGATGTCGACGCCCGGCTGGATATCCGGGTTGCCGGCCTTGCCGAGCTTGGCGATCCGGCCCTTCACCAGGCCGACGTCGCACTTCACCACGCCCCAATGGTCGAGGACCACTGCGTTGGTGATGACGGTGTCGACGGCACCGTCCTGGTTGGTGACCTGGGACTGGCCCATGCCGTCGCGGATGACCTTGCCGCCGCCGAACTTCACCTCCTCGCCGTAGGTGGTGTGGTCGCGCTCCACCTCGATCACCAGCGACGTGTCGGCGAGCCGGATGCGGTCGCCGGTGGTGGGGCCGAACATGTCGGCATAGGCGGCGCGGGGGAGGGCGGCGCGGGGGGGCATGTTGGACATCGGGTATCCTTGCGCCTCTGATCAGGCCGAAAGGTGTGAGAAGACTGCCTCGCGCGCGGCAACTTGATCGTAGGTCATCGTGGTGGAGGCACCCGCCTGCCGGTTGAGGTGACCGATGAGATAATCCGGGAAATCGGCGCTGCCGGCGCGCCAGTTCTCGATGGCGGCAATGACCGCACGCTCGTCGGTGAAAGCGATCCGGGGCGAACTGACGAGAACATCGAGCAGAGCGAGGATGTCTGCCTTGCCGAAGCGCTCGCGCCGCGCCAGCGTCCAGACAAACTCCACCAGCACGACGGGATTGATGACGGCCGGCTCTGCAAGTCGCGCCGGGTCGATCAGGAACGCGCTCGCCAGAGGCGACTGCGCAGCATCGTCGGCGAGGGTGTGACGCAGCAGGATGTTGGTGTCGATTCCAATCATCGGCCCGACTTCGTGCGCTCGTCCTCGGCGACGAGGTAGTCGCCGACCGGGTCCGCTCCGGTCCCAGCTTCGGCCCGGCCGGCCGCGTCCCGGGCCCGGCGGGCGATCGCCTGCATCGAACACAGGTCGTCGGTGTCCTTCCTCAAGACGGCGCTGCCATCGTCGCCGACGACGAGCGATAGGCGGTCGCCGGCCACGGCGTTGATCGCACGCCGGAATTCGGCTGGCAGCGTGACCTGCCCCTTCGCTGTCACCGTCACCGCGAACCGTTGCACGCGCGACTCCTCAACTTCGATGATCCGCCTGATGTCTACCATGGCCGTGTCGATCAGAGCGCTCCCATCACGTCGCCGCGGAACCCGTAGACGGTGCGGCCTCCGCCCAGCGGCACCAGCATGACCTCGCGGGTCACGCCCGGCTCGAAGCGCACCGCCGTGCCGGGGGCGATGTCGAGGCGCTGGCCGCGGGCCTTCTCGCGCTCGAAGGTCAGGCCGGGATTGACCTCGTAGAAGTGGTAGTGCGAGCCGACCTGGATCGGCCGGTCGCCGACGTTGGACACCGACAGGAGGGTGCGGGGAGCGCCCTCGTTGAAGACGATCTCGCCCGGCAGGGTGGTCACGGTGCCGGGCACCTCGGCCGAGGCCGCGCCCCGGATCGGGTGGTGTACGGTCACGAGCTTGGTGCCGTCCGGGAAGGTCGCCTCGACCTGGATGTCGTGGATCATCTCGGGGATGCCGTCCATGCACTGCTCGGCGCTGAGCACGTGCCCGCCGGCCTGCATCAGCTCCGAGACCGAGCGCCCGTCCCGGGCGCCCTCGACCACGAAGTCGCTGATCAGCGCCACCGCCTCGGGATAGTTCAGCTTCACCCCGCGGCTGAGCCGGTTGCGGGCCACCTGTGCGGCCATGGCGAGGAGGAGCTTGTCCTTTTCGCGTGGGGTCAGGAGCACGGGGGACCTCGGAGGTTGGGCGCGGACGTGTCGGACCCGGGAAGGCAAGGACCGTGCGCGGCGGGGCCGCGCGCCGGGAACGCGGCGCGCATGGATGCATCCCTGGAGAGCGAGCGCAAGCGCGACGCGGGCCGCCCTCCGGTTGACAGGATGCGGGCCCCGGCCGAACAGCGGAGTCGACCTCACCCCACTCCAAGGGCCGGCCGTTGACCTATCCCCGCGACCTCGTCGGCTACGGCCGCAATCCGCCGCATCCGCGCTGGCCGGACGGCGCGCGCATCGCGGTGCAGATCGTGCTGAACTACGAGGAGGGCGGCGAGAACTGCATCCTGCACGGGGATGCGGCCTCCGAGGCCTTCCTGTCCGAGATCGTCGGGGCGCAGCCCTGGCCGGGCCAGCGCCACATGAGCCTCGAATCCCTGTTCGAGTACGGGTCGCGGGCCGGGTTCTGGCGGCTCTGGCGGCTGTTCCAATCGCGAAAGATCCCCGTGACCGCCTTCGCGGTCGCCACCGCGCTCGCCCGCCACCCGGACGTCGCCGCGGCCATGAAGGAAGCGGACTGGGAGATCGCCTGCCACGGCCTCAAGTGGATCGACTACCGCGACTTCACCCGCGCCGAGGAGAAGGCGCACATGGACGAGGCGATCCGCATCCACACCGAGATCACGGGCGCGCGCCCGCGCGGCTGGTACACCGGGCGCTCCTCGCCCCACACCCTCGACCTCGGGATCGCGGCCGGGATGACGTACCTTGCCGATTCCTACGCCGACGACCTGCCGTACTGGATCGACGAGCCCAGCGGCCGTGGCCTCGTGGTGCCCTACACCCTGGATGCCAACGACATGAAATGCGCCGCCATCCAGGGCTTCAACACCGGCGACCACCTCTTCACCTACCTGCGCGACACCTTCGATGCCCTCTATGCCGAGGGTGCGGAGGCGCCCAAGATGATGTCGGTGGGCCTGCATTGCCGCCTCGTCGGCCGGCCCGGGCGAATCGGCGCGCTGGTCCGCTTCCTCGACCACATCGCCGCCCACGACCAGGTCTGGGTCGCCCGCCGCATCGACATCGCCGAGCACTGGATCCGGCACCACCCGCCGGCCTGAGGCATCGCCATGCGCGAGATCCGCACGGACGCCGCCCCTCCGCCCGCCCGCCGCCGCCGCAAGGACGGGGAGGCGCGGCGCGTGGCCATCCTTGATGCGGGGCTCGCGCTGTTCTCGGGCCTCGGGCTGCACGGGGCCAGCGTGGAGGGCATCGCCGAGCGGGCCGGGCTCTCGAAGACCAACCTGCTCTACTACTTCCCCTCGAAGGAGGCGCTCTACGTCGCGGTGCTGCGCCGGGTGCTGACGGTCTGGCTCGATCCGCTCCAGGCCTTCGACGCCGACAGCGAACCGGCCGCGGCGTTCCGGGGCTACATCCGCGCCAAGCTCACCCTGTCGCGGGACGCGCCCCAGGCCTCGCGGCTGTTTTGCCTGGAGATCGTCCAGGGCGCCCCCCTGCTGCGCCCGGAGCTCGAGGGCTCCCTGCGCGACCTCGTCGAAGCCAAGGCCGCGATCATCCGGGGCTGGAGCGCGGCCGGGCGGATCGGCCCGCACGACCCGCATCACCTGATCTTCTCGATCTGGGCGATCACCCAGCACTATGCCGACTTCGCCGTGCAGGTGGAGGCCGTCACGAGGCGGGGCCTCGACGACCCGGACTTCTTCGAGCGCACGGTCGCCAGCACCCAGGCCCTGATCCTGGCCGGCCTCGGCCTGCGCTGACCCGGCGCGATCCGCTGCCGCCCTGGGCAGGAGGCGCCCAAACGGCCGGCAGAACGGAGAGAGTTTAGGCAAGCGCCCGAAAACCCCCTCGCGAGAGTTTGACCATCCGGTCCGAATGGGGTTGGATCGTGGAGACCGGAGACGATCGACAGTCTCCGCCGCCATCCCGAAGCGCCCTGGACTGGTTTTGTCAGGGTCATGTCTTCGTCGGAGTCCCGCCTGACAGCGGGTTCTACCCGCGCGAACGAGGTTGCCATGAATGTCGGCGTCTTCATCCCGATCGGAAACAACGGCTGGCTGCTGTCGGAGAACGCGCCGCAGTACAAGCCGAGTTTCGAACTGAACAAGCAGGTGGTTCTGAAGGCCGAGGGCTACGGGCTCGACTTCGCGCTGTCGATGATCAAGCTGCGGGGCTTCGGCGGCAAGACCGAGTTCTGGGACCACAACCTCGAATCCTTCACCCTGATGGCGGGGCTGGCGGCCGTGACCAGCCGGATCAAGCTGTTCGCCACGGCCGCCACCCTGTGCATGCCCCCCGCCATCACGGCGCGGATGGCCGCGACCATCGATTCGATCTCGAACGGGCGCTTCGGCCTCAACCTCGTCACCGGCTGGCAGCGGCCGGAATACGCTCAGATGGGCCTGTGGCCCGGGGACGAGTATTTTTCGCGCCGCTACGAGTACCTCTCGGAATACGCGCAGGTGCTGCGCGACCTGTGGGAGACCGGGGTCTGCGACCGCAAGGGCGAATTCTTCCAGATGGACGATTGCCGCCTCAGCCCGCGCCCGCAGGCCGAGATGAAGATCATCTGCGCCGGCCAGTCCAATGCCGGCATGGAGTTCACGGCCCGCTACGCCGACTACAACTTCTGCTTCGGCAAGGGGGTGAACACGCCGACCGCCTTCGCCCCCACGGTGGAGCGGCTGGAAGCCGCCAAGGCTGCGATGGGAAGGGCCGCGACGGGAACGGCGGCGAAGGGAACGACGGCGACGGGGCGCGCCGTCTCCTCCTACGTGCTGTTCATGGTCATCGCCGACGAGACCGACGAGGCGGCCCGGGCCACCTGGGAGCACTACAAGGCCGGCGCCGACCAGGAGGCGATCGCCTGGCTCGGGATCCAGGGCGCCGCCGACACCAAGTCGGGGTCCGACACCAACGTGCGCCAGATGACCGACCCGACCTCGGCCGTGAACATCAACATGGGCACGCTGGTGGGCTCTTATGCCGAGGTGGCGCGGATGCTCGACGAGGTCGCCACGGTCCCGGGCACCGAGGGCGTGCTCCTGGTGTTCGACGACTTCCTCGCGGGCCTCGACGCCTACGGCACCCGCATCCAGCCCCTGATGACGAGCCGCGCGCACATCCAAGCCGGGGCTGACGCGTCGGCCGAGCCGATGGCGCAGGTGGCGTGATGGACGGCATCACCAGGCCAGCCGGCTATACCGATCCGCAGGGCCGCCAGGGCGGCATCACCCTGGCGGCCCGGCCGGAACCTATCGCCTTCGACGGATCCGCCACCGCGCTCATCGTCGTCGACATGCAGAACGCCTACACGACGCCGGGGGGCTACCTCGATCTCGCCGGCTTCGACGTCTCCGGCACGGGGCCGGTGGTAGAGCAGATCGCCCGGGCGGTGCGGGCGGCGCGGGCGGCCGGGATCCGGATCGTCTGGTTCCAGAACGGCTGGGACCCGGACTACGTCGAGGCCGGAGGCCCGGGTTCGCCGAACTGGCACAAGTCCAACGCCCTCAAGACCATGCGGGCCCGGCCCGGGATGAACGAACGCCTGCTCGCCCGGGGCACCTGGGACTACGCCCTGGTGGATGCCCTCAGGCCCGAGCCCGGCGACATCGTGCTGGGCAAGCCGCGCTACAGCGGCTTCTACAACACCCAGCTCGACAGCCTGCTGCGCGCGGCCGGGATCCGCACCCTGGTCTTCACCGGCATCGCCACCAACGTCTGCGTGGAATCGACCCTGCGCGACGGCTTCTTCCTCGAATATTTCGGCATCGTGCTGGCCGACGCCACCCATCAGGCCGGCCCGCCGGCCCTGCAGGCGGGGGCACTCGCCAACATCGAGACCTTCTTCGGCTGGGTCTCGGACGTCGCAGCCTTCGAGGCGGCCCTCGGGCCGGACCTTCGACGAACGGCGGCGGCCGAATAGGGCGGCCCGCTCCTCCCGGTGCGGGCGTGTCGGCGCACGGGCGGGAAGGCCGCGCACACGGGTCCCTCTCGGTGTGGCGAGAGGGACGGCTCGGCGAAGGGGGAGGGAAGAACCCGCGCCCCAGCGAGACCTGACAGGGCATCTGGCAGGGCAACCTGGCAGGGCGTCCCGGGACGCCAGCCGAACCTGCAGGACCTCGCGGAACGCGGGCCCCCTTCCTCATCCCCCATCCCATCGTGCGTCCCGGTTCCACCAGGACATCTGAAACGATCCCACGCTGACGTAGCCCAGGAGCCCCCGACGATGCCCAAGACCGCGATCATCCCGCCCGGCACCGGCAAGCCGCTGGCGCCCTACGTCCCCGGCACCCTGGCGGACGGCGTGCTCTACGTCTCGGGCACGCTGCCCCTCGATGCGGAGGCCAACGTCGTGCACGTGGGCGACGCCGCCGCCCAGACCCGGCACGTGCTGGAGACGATCAAGGGCGTGGTCACCGCCGCCGGAGGCAGCATGGACGACGTCACCTTCAACCACGTCTTCCTCAAGGACTGGGCCGACTACGCCGCCATCAACGCGGTCTATGCCGAGTACTTCCCCGGCGAGAAGCCGGCGCGCTACTGCATCCAGTGCGGCCTGGTGAAGCCCGACGCCCTGGTGGAGATCGCCTCGGTGGCGCATGTGGGCGGGGCCTGAGGCAGCATGGCCGGATCGCTCCACCATGCCGTCCACGGCAACGGCGACCGCACCGTCCTGCTCTCGCCGGGCCTCGGCGGCTCGGCCGCCTACTTCGCGCCGCAGATGGCGGCGCTGACCGCGCGGTTCCGCGTCATCACCTACGACCACCGCGGCACCGGTCGCTCGGGTGGAAGCCTGGAGCCTGGCCACGACATCGCCGCCATGGCCCGGGACGCCCTGGCGGTGATGGACGCCTGCGGGGTCGAACATTGCGACGTCGTCGGGCACGCCCTCGGGGGCCTGATCGGCCTCGAACTCGCCCGGACCTCCCCGGAGCGCGTCGGCCGCCTCGCCGTGGTCAACGGCTGGGCGAAGGCGGATTCCGCCACGAAGCGCTGCTTTGCCGCCCGGAAGCTGCTGCTGGCGGAGAGCCCCGAGGCCTATGTCCGGGCGCAGGCGATCTTCCTCTACCCGGCCCCGTGGCTCTCGCAGAATGCCGCCCGGGTGGCCGAGGACGAGGCGCATGCCCTGGCGCAGTTCCCCGGCCGCGAGACCGTCCTCGCCCGGATCGCCGCCCTCGAGGCCTTCGACCTGACGGTGGATCTCCCGGACCTCCCGCACGAGACCCTGGTGATGGCGGCGGACGACGACGTCCTGGTGCCCTATCTGTGCTCGGAAGACCTTGCGCGCGGGCTCCCGAACGCGCACCTCGACCGGGTCCCCAGCGGCGGCCACGCGCACAGCGTCACCCGCGCCGACGCCTTCAACCGGACGCTCGTGGCGTTCCTCGACCGACAGGAGTGATCCCCGTGAGCCAGACGCGGCCGAGCCAAGCGGCGCTTTCTTCCGTCGAGGCCGACGCCTTTACCGTCGAGGCCGACGCCCTGCCCGTGGTGGCCCATGCCCTCCCTGTGGCAGCCGACGCCTTCCGCGGCGCCATGGCGCGCGTGGCCAGCGCCGTCCATCTCGTCACCACCGATGGCGCGGGCGGCCGGGCCGGCTTCACCGCCTCGGCGGTGTGCAGCGTGAGCGACGGGCCGCCGACCCTGCTGGTCTGCATCAACCGGTCGTCCTCCGCCTACGCGGCGGTCAGCGCCAATGCGGGCCTCTGCGTCAACACCCTGGCGCACGATCAATCCGGGGTCGCCGCGGCCTTCGGGGGACGCACGCCGATGGCGGTACGCTTCGAGGCCGGCACCTGGACCACCCTGGTTACCGGAGCGCCCGCCCTCCTCGGGGCGTTGACGGCCTTCGATTGCCGCATCGTCGCCCGTCACCCGGTGGGCACCCATGACGTGCTCTATTGCGAGGTCGTGGCGCTCGCCGAGCCGGGCGACGGGCACGGGCTCGTCTACGCCGACCGGGGCTATCACACGGTGCCGCTCGGCGCGGCGCCCCCGCGCGAGGCCGCGGCCTGACGCCGTCTTCAACCGCCGCGTTCCTGGCCGGGCCCGGCGCGAAACCGGGCTCGGCATGAACCGAGGCCCGGTATGAACCGAGGCCCGGCATGAACCGAGGCCCAGCATGAAACGACGAAGGCCGGCGCTCCCCTTCGAGAAGGCCGGCCTTCGTTGCGCGCGGCGCCCGGAAGCGGGCGGGATTTACCAGCGATCGTTGCGACGGGCCCGGACCGAACCGGTGGTGATCTCGTCCCCGTAGCCCCGCGGCACGACGGCCCGGGCGCGGCTGTCGCGCAGCTCATCGAGGTTGCGCGCGGCCGCCTGGCCGGCGAGGCCGCCCGGCGCCACGGCGGCGGGGATGCCCGCGGGGGCGTTGTAGCTCTGCGCAAGGGCGCCCGAGGCGGACAGGCCGAGAGCAACGGCGAGGGCGGCGGTGAGATGGCGATGCGTCATGGCGGACATCCTAGAACGTACGAGTGCCGGGGAGACGCGAAGCACCCCCGCCGAGTTCCTAGAATTTGTGCATGTCTGCCGCGCGAGACACCAAGACTTGCTTGTTCTCTGTGCAGTGAAGGCGGGTAACGCCGTCATATTTAAAGACTTCGCCCCGTCGGCAGATCTGACGTGTCACGATTTTTCTTGCGAAATCAATAGCTTGCCGGAAGGCCGAAGATTTCGACGGCCGTCGGCAGGTTTTGGCACGCGTCTCGATTCGCAGGTGCGGCACGGCACGTGGGATCGCCCCCGGATCGTGCGCCGCCGGGGCGCCCCTCCGGATCTGGGCTCGACCCGTGGCGGGGTGAAGGAGCCCCTGGTGCGAAACCGCCCGCCGATCCGGCCCTCCGGGCTTCGGGGGAGGGTGACCGCCCGTCAGCCGATGCGGCCGATGCTGGCTTCGATCTGGCCGTGCGGCTCGTCGGTGGGCAGGAAGACCTGCCCGCCATGGGGGATGCCGAACGGCGCGAGGTTCATCGGGATGTAGTGCTTGTTGGGCATCGCGAAGTGGATCTCGGCGATGTCCGGCCGGGCGGCCAGCACCGCCTCGCCCATCCGGTACATGCTGTCCTGGACGCCGGCACTGTAGGTGGTGGCGAAGACCGTGATCATCGTGTCGAGGATGCCGGCGTTGGCCGCCGTGGGATCGTCCGGCGGCGCCGTCCAGGTCCAGGTCGCATCCATGCTGGTGGCGCAGATGCGGTCTTCGGTGTCCGGCAGGGTGCGGAACGCGTCGTCGACGAAGTCGGCCCAGCCGGATTCGGTGGTCTTCATCAGGGTGTAGCCGCGCAGGCCCGATTGCAGCACCGACCCGTCCCGGTCGGCCACCAGCCGGACGAAGGGCTGGCCGTTGCCGTCGAGGGTGAAGGTGTGGGGATGCGGCGCGCCGTTCACCATCCGGCGCAGCCAGCGCGTCTCCAGGGCCTCGATGGTGACGGCCGCGACCTGGGGGTAGCGCTCCAGGAACAGGGCGGCGACGTGGCCGACGAAGGCTTCGGTCTCGGCCTCGACGTATTGGGCGGCCGTGACGTTGACGATGTTCTTGATGCTGTCGGTGGCGATGACCTGCCGGTTGTCGGCCGCCGTCCAGGACGCGCCGAACGCCCCCTCCAGCAGCACCGTGAGGGTGAGTTCGCGCACCGCGTGGCGGGCGCTCGCCCGGGCGAGCCGGAGCACCCGCACGCGGCCCTTGCCGTAGCGTGCCTGCGTCAGCGCCATGATGGGTCTCCTCCGGTGATGGGACGCGAGGCTCTCACGCCTCGGCGGCGTGGGCGAGGCGGGCCGCCGCGGCCCGGGCGCCCGCCCGGCCGCCGAGCCCGTTGAAGAACAGGTTCAGGCTCACGGCCGACAGGGCGGCGAGGAGGATGCCGGATTCCAGCAGCGGATGCAGCACGTCGGGCATCTGCTTGAAGAAGGCGGGCGCCACCAGGGGGATCAGGCCGAAGCCCACCGACACCGCGACGATGAAGAGGTTGTTGCGGTTGGCGGCGAAATCCACCGTGCCGAGAATGCGCGTGCCGGTGGCCGCCACCATGCCGAACATGACGAGCCCGGCGCCGCCGAGGACGCAGGGCGGCACGGCCTCCACCAGGGCGGCGAGCTTCGGGATCAGGCCGAGGACCAGCATCACGACGCCGCCGATCACCGCGACCCAGCGCGAGCGCACGCCGGTGACGCCGACGAGGCCGATGTTCTGCGAGAACGCGGTGTACGGGAAGGTGTTGAACACGCCGCCGAGCACGGTGCCGAGGCCGTCGGCGCGCAGGCCCCGGATCAGGCGCGCCTCGTCCACGGTCTCGCCCGTGATCTCGGCGAGCGCGAGGAACATGCCCGTGGATTCGATCATCACCACCACCATGACGAGGCAGAGGGTGAGGCTGGCCACCAGGTCGAAGCGCGGCGCCCCGAAGGCGAAGGGCCGCACCACGTCGAACCACGGCGCCGCCGCCGCCCGCGACAGGTCGACGAGGCCGAAGGCCCCCGCCGCCGCCATACCGACCACGATGCCGATCAGCACCGAGGCCGAGGCGACGAAGCCGCGAGCGTACCGGGTCAGGCCCAGGATGACGAGGAGGACAAACAGCGCGAGTCCGAGATAGAGCAGGGCGCCGTAGCGTGGGTTTCCGAGCCCGCCCGCGGCCCAGTTCACGCCGACCCGCATCAGCGAGATGCCGATCACCAGGATGACGGTGCCCGTCACCACCGGCGGGAACAGGGGCAGCAGGCGCCCCACCAGGGGCGCGGCGAGGAGGGCGAACAGGCCCGCGACGAGCACGGCGCCGTAGATGCCCGGGAGCCCGAGGGTCGGGTTGGTGCCCAGGGCGATCATCGGCGTCACCGCCGCGAAGGTCACGCCCATCATCACCGGCATGCGGATGCCGATGCCGGGCAGGCCCCAGCTCTGGATCAGGGTGGCGAGGCCGCAGGCGAACAGGTCGGCGCTCACCAGCAGCGCCACCTGCTCGGGCGGCAGCCCGAGGGCGCGCCCGACGATGAGGGGCACCGCCACGGCCCCGGCATACATCACCAGGACGTGCTGCAGGGCGAGCAAACCGAGGGCCACCGGGGGAACCCGGGTGGGCGGGGCGGTCTGGGCCGGGCTGGTCTGAGCAGAGCCGTGATCCACGCGTCGGTCCCCCGTCCCGCGAGCCCCGGGGGGCTGCCGGTCCCGGGGTCCGCAAACCACGTGCCATCCCGGTCCATCGTTATCCGGCCGATCGTTGCCCGGCAGCGCGCCCTCGACCGCGCGCCGGTCCGGTGTAAGATCCGGCCCAACAGCGCGGCTTGACGCTGGTTGGGTGAGGAACAGGCACATGGTCAGGACCACCGCTCTCGTGGGCGCGCTCTTCTGCGCGGGCCTCGCCCAGCCGGCTCTGGCCCGGGTCACCGCCATCGAGATCCGGACCGTCGAGCCCTTCGCCGACGGCCAGAGCTTCGGCGAGGCCGGCGCCTATGAGCGGGTGATCGGCGTCGCGCGCGGGGAGCTCGACCCGGCCGACCCGCGCAACGCCGGGATTGTCGACCTCATACGGGCACCCCGAAACGCGCGCGGCCTCGTGGAATACAGCACCGACATCTTCATGCTCCGGCCGAAGGATCCGGCCCGCGCCAGCGGCACGCTGCTCTACGAGGTGCTCAACCGCGGCCGGAAGTTCCTGTTCAACTGGGTCCTCGACGCGCCCCCGCAGGCAGCCCAGGCGGTGAACGATCCGCGCACCGCCCAGGATGCGGGTACCGCCCTGGTCCTGCGCCGGGGCGACACCGTGGTCTGGTCCGGATGGGAGGCGGAGGCCCTGCGCCAGCAGGGCGGCATGGCCATCGACGTCCCGGTGGCGACGCAGGGCGGGGCGCCCATCGTCGAGACCGTGCGCGACGAGCTCGTCAGCGCTACCCGGGGGCCGCCGGAGGCGCCGTTCTTCCTCACCTTCAAGGCGGCGAACGCCGACAAGGCCGGCGCCCGCCTCACCGTGCGCCGCCGGGAGGCGGACACGCCGCGCCGCGTCCCGGACGACGCCTGGACCTTCGCCGGGTCCGGCGAACTCCGCCTCCTGCCCGCCACCGTCAAGCCGGAACCCGGGACGCTCTACACCCTGACCTACCCGGCGGCGAACCCGAAGGTGCTCGGCATCGGCTTCGCGGCCACCCGGGACGTCGTCGCCCATCTCCGCGGACCGGCCTCGTCCGAGAACCCGGCCGGCGGCGCGATCCGCCACGCGGTCGCCCTCGGCATCTCCCAGAGCGGCCGCTTCCTGCGGGACTACATCCACCAGGGCTTCAACCAGGACGAGGATGGCCGGCGCGTCTTCGACGGGATGCTGCTGCACATCTCCGGAATCGGCGGGGTGTATCTCAATGCCCGCTTCGGCCAGCCCTCGCGCACCAACACCCAGCACGAGGACCATCTCTATCCTGAGAACGCCTTCCCGTTTACGGCCGCGACCCAGCACGATCCCGTCACGGGCCGGACCGGCTCGCTGCTGCGCGGGGACGGGTTCGACCCGCTGCTGATGGAGGTCAACACCAGCACCGAGTACTGGCAGAAGGGCGCCTCGCTCCTCACCACCGATCCCCTGGGCCAAACCGACATCGCCCTGCCGGACACCGCCCGGGCCTATCTCGTCTCCAGCGGATTCCACTATGGGCGCGCCGGCCTGAGCGCGGCCCGCGGGCCGTGCCTCCATCCGCGCAACACCCTGAGCCCCGCCCCGGCCCTGCGCGCCCTCCTGGTCGCCCTGGAGGACTGGGTCGCCCGCGGCGTCGCGCCGCCGCCGAGCCGCGTGCCGAATCTGGCGGACGGGACGCTGGTGCCGGCCGCGGAGACCGGGTTTCCCTACATCCCGGGCCTGCGCCTGCCGGATGCCCCGAACGCGATCGCCCGCTTCGCCAGCGCCCTCGATCCCCATCCGGAGAGCGGTCCGCAATACCGCCCCCTGGTGCCGAAGGTCGATGCCGACGGCCACGAGATCGCCGGCATCCGCCTGCCCGACGTCGCCGCTCCGCTCGCGACCCAGACCGGCTGGAACCTCTACGCGGAGCCCTTCCCGGCCGGCGAGCTCTGCGACCGGGAGGGCAGTCGGCTGCCCCTGGCCGAGACCCGGGCGGAGCGCGAGGCGAAGGGGGACCCGCGCCGCTCCCTGGCCGAGCGCTATCCGACCCGGGGCGACCGGACCGCGGCAGTCGCCCGCGCCGCGGACGGCCTGGTGGCGGAGCGGCTGCTTCTGAAGGAGGACGCGGAGCGCCTCGTCGCGGCAGCCCGTGCGGCGGAGGCTCAGCCCTGAGCGGCGGCCACGCGCTGCCCCGATGACGGTCCGGCCCGGTCGGCGCGGGCCGCGATGTAGGCGGCCGCCTCCCCCGGCGGCAGCGGCCGGCTGAACAGGAAGCCCTGGACCTGCGTGCAGCCTTCCCGGCGCACGAGGTCGAGCTGCTCCGGCGTCTCGACGCCCTCGGCGACGATGCCCATGCCCAGACGCTCGCCGATGCCGACCACCGCCCGCACGATCGCGGCGGCATCCGGATCGGCGATGTCGCGGATAAAAGAGCGGTCGATCTTGATCTGGTCGAAGGGGAAGCGGCGCAGGTAGCTCAGGGAGGAGTAGCCGGTGCCGAAATCGTCGAGGGCGATCTTGACGCCGCAGCCCCGCAAGCGGTGCAGGCAGGCCAGGACCGCCTCGGCATCCTGCATCAGGACGCTCTCGGTCACCTCCAGCTTGAGGCGGTTCGCCGGGAGGCCGCTCGCGGCCAGGGCCGACAGCACAGCGGCCTCGAGGCCCGGGCGCCGAAACTGCACCGCCGAGACGTTCACCGCGACGCGGATCGGCGCGGGCCAGGCCGCCGCCTCCCGGCAAGCCTCCTGCAGGGCCCAGGAGCCCATGGGCACGATCAGGCCCGTCTCCTCCGCGAGGGGAATGAAGGCGCCGGGCGCGATCTCGCCCTGAACGGGATGGCGCCAGCGCATCAGGGCCTCGAAGCCCACCACCGTCCCCGTCGCGGCATCGACGACGGGCTGGTAGGCGAGACGGAAGGCATCGCGGCGGATCGCTTCCTTCATGTCGAGGGCGAGGAGACCCCGCGTGGCGATCCGCGCCCCCGCATCGGGCTCGAATTCCCGATAGGTGTTCCGCCCCGCCGCCTTGGCCTCGTAGAGGGCGATGTCGGCGCGCTGGAACAGCTCGTCCGGGTCACAGTCCAGATCCGCCGCGACCGTCAGGCCGATGCTGACGCCGACCTCGACGCTCTGCCCGTCGAGATCGATCGGCTCGCTCACCGCCGCGATCAGCTGCTCCGCGAGGCAGGACGCCTCCCGCGCTTCGTCGAGATAGGTGAGCACGACGGCGAATTCGTCGCCGCCGAGACGGGCGATGGTGTCGTAGGGCCGCAGGACCGCGCGCATCCGCGCGGCGACGATGCGCAGCAACGCATCGCCGGCCGGATGGCCGAGACTGTCGTTGACGGCCTTGAAGCGATCGAGGTCGCAGGCCAGCACCGCGAAGCCGGTCCGAACCCGGCGCGCATGGGCGATCGCCTGGTCCAGGCGGTCGCGGAACAGCGTCCGGTTCGGCAAGCCGGTCAAGGCGTCGTGCAGCGCCATGTGCCGGACCCGCTCCTCGGCCTCACGCCGGGCGCTGACGTCGCGCAGGGTCGCCACGAAGGTGATCCGGTCCTCCGCCTGCGCATCCGGCAGGACGCGGACGGAGGCCTCGATCCAGACGTAGTGACCCGCCTTGTGACGATGCCGCAGGCAGGCGACGAACCGGCCCTCCCGGCCGGCCGTCAGCTGCGACCAGTGCTCCGTCAGGGCCGCGGCGTCATCGGGGTGGCAGAACGCGGCCGCGGTGGTTCCGACGAGGTCCTCCGGCTCGTAGCCGAGGACCGTCCGCACGGCGGGCGAGACGTAGAGGCAGCGCATGGCGATATCGCCGAGGACGATGACGTCGTTGGAATTCTCGGCGAGGAGTCGATAGCGCCCCTCGCTGGCGCGCAGGGCGCTCTCCGCGGTCCGGCGTGCCGTCACGTCGGTGAAGGTCCGCACGAGGCCGCCCTGGGGCAGGGGCAGGGTGCGGACCTGGAGCACGGTCCCATCGGGGCGGACACGCTCGTAATCGTAGATGCGGGCCTCCGGTGCGCCGTGCTCCAGCCAGGCCCGCAGGGGGTCGGGCAGGTGGGCGAACTCGCCGGACGCCGCCTGGTGGGCACGGACCGTCGCGAAGGGCGCGCCGTCGTAGAGGAGGGCCTCCGGCACGCCCATCAGGGTCGCCACGCGGCGGTTGTAGACCCGGATCCGGTCCGCGGCATCGGTCATCAGCAGACCCTGATCCATGCTTTCCAGGGTCGTGCGGAGGAGGGTGTCCGATGCCTCGGCCCGATGGTGCGCCTGCCGTGCCTCCGACTGGGCGGCGCGCCCCCGCAGGGTCGCCTCGACGAAGAGGGCGAGGTCGGACAGGCGACGGCCCTCGGCCGCACTGAAGCCGGTGCGCGGAACGGTGTCGGCAATGCAGACGGTGCCGGCATGGGTACCGTCGCCCAGCGCGATCGACACGCCGGCATAGAAGCGCAGGAACGGCGCTCCCGTGACCAGCGGGTTGGCGGCGAAGCGTCGGTCGCGACGGGTATCGAGCACGACCAGGGGCACATGCGCCGCGCCGCGGATCGTGTGGGCGCAGAACGCGATCTCCCGCTGCGTCCCCGGAAGGATCAGGCCCTCGCGGCCGAGGAACCACTGACAGGCCCCGTCCAATTGCGAGACGAAGGCGTAGCGAACGCCGAAGAGCGCAGCCGCCGTCCGGCATACGGCGTCCAACTGCGGGTCCGGCGCAGGTTGGCCAAAGACCTCGACAGCTACGGGCTCACTCCGAGACGGCGACACTCCAGCCATTCTCATCACACTCACGGATCTCTCGTCCGCGAAATCTGACACGCAACCTTTAATCGACCCAAAACATCCGAACGCTTGGTGTTGAATCCAACAACCGGCTCGCTTTCACCTCACATACCGAGTCTTCGACTGTATGAAGTCATACAGTATCGCCGGATGCCGATCCGTCCTTCCCCCGAAGTCGGTCCGGGATGCGACGGCCGGGCTCTCGGGCAGGCTCAAGGCGCGCGGGGCGAGCCCTTGCGCAGGTCGTCGTAGAGTCGCTGGACCTCCTGGATCGTCGCGTGGGCCCGGCTCCAGTTCGTCTCGCGAACGTTGGTTTCGGTGAAGGCGCTGTGCGAGGTGCCGCCGAAGCCGTTGAAGACCGTCTCGACCCCGTCCACCCGGTAGTCGATCCGGTAGGAGGGGCTCAGCCCCCCACCCTTGCCCCCGCCCTTGCCCTTCCCGGTCACCCCGATCCGCACCAGGGCGTCGCCATGCCGCTTCTGGCAGAACCGCATGTTCCCGAGGAGCCGGCGCAGGTACTCCTCGGGCTCGGCGAGATCGCCCGCGACCTGGATCAGCGTCGCGTCGGGCGGGAGGTGCGTCTTGCGGATCATGGCTGGCCTCGCTGTCCGTCCGGCATCCATCGAGCGGGCGGGAGCGCCGGCCAGACCACATTTTCGCACGCCTGGCGATCCTTGCGCCGCCACGCGCCCGCGCCGGATGGCCCGCTGCCTGCTATGGCTTCCGCGGCCCCCGCCCTGCGCAGGATGGATCCGCGATGCCGACCCTCGACGCCCTGAACCAGGCCCCGCACGGCGCGTTCGTCGCCGCCCTCGGGGGCGTGTTCGAGCACGCGCCCTGGGTCGCCGAGGCTGCCGCCGCACAGCGGCCGTTTCCCACCGTCGAGGCCCTGCTCGCTGCCCTGCAGGGGGCGGTCGAGGCCGCGCCGGAGGCGGCCCGCCACGCCCTTCTCACCGACCACCCCGGGCTCGCCGGGCGTGCGGCCCGCGCCGGCACGATCGCCCCCGATTCCGCCGCCGAGCCGGCGGCCGCCGGCCTCGATCGGCTCTCGGAGGCGGAAGGCGAGCGCTTCGCGGCGCTGAACGCGGCCTATGGCCGGACCTTCGGGTTCCCGTTCATCCTCTGCGTCAGGCGCCATGGCCGCGCCTCGCTGCTGCGCACCGTCCAGGCACGCCTCGCCGCCGACCCGGAGACCGAGCGCCGGACCGCCCTCGCAGAGGTGTACCGCATCGCCGCCCTTCGCCTCGGCACCCTGGTGAGCGGGCCGGGCGCGCCCCGCGTCACGGGCCGGATCTCCACCCACGTCCTCGACACCGTGGCGGGCCGACCGGCGCCGGGAATCCCGCTGGAACTCCACGAATGGGTCTCGGAGACCGAGACCGTCCGGGTGGCCCGCACGGTGACGAACGCCGACGGGCGCACGGACGAGCCGCTGATCGGCGGACGCCCCGTTCCGGTGGCTGCCTACGAGCTGCGCTTCCGCATCGGCGATCACTTCCGCGCCACCTGTCCGGGCCTGCCCGAACCTCCCTTCCTCGACAGCATCACGCTGCGTTTCGGGGTCGCCGATCCGGAAGGGCATTACCATGTGCCCCTGGTGGCGAGCCCCTGGAGCTACCAGACCTATCGTGGCAGCTGACCGGCCCGAGGCAGCCGCAGCGTCGCGATCCGACAAAGCCTTGTGATATCAGTTCGCTCCGGCATGTCCTTTGCCTGCAACTTGATCGACGCCCAGCCAAGCGGGTCGCAGGGAGGATGGGATTTGACGCCTCGATTTTCGGTTCGGAGCCTGATGGCGCGGGGGTGCGCCGCAGCGCTGCTCGCGGCAGGTCTCCTGGCGCTCGCCCCGGCCGCCCGGGCGCAGGGCACCCTGATCGCGCCGGGGGGCCAGCCCCGGATCACGGCCCCCGGCGGCCTGCGCGGCCGCACCGCCCTCCGCCACCGGCATCAGATCCGCGATCGGTCGGTGCCCCACCGCCGCCCCCGTTGAACCCGCCTCGACCACCCGCCTTCAGGAGACCAGACCGCATGATCCGTGTGCTCAGCCTTCTCAGCCTCAGCCTCTCCCTCGGCCTTGCCGGCCCGGCCCTGGCCCAGAGCGTCGGCGCGCCCGCCGGCATGGAGGGGGCCACCGCCCCGGGGGGAACCGAGGGGCGGGCCGGCCCCCGCAACGAGGCCGAGGCGATCCGCAGCGGCGACGCGATCCCGGTGCCGCCCCGGGCCGGGGGCGTTCCGGTCGAGGAGAGACCGGTGCGCGGCGGCGAGGCGCCTCCGCCACCGGCCGGACGCCCCTGACGCTCAGGGCGCGAAGGCGGCGATGAGTTCGGCCGCCACCAGGGCGGCGATCACCGCGGGGCGCTTGTCGCGCACACGCGTCCCGCCGATCGGGCAGACGAGGCGGGCCAGCGCCGCCTCGTCCAAGCCCATCGCCCGAAAGGCGGAGAGGAAGGTCGCCCGCTTCGTGGAGGACCCGATCAGGCCGAGATACGCGAAGGTGTTCGCCTCCAGCAGGCTGGCGCAGATCAGGCTGTCGAGGGCGTGGCTGTGCGTGACCACCACGTGGGCGGCCCCGGGCGGCGCAGCCTCGGCCGCGGCGCTGGCCGAGCCGACGACCCGTGCGACGCGCGTGCCCGAAACCCGCGCGATCTCCTCGGGCCGGTCATCGATGATCCGCGGACGGACGGGCAGCGGGTCGAGGGCCAGGGCCAGGGCGCGCCCGACATGGCCCGCACCGTAGATCATCACCAGGGGCGCCCTTGCGGCGGATTCGGCCTCCGAGGCCCGGAGGGCGGCGAGCGTCGCGGCATCGGCCCGGCGGATCGCCAGGGTCACGTGCCCGCCGCAGCACTGGCCGGTCTCGGGTCCCAGGGGCCTGCGCAGGGTCGCCTCGGCCTCGCCCGCCGCCAGGAGTTCCCGGGCGCGGGCGATGCCCGCCCATTCGTAGGTGCCGCCCCCGACGGTGCCGGCGACCCGGTCCGGCATCACCAGCATGGCGGTGCCGGCTGCGCGCGGCGTCGAGCCCAGCGCCTCGGACACGGTGACCAGGGCCGCCGGCGTGCCCGCCGCAAGGGCGGTCGCCAGGGTCGCCGACAGCGTCTCCGACGGGTCGAGGCTCACGGCTGCGCAGGTGGCGCGTCTGCCAGCGCCCGCATCCGGTCGACGGCGTCGAGGACGCGCTCCGGCGTCGCCGGCGCATCGAGGCGCGGACAGTGCCGATGGCCGGCGACGCTCGCCACCGCATCCGAGAGCGCGTGCAGGCCGGCAATGCCGAGCATCAGCGGCGGCTCGCCCACCGCCTTCGAGCGGTAGATCGTCTCCTCGCGGTTCTCGTTCGCGTAGAGGGCCACGTTGAAGATCCGCGGACGGTCGCCGCAGGCCGGGATCTTGTAGGTGGAGGGGGCGTGGGTGCGTAAGGCGCCCGTGCCGTCCCACCACAATTCCTCGGTGGTGAGCCAGCCGAGCCCCTGGATGAAGCCGCCCTCGATCTGGCCCTTGTCCACGGCCGGGTTCAGGGAGCGGCCGCAATCGTGCAGGATGTCGGCCCGCTCGATCCGGTACTCGCCGGTCAGCGTATCCACCGCCGCCTGCACGCAGGCCGCGCCATAGGCGAAGTAGTAGAACGGGTGGCCCCGGCCCGCATCGCGGTCCCAATGGATGGTCGGCGTCTTGTAGAAGCCCGTGGCGGAGAGCGGGATGCGGGCGAGGTAGGCCTTGTGGATCAGGTCCGCCCAGGGGATCTCCTGGTTCCCCACCCGGACCCGGTTGGGCAGGAACAGCACGGTCTCGGGCTCGACGCTCCAGGCCTCCGCCGCGAAGGCGACTAGGCGGCCCTTCAGGGTCTGGGCGGCGGCGCGGGCCGCCATGCCGTTGAGGTCGGCTCCCGAGGAGGCGGCGGTGGCCGAGGTATTCGGCACCTTGCCGGTGGTGGTCGCGGTGATGCGGACACGGTCGGCGTCGATCTGGAACTCCTCCGCCACCACCTGCGCGACCTTGACGTAGAGCCCCTGGCCCATCTCGGTACCGCCATGGTTCAGGCCGACCGAGCCGTCGTTGTAGATGTGCACCAGGGCGCCGGCCTGGTTGTAGGCGGTGGAGGTGAAGGAGATGCCGAATTTCACCGGCGTCAGGGCGATGCCGCGCTTGATCACCGGGCTCGCTTCATTCGCCGCATGCAGGGCCGCGCGGCGCGCGGCATACTCACAATCGACTTCCAGTTTTGCCACCAAATCCCGGATACAATTATCGGAAATGGTCTGGTGGTAGGGCGTGACGTTGTCGGTCTCGGTGCCGTAGAAATTGCGCTTGCGCACCTCCAGCGGGTCGAGGCCGCAGGCATAGGCCACCTCCTCGATCACCCGCTCGGCCGCCACCATGCCCTGGGGGCCGCCGAAGCCCCGAAAGGCGGTGTTGGACTGGGTGTTCGTGCGGTAGGGCCGCGAGGTCAGGTGCACCGCCGGGTAATGATAGCAGTTGTCGGCGTGGAACAGGGCCCGGTCGGTGACCGGGCCGGACAGGTCGGCGGCCCAGCCGCAACGGGCGGCGAGCTGCATGTCGACGGCGAGGATCCTGCCCTCCGCGTCGTGGCCCACGAGGTAGTCGACTTCGAAATCGTGGCGCTTGCCGGTGATGACCATGTCGTCGTCGCGATCCGGCCGGATCTTGGCGGCGCGGCCGGTCTTCTTGGCCACCAGGGCCGCCACGCAGGCGAACAGGTTGGACTGGCTCTCCTTGCCGCCGAAGCCGCCGCCCATCCGGCGGACCTCGGCCGTCACGGCCGAGTTCACCGTGCCCAGCACCTTGGCGACGAGCGCTTGCGCCTCGGAGGGGTGCTGGGTCGAGGTGTAGACGGTGACCTCGTCGTCCTCCCCCGGAACCGCCAGCGCGATCTGGCCCTCGAGGTAGAAGTGCTCCTGGCCGCCGATGGCCATCCGGCCGCGGACGATGCCGGGGGCCTGCGCCAGCACCGCGTCGGAATCGCCCCGCGTCAGGGTCATCGGGGGCCAGACGAGGTTTCCGTCCGCCCGCGCTTGCCGGAAGGTGAGGACGGGCTCGAGATCCTCGTAGGCGATGACGGCGCGGCGTGCGGCGTGGCGCGCCGCAGCGCGGGTCAGGGCCGCCACGGCGAAGATCGGCTGGCCGAGATAGGACACCGTGTCCTCCGCCAGCATCGGCTCGTCGTCCCGGTGCGAGGAGGAGATCTCGTTGACGCCCGGCACGTCGGCAGCGGTGAACACCGCGACCACGCCCTCGGCGCTCCGCACGGGAGCGAGGTCCACCGAGACGAGGCGGGCATGGGCGCGCGCGCTCAGCCCCAGGCAGACGTGGAGCAGGCCGGCCGGCTCGGCCATGTCGTCGATGTAGATCGCGGTGCCGCCGACATGGCGCGCGGCGCTGTCGTGGATGCGCGACGTGTGGGCCCCGCCCGCGATCCGGTCGTCGGCCTTCGGGGCTGGGGGCGTGCGATCAAGCATGGGCCAGGGCTCCCACGGAGGCGAGACGGGTCTCCGGCGCCCGCGGCGCGGCCTCGTGGATCAGGCGCTCGATCAGGTTGCCGGCCACCCTGAGGCGGTAGCCGGCCGTCGCCCGCATGTCGGTGAGCGGCGTGAAATCCTGGGCCAACGCAACCTTGAAGGCCGGCACGACGGCCGCGTCGAGGGGCCGGCCCACCAGGGCGGCCTCGGCCCGTGCCGCGCGCCCGGGCGTGCCCGCCATGCCGCCATAGGCGATGCGCGCCTCCCGGATCGTGCCGCCCGCGAGGGTCACCCGGAAGGCGCCGAGCACGGCGGAGATGTCCTCATCGAAGCGCTTCGAGATCTTGTAGGCGCGAAACAGCGCGTCGGGGCCGAGCTTCGGCACCCGGACCCCGCCGACGAACTCGCCCGGCCGCAGGTCCTGCCGCCCGTAGGCGAGGAAGAAATCCTCCAGGGGGATCTCGCGCTCGGTGCCCCGGCCGATCAGGTGGAGGCGCGCGCCCAGCGCGATCAGCGCCGGCGCCGCATCGCCGATCGGCGAACCGTTGGCGATGTTTCCTCCGAGCGTGCCGGCATTGCGGGTCTGGGCGGCACCGTGCCGGCGGAACAGCTCGCCGAGATCCGGATGCAGGCGCGAGAGGTGCAGCCCGGCTTCGGCGAGGCTCACGCCCGCCCCGAGATAAAGATGGTCGGCGGCCTCGCCGATGCCGCGCAGCATGGGCACCCGCCCGAGCCAGATCACGGGGTCGAGGACGCGCAGACCCTTCGTTACCCAGAGGGCGACGTCGGTGGCCCCGGCGACGAGGGTCGCATCCGGGTGCTCGGCCATGAGGTCGACGACCCCCTGGATGGTGGCGGGCGCGAGGAAGCGCCCCTTCGGACCGGAGACTGCCACGGTCTCATCGTCACGCAGGGCCAGCAGCCGGGCGAGGGTGTCGTCGTGGGCGGCGTCGAAGGCATCCGCCTCGGGGGCGGCCAGCGCCCGCTCAGCGGCGCGCACGATGGGCGCGTAGCCGGTGCAGCGGCAGAGATTGCCGGCGAGCGCGTCGTCGATGGGACTCGCGGACGTCCAGGCCTCCCCGGTTGCGGCGGGCCGGTCCTTGGTCAGGGCGAACAGCGACATCACGAAGCCCGGCGTGCAGAAGCCGCATTGCGAGCCGTGCTCCTCCACCATCAGGCGCTGGACCGGATGCAGGGTCCCGTCGGCCCCGCGCAGGTGCTCCACGGTGAGAAGCTGGCACCCGTCGAGCATACCCAGGAAGGTGATGCAGGCGTCGACCGTGCGGTAGCGCAGGCGCTCGGCGCCGGGCGGCCCCTCGGGGCGCACCACGACCACGGTGCAGGCCCCGCAATCCCCCTCGTTGCAGCCCTCCTTGGTGCCGGTCAGCCGCTCGGACCCGCGCAGCCAGTCGAGCACCGTCAGCGTCGGGTCACAGGTCTCGATCGTGCGCGCGTCAGGGCCGAGGAGGAAGCGGATGGCGTGTCTCATGCGGCCTCTCGTGTTCGAACGCCGATTCGTCGCCCCCCACGGGACAGTTCGCGACCGGGCTAATGCGGAAGCGTGTCGCCAATGCCCTTCACGTACCAGTTCATGCCGAGGATCATCGGGTCGGGGGCGTTCTCGCCGGCCTTCACGACCTCTGTACCATCCTGCTTGTATACCGGACCGTGAAACGGGTGGAGCGTGCCGTCCGCGATCGCCTTCTTGGTGGCCTCGGCCTTGGCCTTCACGTCGTCGGGCATGTTGGCGAAGGGCGCCAGCACGACCATGCCGTCCTTGATGCCGCCCCAGGTGTCGCGGCTCTTCCAGGTGCCGTCGAGGACGGCCTTGGCCTCGCCGATGACGTAGCCGTCCCAATCGTCGACGATGGAGGTGAGCTGGGCCTTCGGCGCGAAGCGCATCTGGTCGGAGGATTGTCCGAAGGCGAGCTTGCCCTGCTTCTCCGCCTCCTGCAACGGCGCGGCGGAATCGGTGTGCTGCGACAGGATGTCGGCGCCCTGGGCCAGCAGAGCCTTGGCGGCCTCGGCCTCCTTGCCGGGATCGAACCAGGTGTTCACCCAGACGATCTTGAGCTTGATATTGGGGTTCACCGACTGGGCGCCGAGCATGAAGGCGTTGATGCCGCTCACCACCTCCGGAATCGGGAACGAGGCGATGTACCCGAGGGTGCCCGTCTTCGAGAGTCGGCCGGCGATCTCGCCGCAGAGGTAACGGCCCTCGTAGAACCGGGCCGAGTAGGTCGAAACATTGGCCGCGCGCTTGTAGCCGGTGGCATGCTCGAACTTCAGCTTGGGAAATTTCTTGGCGACCTTCAGCGTCGGCTCCATGAAGCCGAACGAGGTGGTGAAGATCAGGCCGTGGCCGGAGCGCGCGAGGCTCTCGATGGAGCGCTCGCTGTCGGCCTCGGGCACGTTCTCGAGGAAGCTGGTCTCGACCTTGTCGCCCAGGGCTGCTGCGAGCGCCTTGCGGCTCTGGTCGTGCTGGTACGAGTAGCCGTAATCGGCCACCGGTCCGACATAGACGAAGCCGACCTTCAGCTTCTCGCCGGGCTTCTTCTCCTGGGCCTGCGCGCCTCCGATTCCGAGGGCGAGAACGGCCACCAGGGTCCCCTGCACAATCCGCATCGTTCCGAGATCCTTCGAGGTACGCGCGCCTACCGGTGCGGGGTGAAGACCCGGCCGAGCGACGCCGGGGCGAGGGAGCCGCCCTGGCGCCTGCCGAGGGAGAGCAAGACCAGGGCCAGGATGGTGGCGAGGTAGGGCAGGGCGGAGAGGAGCTGTCCCGGCAGGCCGATGCCGGCGGCCTGAGCGTTGAGCTGGAGCACCGTGGCGCCGCCGAACAGCATCGCTCCCGCCAGCACCCGGAGTGGGCGCCAGGAGGCGAAGACCACGAGGGCGAGGGCGATCCAGCCCCGCCCGGCCGTCATCGCGGGCGCCCAGAATGGGGTGTAGGACAGCGACAGGTAGGCCCCGGCGAGGCCCGCGCAGGCCCCCCCGAACAGCACGGCACGGAATCGGACCGTGCGGACCTGGAGCCCGAGCGCATGCGTCGCGGTGTGGTCGTCGCCGATGGCCCGCAGGATCAGGCCGGTGCGGGTGCGCCAGAGGAACCACCACACCCCCGCCGCCAGCGCGAAGGCGAAGTACACGAAGCCGTCCTGCCCGAAGACCAGACGTCCGATGCCGGGAAGATCCGTAAGGCCAGGCAGGTCGAGATGCGGCGCCGGCTCGCGCTTCAAGCCGACATAGGACGCGCCGACGAGGCCCGAGAGACCGAGGCCGAGGATCGTCATAGCGAGGCCGGAGGCGACCTGATTGGCACTCAGGACCACGGTGAGAAGCCCGAAAAGGGCCGCGAGGGCGAGGCCTGCCCCGGCCCCGGCCGCCGCGCCCACCAGGGTCGACCCGGTTTCCACCGCCACGGCGAAGCCGGTGGCCGCCCCCAGCACCATCATGCCCTCGACGCCGAGGTTGAGGACGCCCGCACGCTCGACGACGAGTTCGCCGAGGGCCGCGATCATCAGCGGCGTGGCGGCGGCGATGATGGTGACGAGCACCATCTGCAGGATGTCGAGGCTCACGCGGCACCTCCCGGCACAAGGCGGACCCGGTAGCGCGACAGGGCGTCGGCTCCGAGCACCAGGGCGAGGAGCAGGCCCTGGAAGGCACGCGTGAGGTCGAGGGGCAGCTTCAGGTCGATCTGCGCGCCCTCGCCGCCGATGGTGGTGAGGGCGATGACGAGGGCGGCGACCAGGATTCCCACCGGAGAGAGTCGCCCCAGGAACGCGACGATGATGGCGGTGAACCCGTAGCCGGGCGAGATCGAGGGCTGGAGCTGGCCGATCCTGCCCGCCACCTCGGAGATGCCCGCGAGGCCCGCGGCCGCTCCGGAGACGGCGAAGACCGCCAGGGTCAGGCGCGCATCGCTGAAGCCGGCGAAGCGCGCCGCGCGCGGGCTCGCGCCCACCACCCGAACGGTGAAGCCGAACAGGGTCCGGGCGAGCACCAGCGTGGCGAGGCCGAGGACCACCAGTGCGATGGCCACGCCGGCATGCAGGGTGTCGCCCTCCATCAGGTAGGGCAGGCGCGCCGCTTCATCGAAGGGGACGCTCTGGGGGAAGTTGAAGCCGGCCGGATCCCGCAAGGGCCCCCGCGCCATGTAGTCGAGCAGCAGTTCGGCGACATAGACCAGCATCAGGCTGGTCAGGATCTCCGAAACCCCGAGGCGGACCTTCAGCAGGGCGGGAATCAGCGCGTAGAGCAGGCCGGCCAGTGTCCCGACGACCAGCATCAGGGGCAGTACCCAGGCGGTGTTGCCGGTGGCCCCGTGGGTGGCGACGCCGATCCAGCCGCCGAACAGGCCGCCCATGACGAACTGTCCCTCCGCCCCGATATTCCAGATGTTGGCACGAAAGCAGAAGGCGAGGCCCGTGGCGATGAGGGCGAGCGGCGCGGCCTTGATGGCCACCTCCTGCAGCGACCAGACCTCACTCAGGGGCGCCACGAAGTACGTCACGAAGGCGGCGGCCGGAGATCGGCCGAGGGCGGATACCACGAGGCCACCGACCACCAGGGCGGCCAGGAAGGCCAGGATGGGCGAGAGCGCATCCAACAGGGCCGAGCGGTTGGCGCGCGGCGTCAGGTCAATGCGCATGGGTCGGCCCCCAGGGGGTGTCCGCAAGGACCGATGCGGGCGGCGGAATGCGCGCTGGCTCCGACCCACCCATGAGCAGGCCCAGGGTCTCACGCGTGGTTTCGGCCGCCGGCACGGCCGGCGACAATGTGCCGTCGTGCAATACCGCGATCCGCCCGGCGATCGCGAACAGTTCGTCGAGGTCCTGGCTCATCACCAGCACGGCGGTGCCCCGCTCCGCCAGGTCGAGGAGCGCCTGCCGGATATGGGCGGCGGCCAGGGCGTCGACGCCCCAGGTCGGCTGGTTGACCACGAGGATGCCGGGTTCGGCCAGGATCTCGCGCCCCATTAGGTACTTCTGCAGGTTGCCGCCCGACAGGGTACCGGCGGCGGGATCGGACCCCGCCCCACGCACGTCGAAGGCGTCGATGACGGCGCGGGCGAGGGATTTCGCGACGGCGCGACGCAGGAATCCGAAGCGGCTCAGGCCTGCCGTGGCGCGACGCGACAGGATCGCGTTGTCGGACAGGCTCAGGGTCGGGGCCGCGCCGTGGCCGTTGCGGTCCTCCGGTACGAAGCCGGCGCCGCCCCGCCGCCGGGCCGTGATCCCGAGGCGCCCGGACATCACGCCGTCGAACCGCACCATCCCGAGCTCGGACGCCAGGGTCTCACCAGAGAGGGCGTCGAACAGCTCCGCCTGCCCGTTGCCGGCGATTCCCGCGATGCCCACGATCTCACCGCCGCGCACGCTGAGCGAAACGCGGTTGAGGGCGGTGCCGTGCAGCCCGGGAGCGGGGAGGGTGAGCCCGGCCAGGACCAGACGCGCGGGTCCGGCTGCCTGCCCGGCGGGCGGCGTTACCTCGCCCACCTGCGCCCCCACCATCATGGCGGCGAGCGACCGGGCGGTCTCGGCGCGCGGGTCGCAGGTTCCCACCACCCGGCCGCCGCGCAGGATGGTGGCACGCGCGCAGAGCCGGCGCACCTCGTCGAGGCGATGGGAGATATAGAGCAGCGCCCGACCCTCGTCGCGCAGGCGCTCCAGCACGCCGAACAGCAGGTCCGCCTCGCCGGGCGTCAGCACCGAGGTCGGCTCGTCCAGGATCACGAGGTGCGGGTCCTGCAGGAGGCAGCGGATGATCTCGATGCGCTGGCGCTCGCCGGCCGAGAGCGACCAGACGGGCCGATCCGGGTCGAGGTGCAGCCCGTAGGTCCCGCCGACCGCAGCAATGCGCGCTTTCAGGGTCCGTCCCCGTAAGGCCCGCGGCATGACCAGGGCGATGTTCTCGGCGACCGTCAGGTTCTCGCACAGGGAGAAGTGCTGGAACACCATGCCGATGCCCAGCGCCCGGGCCGCCTCCGGATTGGCGAGGCGCACGACGTCGCCGCGATGGGTGACCACGCCTTCGGTGGGCTCCAGGAGCCCGTAGAGAATCTTCATCAGGGTCGACTTGCCGGCGCCGTTCTCGCCGAGCAGGGCATGGATTTCGCCGGCCCGGATCTCCAGGTCGATCCCGTCATTGGCCGTGAAGTCGCCGAAGCGCTTGACGATGCCGTAGGCGCCGAACAGAGGCGTCGGCCCCTCCGTTCGGGCCGGGGGGACGACCGGGGTCACCCTAGAGGGTTCCGAACAGGGTGCGGGCGAGACGGGAGTGGGCCTCGCGCAGCTGCTCGGTCTCGATTCCGAGGGGTTGGCCGTCGACCACGCGCCAGGAGCCTGCCACCATCACGCGGTCGGCCCGGTGCGCGCCGCAGAGAACCAGGGCAGCCAGCGGATCGTGCGCGCCGGAAAAGCGCAGTTCGTCGAGGGTGAACAGCGCCAGATCCGCCTCGCAGCCCTCCGCGATCCGGCCGATATCGGTCCGTCCAAGGCAGGCGGCGGACCCCTCCGTCGCCCAGCGCAGGGCGTCGAGATGGGTCACGGCCTCGGCCCCGTAGGTCAGGCGGTTGATCATCAGGGCGTGGCGGACGCCCTCCATCAGGTTCGAGCTGTCGTTCGAGGCTGAACCGTCGACTCCGAGGCCGACGGGGCTGCCGGCGGCCTCCAGCTCGCAGGTCCGGCACTGGCCGGAGGCCAGCGTCATGTTCGAGGTCGGGCAGTGACATACGCCGACGCCGGCCGCCCCGAGACGCTTCACCTCGGCGTCATTGAAGTGGATGCCGTGGGCAAGCCAGGTGCGCGAGCCCATCCAGCCCACCTCCTCGAGGTAATCCACCGGGCGCTGGCCGAACAGCTCGACGCAGTAGCGGTCTTCGTCCAGCGTCTCGCCGAGATGGGTGTGCAGGCGGCAATCGTGGCGCTCGGCCAGCGCCGCGCTCTCGCGCATCAGCCGCTTCGTCACGTTGAAAGGCGAGCAGGGGGCCAGCCCGATCTGTACCATCGCGCCGGGCTTGGGGTCGTGGAACAGGCGCAGCACCCGCTCGCTGTCGGCCAGGATGGTGTCATCGTCCTGGGTCAGACATTCGGGCGGCAGTCCGCCGTCGCGCTCGGACAGGCTCATCGAGCCGCGGGTGACGAAGGCGCGGATCCCGACCGGCCCGGCCTCTTCGACCTGGATGTCGACGGAGGATTCCAGCCCCTTGGGAAAGAGGTAGTGGTGATCACCGGCCGTGGTGCAGCCGGAGAGCAGCAGCTCGGTATAGGCGAGCCGGGTCGCCAGCCGGAACGCCTCGGGGGTGATCCTGTCCCAGACGGTGTAGAGCGCCTTCAGCCACGGAAAGAGCGGTTTGTTGATCGCCACCGGATGGGCGCGGGTCAGCGTCTGGAAGAAGTGGTGGTGGGTGTTGACGAGACCTGGGATGACCACGTGGCGGCCGGCGTCGAAGGTCTCGTCCACGGGCGCAGCGGGCGTCGCCCCGGCCCGTACCCGCTCGACGATGCGGGAGCCCTCGACGACGAGGCCACCGCCGGATTCTGGTGCCAGGATCGCCAGAGGATTGCGGATCCAGAGGCGCTTCGATGGGCTGGACTCGACCATATCGTCCGTTATCTCCCTGGGCTCGCATCGGCTGCCGTCCCGTGCGGGCATCATGCATCGTGATCGAGGGATCGGTCGAAGCGCGACACCGGGCTTCTAGAACACGTGGAAGGCCACGCCGGCCAGGAAGCTCTTCTCCTCCGTGCCCTTGAAGTCCGCCCGCTCGATGTTACCGAATTTGTTGTGCCAGTACTGGAACCCGATGAACACATCGACCCGGTTGGGCTGATCGTAGATCAGCTTGCCGACATCGAGAACCAAGTTGGTCCGCGAGAGGAATTCCAGGCCCGTTTTCGGGTTGAAGGCGAACGCCCCCGGATCGTTCACGCCCCGACCCTTGGGTAGGACGATGTTGTTGAAGCCGGCGATGCTCAGGGGCAGGCCCGTGAAGGTCAGCGGGAAGTTGTAGACGATCTCGAACTCGGGCACGGTGTCGAAGCTGACGTCGCGGTTGGGCGCCACGTTGAAGCCGTTGCGGTTCCACTCCTTGTAGGCCTGCACCGAGGCGTTGAGGAAGCCGACCGGGACGTCGAAGGCGAAGTTCAGACCGCCCACCACGTCGCGCTTCTTCGAGCCGAAGGCGTCGTTCTGGGCGTTGGCGTCGAAGCCGAAGGCGAGCGAGACGTCCTTGATGAGGCCTGGCACGACGAAGGCCTTGGTGCCGGTCAGCGCGTTCAGGCTCAGGGTGCCGCGGTAGAGGCCGTAGGCCTCGGTGTTTCCAGAATCGGAGAAGGTCGGCACGCCGAAGCCGTCGGTGGTGCCGGCCGGGAACTGGGCGCCCGACTTGAGGATGTCGAGGGAGAAGAAGTTCGTCCCGTACGCCCAGGCATCGGCGTGCGAGATGTTGAGGATGTGCTTGGGAGCATCCTGGTTGCGGAAGCTGCCATCGGCGCGCTGGACCTGGCTGCCCGGGTTGGCCGCGGGGAACTGGTAGCGGTAGCTGACCTGGGTGTCCGAGAACAGGAAGAACGAGGACGGACCCTCCGGCGGGGCGGCCGGAGGCCTCTTGTCGAGGTCGGCGGCCAGGGCGGGCGTGAGGGTGGCCAGGCCCAGGGCGACAGCCGTCAGGGGTCTTAGAAATGCTGTGATGGTCATAACGTCCCCCAAGGGCTTGGACGCCCAGTTGCCGGCATCGCAGCAACCGATGTGCCAGGGGCGATCGCCGCAAAGGGGTCGCGGGTGACTGGCGTAATTCCGCAACACTCCGAGACGCGGCCGGCGGCGGCAGGGCAGGGCAACGGGGGAAACCCGCGCCCTTCCCCTAACCCGCGCCGTCCGAAAGCGCGGTGACGAACACGCCGGCAGGACGACGGAGTCCCGGAAGCCCACGGAGGCCCGGAAACATCGCAGGCGCGTCCGCCGCGCCGCACGTCGGCCTCGCTCCTTGGCATCGCCCCCTGCAGTGCGAGGCTGGGTACAGCGCCGGAACGGTCCCCGGCCTGCATCGGAACGATGCCGCATCGCGAAGAATTCAGGCGTGCCCATCGTCGATCCTGCCGCCATCATCATCCGCAGATTCGCGGCGGCCGCACGGTCCTTGCATCCGTCGCGCCGACGCTCCTCCGGCCCGGTATCCCGGCATGCCCCACATCCTCGCGGCCGAGCCCGCCCCCCTGACGATCGATCCGGCGACGACCGCGCTGGTGGTGATCGACATGCAGCGCGATTTTCTGGAGCCGGGCGGCTTCGGTGAAAGCCTGGGCAACGACGTGTCGCTCCTCCAGGCCGCCGTGCCGCCGATCCGGGCCGTCCTCACCGCGGCCCGGGGCGCAGGGCTTCTAGTCGTGCATACGCGGGAGGGCCACAAGCCGGACCTGTCCGATGCGCCGCCGGCCAAGCTGGAACGGGGCGAGCCCAGCGCACGGATCGGCGCTCCGGGCCCGATGGGCCGCATCCTGATCCGCGGCGAGCCGGGCCACGGCATCGTTCCCGCATTGGCACCGATGCGGGGCGAGGTGGTCATCGACAAGCCGGGGAAGGGCGCTTTCTACGCCACGGATCTCGGTGCGGTCCTGGCCGCCCGCCGCATCGCGACCCTGCTCGTCTGCGGAGTCACCACCGAGGTCTGCGTGCACACCACGATCCGAGAGGGCAACGACCGCGGCTATCGCTGCGTGGCGGTCGGGGATGGCTGCGCCTCCTACTTCCCCGAATTCCATCGTGTCGGCCTCGCGATGATTGCCGCACAGGGTGGAATCTTCGGCTGGGTCGCCTCCTCGGCGGCGGTGATCGCAGCCCTGAGCGGCACATCCTGAGATGCGCCCGACACGGGGGGAACCGAACCTTCGGGCCTGCGGAGCGCGTTGCCGCAAGGCCGCAGGATCGGCCCGGCCCGCGCTCCGGGGCCGTCGCCCGGCCTGACGCTTGCTTCCGGCCCCGACGACGCGGCACCTTCGTCCAGCTCATCCTGTTTCGCCGGGCCGGCCGAGTCCCCCCTTTAGCCGGGATCACCCTCACGCGGAGACGCGACATCTTTAGGAGACAGCGCATGTCGGAGCGCAACGATCCACCGGCCAATGGCCTCGACGCCTACATCGAGGCAGCGGCCGGGCTGCTCGCCATCCCCCTCGATCCAGCCTGGATCGGCGCCATCGGAAGCAACCTCGCGGTCCTGCGCGCGGCCGCCGCGCATGTGGCCGCGTTTTCCCTGCCCGACGAGGTGGATGCCGCCCCGGTCTACGAAGCATGAACGGTCCGGACACGATGCACGATCCGAGCACGATGACGGCCGAGGCGCTGGCGGCGGCGTTTCGGGATGGGACGACCAGCGCCGGCGCGAACGTCGCCGCGACCCTGGCGCGCATCGCGCGGGTCGACGGTGCGGTGAATGCCTTCACGGACATTCTCGCCCCGCGCGCCCAGGCCCGCGCCGAGGTCCTGGATGCGGCCCGCGATCGGGGCGAGCCCCTGGGTCCGCTGGCCGGCGTGCCCTTCGCGGTCAAGAATTTGTTCGACATTGCTGGTCTGCCGACCCGCGCCGGTGCGAAGATCAACCGCGATCGGGCCCCGGCGGAGCGCGACGGCGCCCTGGTGCGCCGGCTCGAGGCGGCGGGCGCGATCCTCGTCGGCGGCCTCAACATGGGCGAATACGCCTACGATTTCACCGGCGAGAACGTCCATGACGGATCGACTCGGAACCCGCACGATCTCGATCACATGTCCGGCGGCTCGTCCGGAGGCTCGGGCGGGGCGGTCGGGGCCGGGCTGGTGCCGATCGCCCTCGGCTCCGACACCAACGGCTCGATCCGCGTCCCCTCCACCTTCTGCGGCTGCTTCGGCCTCAAACCGACCTACGGTCGCCTGAGTCGGGCGGGCAGCTTTCCCTTCGTCGGCAGCCTCGACCATGTCGGACCCATGGCGCGCAGCGTCACGGACCTCGCCCTGAGCTACGACGCCATGCAGGGGCCGGACCCGGACGACCCGGTGGCCACGACGCGACCCGCAGAGCCGGCTCTGCCTCACCTCTCCGACGGGCTGGGGAACCTGCGCGTCGCGGTGGCGGGCGGCTACTTTGCGCGCGGCGGCGACGCCGAGGCGTTCGCGGCGGTGGCCGCCATCGCCCGGGCCCTCGGCGTCACGCGCAGCGTCGAAATTCCGGAGGCGGCCCGTGCGCGGGCGGCGGCCTACCTCATCACGGCGGCCGAAGGAGCCGCGCTCCATCTCGATCGCCTGCGGACCCGGGCGGAGGATTTCGATCCGGCCGTACGCGACCGGCTGATCGCCGGGGCGATGATCCCGGCCCCGATGGTCGAGCGGGCGCAGCGTTTCCGCCGCTGGTACCGGGCCGCCGTCATCGAACTGTTCCGCGAGGTCGACGTGATCCTGGCCCCTGCCACGCCTTGCCGGGCGCCCCGTTCAGGCCAGACCACCTTCGTCCTCGACGGGGTGACTCTGCCGGTGCGGGCCAATATCGGGGTGTTCACCCAGCCGATCTCTTTCGTCGGCCTGCCGGTGGTGGCTGTCCCCGTGCGCCTGGACGACGGCCTGCCCCTCGGCGTCCAAGTGATCGCCGCTCCTTGGCGCGAGGCTTACGCCCTTCGCGTAGCGCACCAGTTGGAGCGGGACGGCATCGTCCGCGCGCCCGTGGCGAACCTGTGAGCGAGACCGCGATGATCATCGACGATCCGGCCGTGAAGGCCGAGGTGGAGGCCGCCTTCGCGGCCTACGAGGCGGCCCTGGTGGGCAACGATGAGCCGACGCTGGAGGCCCTGTTCCATGATGATGCGCGCACGATCCGCTACGGTGGGGCCGAGAACCTCTACGGGATGGAGGCCATCCGCGCGTTCCGTCGGGCGCGGTCGCCCGAGGGCCTGGCGCGCGACCTGAGAGACACCGTCATCACCACCTACGGGTCCGATACCGGAATCGCCATGACGCTGTTCACCCGGTCGAGCGCCCCGGGGCGTATCGGACGCCAGAGCCAGACCTGGATTCGCTTCCCCGGCGGCTGGAAGGTCGTCGCGGCCCATGTGAGCACGATCACGGGCTGATCTCCCTCCACCGCGGCGGATCAGGTGCCGTCCAGTGCCTTGGAGAGGCGGCGCACACGGCCTCCGCGCTTCTCGTAAGCGAAGAGGGAGGACAGGGTCTGCCCATCGGGCACGGACGCGTCGATCGAGGCGGCCTCACCCTCTGCCACCGCGGGCATCCGAGGCTGGATCTCGTCCGGCGGTACCGCAGAGCGGGGTGGAGGCAGGCGCAGGCTGGCGCGCTGCACCACCTCACGGTCCCGCTCGATCTGGGCGGCCGTCTCGGCATCGGTCCGGACCAGAGCCTGGACCCCATCCCGGAATCGAAGCTCGACGGACCAGGTCGGCCGCGCGTCGCCCCCGAGGACATCGAGGCCGGCATGCATGAGAGACGCGGCGAGGCCGAGCGGGTTCGGCAGGGGACCGGTGGCCACCAGAGCGTCCCGCAATCCCCGGGTGATACCGGTGCGCCGCGGAACCACCTGCTCAGGCGGCGCGAGCGTCAAGGTCTCCAGGTCCTCGACCCCGCGCAGGCTTCCATCGGGCAACCCGAAGACGCCGAACTCGTAAGATCCCGGCCCGGCGCCGAACGTTCCGGATATGATCTGAATGGCGATCATCGATACTTTCCGTCCGGACCATCCCCCGCGCTGAGGCGGTCGTCCGTCAACATCAAACGCCGTCCCCTCTCGCGAAGTCCTGTGTCGGAAACAGGGCCGCGGGCTCGAGACGGCTCAGACGCATCGCGGCCCCATCGAAAATCCCCTCCGATCCTTGACAGGCCGGGATCCACACTTGCCAAGGTCGTCCAGCTTCCCGATCTTGAGGTCCCCCGAGCATGCAGGTGATTGAGACGGAGATTCCGGCGGTCCGGCGGGTGGTGCCCACGCGCTTCGGCGATGCGCGGGGCTGGTTTTGCGAGACGTACCGGGCGGACATCCTGGCGCGCGCCGGCATCGCGGATGTGTTCATCCAGGACAACCAGTCCTTTTCCGCCCCGCGCGGCACGGTGCGGGGCCTGCACTTCCAGCGCCCTCCCATGGCCCAGGCCAAGCTGGTCCGGGTGCTCGCGGGGGCCATCCTGGACGTCGCCGTCGACCTGCGGCGCGCCTCGCCCAGCTACGGCCGGCACGTGGCCGTGCGCCTCGACGCGCAAGCCGGCGAGCAGCTCTACATTCCGGTCGGCTTCGGGCACGGCTTCTGCACCCTGGAACCCGACACCATGGTGGCCTACAAGGTCGCTGGCGGGGTCTACAGCCCCGAGCACGATGGCGGCCTGCTCTGGAACGATCCGGCGCTCGGCATCGCGTGGCCGGTGAGCGAGGCGCAGGCCCAGCTCTCGGCCAAGGACCGGATCGCCCCGCGCCTGGCCGATCTTCCGCCGCTTTTCTGAAGCTCTTGCAGCGCACGATTCTTGCGGCGGACGGCACGGCCGGCGCCGGTCACGCGGCATCACCCACGCGTCGGATCGTCCCCCCGATCGCCTTCACGAGAGACCTTTCATCCCATGCGCATCTTGGTGACGGGCGGCTGCGGCTTCATCGGATCGGCCC